>JBQDFB010000014.1:4550-40010 GCA_052085045.1 Microbacteriaceae bacterium | reverse complement strand
CGCTGCGTCGTCGGCGTGCGCGGCGGGGTGGATGCGGCATCCGTTCTCGGCAGCCGTGCCAGCGATACGCTCGCCGGTCTCGGCCCCGAGCTCCTGACGGCGGGTGACGTCGTCGCGGTCGGAGCTGCCGGCATCCACGCCGTCGACCCCATTCCGTACCCGCGCGTGCTTCCGGCACCCGGCGATCTCGTCGAGCTCGACATCACCTGGGGGCCGCGGGACGACTGGTTCACGGCATCCGCCCTCGAGACACTCACGGAACAGGAGTGGGTCGTCACGGCGCGCTCCGATCGGGTCGGCATCCGCATGCAGGGCGATGTGCCGCTGGAACGCGCGAACACGGCCGAGCTCCCCAGCGAGGGCGCCGTGACCGGGGCGATCCAGGTGCCCGCCGACGGGCAGCCCGTGCTGTTCCTTCCCGATCACCCGCTCACCGGCGGCTACCCGATCATCGGTGCGCTCACCGATCGGTGCCTCGACCTCGCCGGGCAGCTGCCGCCGGGCGCCCGGGTGCGCTTCCGCCACGCGCCCGCCCATGAGACTGCATTCCGCGGATGAGATGCCGCGGAATCCCCGCGCTCTCATCCGCGGAATGCAGTCTCGCGGGGTAGGGGACTACTCCGGGTCGCCGCCGAGCTGACCGACGGCCGGGATCGGGCCGCCGTCGTCGGCACCGGTCTTGCGGGCGCGGGCGATGGCGTTGCCCAGGTGGTAGATCAGCAGGGCTGCGACCGTGCCCAGCACGATGGCACCGAGCTGGAACGCGCCCCAGCTCATCGCGAACCCGCCGACGGCGATCACGAACGACACGGCGACCGTGTACTGGTTCACCGGGCGTGAGAAGTCCACGCGATTGTCGACCCAGATCTTGATGCCGATGACGCCGATGAGGCCGTACAGCGCGGTGGTCACCCCGCCGAGAACCCCGGGCGGAATGGTGTTGAAGATGACGCCGATCTTCGGCGAGAACGCCAGCAGGATCGCCGCCGCGCCCGCCACCCAATAGGCAGCCGTCGAGTACACGCGGGTCGCCGCCATGACGCCGATGTTCTCGCCGTAGGTGGTGGTCGCCGAACCGCCGAAGCCGCCAGCGAGTGATGTCGCCAGCCCGTCGGCGACGAGCGCGCGCCCGGTGTGCTTGTTGATCGAGGGGTCGTTCGTCATGGTCGCGACCCCGCGCACGTGGCCGACGTTCTCGGCGATCAGCACGAGCACGACCGGCAGGAACATCGGCACGTACGCCCACGCCATCGGGTCGGTGACAGCTGCGAGATGGAAGTCGGGCAGGCCGATCCAGGCGGCCTCGGCCACGCCGTCGAAGGTCACCTGTCCGGTGAAGATCGCCACCACGTAGCCGACGATCACGCCGAGGAAGATCGAGATGCGCCCGAGGAATCCGCGAAACAGCACGCTGAACAGGATCACTGCGGCAAGCGTCACTGAGGCGAGTTCGGGCTGCAGTGTGAAGTTGTTCCAGGCGGAGGGTGCGAGGTTGAAGCCGATCAGGGCGACGATGGATCCGGCGACCACGGGCGGCATGAACCGGTCGATCCAGCCGACGCCGACGGCCTGCACGAGAAAGCCGATGCCCGCCAGCAGCAGACCGACGACGAGCACGCCGACCAGGGCCTGCGTGATCTGCTGCGCGGTCTCCAACGCCTGACCGGCATTGATCGCCGTGATCGGAGCGAGGAACGCGAACGACGAGCCGAGGTAGCTGGGCAGACGATTGCGGGTCAGCAGCAGGAACAGCAGCGTTCCGAGCCCGGAGAACAACAGCGTCGTCGAGACCGGGAACCCGGTGATGATCGGCACGAGGAAGGTCGCGCCGAACATGGCGATGACGTGCTGCGCGCCGATGGCGAAGGTCGCTGGCCAGCTCAGCCGCTCTTCGGGGCGGACGACCTTATCGGGGGCGACGTTGCGGCCGTCGCCGTGAATCTTCCACACGGGCATGCGGGGGCTCCTCGGAATCGGGGTGGGAATGCTGCAGAAACACTATCGTCCGCCGCATCCCGCCGCCGCCCGGCCTACTACGCGGTCAGACGGGTGATGAGCGCGCGGTACCGGTCGGCAGTGCGCTCGACGATCTCGTCGGGGAGCGCCGGCGGCTCGCCCTGCTTGTCCCAGTTCGACGCCAGCCAGTCGCGCACGATCTGCTTGTCGAAGCTCGCCATCCGCTCGGTCGGCGTCTGGCCCGACTCCCATGCGGCGGCATCCCAGTAGCGGGACGAGTCGCTCGTGAGCACCTCGTCGGCCAGGCGCAGCACGCCGTCGGCGTCGACACCGAACTCGAACTTCGTGTCGGCGAGGATCAGCCCGCGCTCCTCGGCGATCGCCGCGGCACGTGAATACAGCGCCAGCGACGTGTCGCGCAGCTTGGCGGCGCGCTCGGTGCCCACCAGCTCGACTGTGCGTTCGAACGTGATGTTCTCGTCGTGCTCGCCCATCGGCGCCTTGTACGCCGGGGTGAACAGCGGCTCGGGCAGCCGGTCGCCGTTCTCGAGACCCATCGGCAGCGGGATGCCGCAGATCGTGCCGTGCTCCTGGTACTCGGCCCAGCCCGAGCCGGTGATGTACCCGCGCACGACGCACTCGATCGGCAGCATCTCGAGCGATTGCGCGAGCATGGCACGGTCGGCGACCGATGCGGGGAGCTCGCCATCGGCGAGATGGTTCGGCACGTCGCCGAGCTGCTCGAACCACCAGCGGCTCAGCTGCGTGAGCAGGGCGCCCTTTTCGGGGATGCCGGGGGAGAGCACGAAGTCGAAGGCACTCACCCGGTCGGATGCCACGACGAGGATGCGCGGGTCTGCCGCGTCCTCGGACGCGTACAGGTCGCGGACCTTGCCGGAGTAGAGGGGCCGCCAGCCGGGGATGTTCACGGGAGTGCTCATCCGCCCATTATCCCGGCTGGCGCCCCCACCGGGTCACGCCTGGGGAACAGCGGCGACCACGTCGATCTCGACGAGGATGTTCGCCAGCTGCGACCCGACGGTCGTGCGCACGGGGTACGGCTCACTGAAGAACTCCTTGTACGCCTCGTTGAACTCGGCGAAGTCGGCGAGGTCTGCCAGGTGCACGGTCGTCTTCACGCTGTCGTCGAGGGTGAGTCCCTGCTCGGCGAGCACGGCGCCGACGTTGCGCAGCACCTGACGGGTCTGGTCGCCGACCGACTCGGGCACGGCACCCGTCGCCGGGTCCTGCGGGCCGAAGCCTGCGGTGTAGAAGAAGCCGTTCGCCATGACGCCCTGGCTGTAGGGCCCTGCCGGCTGGGGGGCGTTGGTGGTGTGGAAAGCGGTCTTGCTCATCTGTTGCTCCGTTCTGGATGGGGGTGGTCTGGGTGGTCTTCAGGCCCGGCGCAATCCGCGACCGGGGAGTTCGGATGCCGGGGACACGAGCTCACCCGCCGCGAGGACGGGAACGCCGGCGACGAAGACGTCATCGATCCCGACGGCATCGCGCAGGGGCTCGTCATAGGTGGCGGCGTCGGCGACGGCATTCGGATCCACGACGATCAGGTCCGCCGGGGCGCCTGGTTCGATCGTGCCGCGTCGGCCCAGCCCGAATCGGGCGGCCGGTGTGGCCGAGAGGTGCTGCACGGCATCCGCCCACGACCAGGTGCCGGTCTCGCGCACGAAAGTGCGGAGGAACCGCGCGAACGACCCGCGCGCACGCGGGTGCGGGTGCGCTCCGATGAAGATGCCGTCGGATCCGCCGACGTGCCCCGGGTGCGCGAAGATGCGGGCCAGCTCTGCGTCCGGACGCTCGTACCGCACCGCCATGATGACGTTCGCCTGCAGGCGGCAGGCGCGGAGGGTGTCGAGCACGAACTCGATGACGTCGACGTCGGCACGCTGCGCGGCCTGCGCGATCGTCAGCCCGTGCGCCCACGACAGTTCGGGCGCCGACAGGTGCGACAGCGAGATCATGTGCGGCCAGTCGGGGCCGAGGCTGGGGTTGTTCGCCACCCGAGGGAACCACTCCCGCCGCAGTCGTTCGCGCTCGGCCGGGTCATCGAGTGCGCGCATGATGTCGTCGACGGGCTGCGCGGAGAGCTCGGAAGGCAGCAGCGGCATGCCCATCAGGCTGCAGCCGCGGATGTACGGGTAGGCGTCGAACGTCGCGTCGATTCCGGATGCTGCGAGCGCATCCAACTGCGCCAGCACGATGTCGGCTTCGGCGTGGAAATGCGACACGTGCACGCGCAGCTCGCCGCCCGACCGGTCGCCGGCGAGCCGGGCGATCTCGGCGATCTCGTCGATCCCGGCCGCGGAATTCGCCTCGTACCCGCCGCGCATGTGGCTGACGTACACGCCGCCGACCTCGGCCACCGGGGTGCAGAGGTCGGCGATCTCGCGGCCGCTCTGGAAGATCCCCGGCACATAGTCCAGGCCCGTCGAGAGCCCGACCGCCCCGTCGCGCATGCCCTCTCGTACGAGGGCAGACATGGCATCGCGCTGCGCATCGTCTGCCGGTGCCTGCGATCGGCCGCACACCTCGAACCGCACCGTTCCGGCCGGAACCAGATAGGCGGCGTTCACCCGAGAGGCGCCGTCGACGGCGGTCAGGAGCGCGGCGACCCCGCCGCCGGAGTACGACGGATGCGGGCCGTTGATGGCGGCGAAGTACTCGGTCGCGTAGGCGCCGTCACCGGGGGCGTACGAGACGCCGTCCTGCCCGACGATGACCGAGGTCACGCCCTGCCTGAGCAGAGAGCGCTGCACGTTCTCGTCGTGCAGCAGCCCGTCGGCGTGCGAGTGGGCGTCGATGAGACCGGGCATCACGAGTCGGCCGGTGCAGTCGACGACGGCATCTCCGTCGCGCGGCGCCACCTCGCCGATTTCGGTGATGCTGGTTCCCTCGATGGCGAGGTCTCCGCGGCGCTCGCCTGTCGCGTCGACGATCGTGCCTCCGCGCAGCACGATGCGACCGGAACCGGATGCTGTCGACATCAGAAGTACGTGCGCACCAGGTCGGTGACGACGCCGGAGTCCCAGGAGTCCACGACGGGCAGCACCCGCCACTTGTCGAACGCGGTGCACGGGTGCGACAGGCCGAGTGCGACGACCGAGCCCACCGGGGTATCGCTGTCGCCCTGCCCGCGCACGAAGGTGTGCTGGTCGTTCATTGCTGTCGCCGTCGCGTCGTCGAGCGACTGCCACGGGGCGCCCAGCTCGGTCGCCGTCGCCCGTGGGATGGGGAGTCCCTCGTCATAGGGGAAGTCGCGCTTGCCGCCGTCGACCAGTGCGAGCCCCGGTTCGGGCTGCGAGACGACGCGGGCGATGCCGTGCATCGCCGTGCGCAGCTGCGGCGCATCGGCAGAGGCACGGGCCTCGTCGAAGGGGGAGATCTGCCGGTAGAACCCGTCGTCGTGAACGATGTAGGCGCCCGAGCGCAGCGTGAAGTGCGTGCGGGCATCCGCTTCGGCCACGGCGTCGGCGTACACCTCCGCGACGATGTCGAAGTAGGCGCTGCCGCCGGCGGTCACGAAGATGTCTCCGGGGCCGTACAGGTGCCCGAGGCGCTCGTGCAGCGCGATCTGCGACTGCAGATACTCGCGCACGATGCGTCGTGCGTCCTCGGTGCGGTCGTGTGCGAGCGCCCCCTCGTAGCCGGCCACTCCCGCGAGGCGCAGCGTGTCGGTCGCGGCGATCCGCTCGGCCACTTCGACGGCGGCCTCGATCGTGCGCGCCCCGGTGCGGCCGCCCGCCGCTCCGAGCTCGACCAGGACGTCCACGGGTCGTGGTGCTCCGGCCGCGCGCAGCGCGCGGTCCATCACCTCGACGGTCTGGATGGAATCCACCCAGCAGGTGAACCGCAGCGCCGGGTCGGCCAGCTCGCGCGACAGATAGTTCAGTGCGCGCTCGTCGACGGCGCTGTTGGCGAGCATGATCGACGACACCCCGAAGCTGCGCGCCGTGCGCACCTGCCCCATCGTGGCCAATGTGATCCCTGTGGCTCCTGCGTCGAGCTGACGCTGCCACAGCGCCGGGGCCATCGTCGTCTTGCCGTGCGGCATGAGCTCGAGCCCGCGCTCGCCGCACCAGGCGGCCATGGTGGCGACGTTGTGCCGCATGGCGTCGTCGTCGAGGACGACCAGCGGCGTCCAGAACTCGTCGAGGCGCGGGGCGGTCGCCAGGAAGTCAACGATCGTCATGCCGATCGCCCGCTCGGGCAGACCCTTGTCGCGGGTGGTCAGCACGTCGGTATCCGTCATCGTCCTTCTCCTCGTCGCTATCGGTCGAGCAGCTGCGCGAGTGCGGGCAGCTGCGCGGAATCTTCGAGCGCCGACCCGACAGCGACCACGCGCACACCGGCGTCGAGGAAGGCCGGAGCGTTGCCGGCATCCATCCCCCCGGTCGCCACGAAGGTGACGCCGGGGAACGGCCCCCGCATGGCGCCGAACCATCCCGTGCCCAGCAGTGACGCGGGGAAGGCCTTGAGCCAGGTCAGTCCTTCCTTCACCGCAGCCTGCACCTCGCTGGCCGTCGCCACACCGGGAAGCGCCGGCATCCCGGCCTCGTGCGATGCGCGGACGATCTCGGCGTCAAAGCCGGGGCTGACGGTGAAGGCGGCACCGGCGTCGGCCGCCTGACGCACGTGGTCGGGCGAGATGACCGTGCCCGCGCCGACGCGCAGCCCGCGTGCTGCCGCGGCCTCGGCCAGTACCCGGAGGGCCTCGACGTCGGTGGGGGTCTGCACGGGGACTTCGACGGCGGTGATCCCGAGGTCCCACGCTGTCGTCGCGACCTCCAGGCTGCGTTCGACGCCCATGCCGCGCAGGATCGCCATCAGCGGCACGTCGCCGAAGAGTTCACGGAAGGAAGAGTTGTCTGTCATTATCGGCCTTTCACTCAGTATCATCTTCGACGAAGTCGCTCGTCGAGCGCAGCACGAGACGAGCGCGGGCATGCCCGGCCCCCAGACGCCCGGCCGCGTCATCGCCGGCGAGCAGCGCGGCGAGGTACCCGGCGGCGAAGGCATCGCCGGCGCCGACCGCCTCGATCACCTCGGTCGGGATCGCGGGGACGAAGGTCTCCGAATCCGCCCCAGCGGCATCCCGTGCGAACTCGGTCGCGCCGATGTCGCCGTCCTTCACGACCAGGCGAGACGGTTGGGGGATGAGCGCACGCACCTCGGCGGTGGTGCGACACCCCCACACAGTGTTCGCCTCATCGAGGCCGACGAACACGATGTCCGCGCGACGGGCCAGCGCGAGCAGGGCCGGTGCCGCCACATCCGGAGCCCACAGCGCCGCGCGATGGTTCACGTCGAAGCTGAGCTGCCCGTCACCGGCGGCGACACGTTCGATCACGGCATCCACGAGCGCCGCGCACTCCGCGGAGAGGGCGGGGGTGATCCCCGAGAGGTGGACGATTGCGGCACGCTCGAGCGGCACCTCGGCGACCGCATCGGGCGTCAGACGCGATGCGGCTGATCCGTCGCGGTAGTACAGCACGCCGCGACCGGGGTCCTTGAAGTACACCCCGGTGGGAGCTGTGGGGTCCGTGCGCACCCAGCCGACGTCGACGCCGCGCGCCGCGACGGCATCGCGCACGCGGGTGCCGAGGACATCGGATCCGACGGCGCTCACCCACGCCGCATCGACCCCGAGGGCGGCGGCGTGGGTGGCGACGTTCGACTCCGCGCCGCCCACGTGCACCTGCAGTTGCGGGGCTGAAGCCAGCGACTCCGCACGCGCAGGCGTGAGCATCACCATCGTCTCGCCCAGCGCGATCAGGCGAGGCGTGGTCTTGGGCAGCGCGGCGGTCGTCATCGAATCAGACCTTTCCCTTGACGGTGGGCACGTTCTGCGTCGCGGCGAGCACATGCAGTCGTCCGGCATCCTCACGGTCAGGGCGAACGGATGCCGCGAGCGTGGCGATCACGCCGACCACGGCGATCACCCCCGAGTAGACGACCACTGGCCAGAAAGCGCCGCCGGCGGCTGCCACGAGTGCCGTGCAGATCAGCGGCGCGAACCCGCCGCCGAGCGTGTTGGAGAACTGGTACCCGATGTTCACCCCGGTGGTGCGTGCCTCTGCGTCGAACATCTCGACCAGCATCGTCGACAGCGTCGCCTGCATCGCCACGCCGAACACCACGAACCCGAGGATCTGGCCGAGCCAGATCAGCCACATGTCGCCGGTCGTGAAGAGCATGAACGTCGGATAGACCATGGCGGCGAAGCCGAGGCATCCGATGATGTAGACGGTGCGGCGGCCGATGCGATCCGAGATCGCTCCCCACAGGGGTGCGACGACGATCTGCAGCATGCCGACGATCATGGTGCCGGCGAAGCCCATCCATGCGGGCAGGTGCTGGTCGGAGACCATGAAGCTGAGTCCGTAGGTGAGCACGACGTACCCGGCGATCGACTGCGGGAGCCCGATGAGGATTCCCATGATCGCGTTCTTCGGGTGCCGGAACACCTCGATCAGCGGGTTGGCCTTCTTGCCGGCTGCGGCCAGCTGCTGGTTCTGGGTCTCGACGAACTCGTCGGACTCTTCGAGCTTGTGCCGCAGGATGATCGCCACGACCGCCAGCACGGCCGAGAAGACGAACGGGATGCGCCAGCCCCACTCGATGAACCACGATCCTTCGCCGAGCCCGAGCGCGGCCATGAAGCCGCCGGAGACGACGTTTGCGATGCCGGCGCCGCTGATGAGGAAGGCGCCGTACATGCCCTTGCGGCCGACGGGGGCGTTCTCGACCACCATGGTCGCCGCTCCCCCCATCTCACCTCCGACGAAGAAGCCTTGGAACATGCGGAACACGATGAGGAGGATCGGTGCCGTTGCCCCGATCAGGTAGTCCGGCGGGATCACGCCGATCGCCGTCGTCGCGACGCCCATGCCCACGACGGTGATCATCAGCACGGCCTTGCGTCCGACGCGGTCGCCGACGATGCCCCAGACGATTCCACCCACGGGGCGCAGCAGGAAGCCGACCGCGAACGTGGCGAACGACGAGAGCTGTGCGATGACCGGGTCGTTGCTGGAGAAGAACACGGCGGGGAACACCGCGGCCGAGGCGAGGCCGTACAGGTAGTAGTCGTAGTACTCCATCAGGGTGCCGATGGAACCGCCGGCGATCGTGCGCTTCTGTTTGGACGTGAGTCCGCTGGGGGTGCTCGCTCGGGTCATGGGAGCTTCCTTACTCGTCAGGGGTTGGTCGGCCAGAGACAAGTTAGCGCAGCTCGAACACATTGTCTAGATGAGATACATTTAGTTCAGATGACGACCGGGGTGCAGAGTGGGAACCGTGGGAAAGCAGACGCACGACACATATGAGGACGCCGCCGAGGTCCTCGAAACCTTCCGTCCCGTGATGCGCGCCATCGCCGCGGCGGGCGGGCCCTCCTGCGAAGTCGTGCTGCACAATCTCGACGGCGCCGACGTCGACCTCCGGCACACGATCGCCGCGATCGAGAACGGTCACGTCACCGGCCGCGAAGTCGGCGGTCCCTCGACGAGCCTCGGGCTGAACGTGCTGCGCAACCGCAAAGAGGATCACGACGCCTTCGGCTACCGCGGGTTCACCGACGACGGGCGCGAACTGCGCTGTTCGAGCGTCTACCTGCGCAACCACGCCGGCGACATCATCGCCGCACTGTGCATCAACGTCGACCTCAGTATCGTGCAGCACGCGCGATCCCTGCTGGAATCGCTGCTCCCCGGACAGCAGGTGTCGGCGAACGCCTCCCCGGACGAATACTTCGGCCGCGACCTCGTCTCGGTGATGGACACCATGATCACGGAGGCGATCCGTGAGGTGGGCCGTCCGGTCACCCAGATGACGCGTGAGGACAAGGTGGGCGTGCTCGCCCACCTCGACGAGCGCGGTGCGACGCAGATGCGCAAGTCGGTGGAGACGATCGCCGTGCGGCTGGGCATCTCGCGGGTGACCGCATACGCGTACCTGGATGAAGGGCGCCGCGCAGCGAACTGATGCCGAGCCGCTCCTTCGGCCTCAGAGTCGAACTCAGCGCGTGGAGAAGGCGCTGTCGAACGCGGCATCCGACGGCCGGTACGACGACATCTTCCGCACGAACTCCAGTGCCTCGGGGGCTCCGACGAGCCGGTCCATGCCGGCATCCTCCCACTCGACCGACAGCGGTCCCTCGTAGCCGATCGCGTTCATCATGCGGAACGCGTCTTCCCACGGCACATCGCCGTGGCCGGTCGAGATGAAGTCCCATCCGCGCCGCGGATCGGCCCACGGCAGGTGCGACGACAGGCGGCCGTTGCGGCCGTTGCCCAGGCGCTTCTTCGTGTCCTTGCAGTGCACGTGGTAGATGCGGTCCTGGAAGTCCCACAGGAACGAGACCGGGTCGATGTCCTGCCACACCATGTGCGACGGGTCCCAGTTCAGGCCGAATGCCTCACGGTGCCCGATGGCCTCGAGCGTGCGCTTCGTGGTCCAGTAGTCGTACGCGATCTCCGACGGGTGCACCTCGTGGGCGAACCGCACGCCGACCTGGTCGAACACGTCGAGGATGGGGTTCCAGCGGTCGGCGAAGTCCTGGTAGCCGGCATCGACCATCTCGTCGGTGGCGGGCGGGAACATCGCGACGTACTTCCAGATCGACGACCCCGTGAACCCGGTGACCGTCTTCACCCCGAGCGCCGCGGCCAGACGGGCGGTGTTCTTCAGCTCCTCGGCAGCGCGCTGACGCACGCCCTCGGGGTCGCCATCGCCCCACACCTCGTCGGAGACGATGTTGCGATGCCGCTGGTCGATCGGGTCATCGCACACCACCTGCCCCTTGAGGTGGTTCGAGATCGTCCAGACCTTCATGCCGTTGCGCTCGAGGATGTCGAGCCGGCCCTGCACATATTCGGCGTCATCCCAGCGCGAGGGGTCGAGGTGGTCGCCCCAGCATGCGACTTCGAGGCCGTCATAGCCCCACTCGCCCGCGAGCCGGCAGACCTCGTCGAACGGCAGATCGGCCCACTGGCCGGTGAACAGGGTGACAGGTCGTGACATCATCGTCCTCTTCTCGTGAGTTTCGTATCGTGGTCGTTCAGACGTCGGTCCAGGCCGAGCCGTTCTGCGCACTGCGCTCGACGGCGTTGAGCACGCGCTGCACCCGCAGCCCGTCGGTGAAGGTCGGCTGCGGGTCAGCATCCGCAGCGATCGCCTCGGTGAGATCCTTCACCTGGTGCGAGAAGCCGTGCTCGTAGCCGAGCATATGCCCGGCCGGCCACCAGCCGGAGAGGTACGGATGCTCGAGCTCGGTCACCACGATGCGGGAGAAGCCCTGCTCTGCCGCGGGGCGGGTGGCGTCGTAGAAATCGAGCACGTTCATGTCTTCGAGGTTCCAGTGCAGCGCACCGGCGTCGCCGGAGATCTCGAGGTCGAGGGCGTTCTTGCGCCCGGTCGCGAAACGGGTGGCCTCGAACGTCGCGAGGGTGCCGGACTCGAGGCGGGCGGTGAACAGTGCGACGTCGTCGACCGTGACCGTGCCTCTCTCCGTGCCGGCGGTGCCGCCGAGGCCGACCGCTTCAGCCAGCACGGGACGCTCGTCGACCAGCGTCTCCATGACGCCCGAGACCTGGGACAGCGCCTGCCCGGTGACGAACTGCGTCATATCGACGATGTGCGCACCGATGTCGCCCAAGGCTCCCGAGCCGGCGCGGTCTTTGTCGAGCCGCCAGGTCATCGGCGATTCGGGGTCGGCCAGCCAGTCCTGCCGGTAGCTCGCGCGCACCTGGCGGATCGTGCCGACCCGGCCGGCGGCGATCATGTCGCGCATGAGGGTCACGGCGGGTACGCGTCGGTAGGTGAAGCCCACCATGGCGCGGATGCCGCGTGCCGCAGCATCCTGCGCAGCCTGCTCCATCGCCTCGGCCTCGTCGACCGAGTTCGCGAGCGGCTTCTCGCACAGCACGTGCTTGCCCGCTGCCAGAGCCGCGATCGCGATCTCGGCGTGCGAGTCTCCGGGGGTGACGATGTCGATCAGGTCGATGTCGTCGCGCGCGATGACCTCGCGCCAGTCCGTGGAGGTTTCGTCCCACCCCCAGTTGCGGGCGTCGACGGCGGTCTTCTCGGCATCCCGGCCGACCAGCGCAGTCATTCGCGGGGTGAGGGGGAGGTCGAACGCGGCGGGCGCCTGCCGCCAGCCGACGGAGTGCGCCGCTCCCATGAATCCGTGGCCGATCAGGGCCACTCGCAGCTCGGTTGTCATCTTCTACTCCCCGGAACGGTGCGGATTGGAACAGTGCGGATAGAACAGGCGGGGCGAGCGCCGAGGCGCTCGCCCCGCAGTCGAGGGTCAGGACTCGAACGCGAGATCCATGAAGTCCGCGACGTTGTCCTTGGTGACCACGGGCGCATCCAGCACGACCCGGTATGGCACGCTCGGGGTGATCAGGTCGCTCATCGTCTTGTCCTGAGCGATCAGTCGCGCTAGGGCGATGCCATCGGCGGCCTGCGTGGACGGGTAGATGACGGTCGCCTTGATGACGCTGTCGTCGGCCTCGATGCGGTCCATCATGTTGATGCTGCCGGCGCCGCCGACGAGGAAGAACTCGTCGCGACCCGCTGCTTCGATCGCGGCCAGCACGCCGACGCCCTGGTCGTCGTCGTGGTTCCAGATCGCGTCGATCTCGGGGTTCGCCGAGAGCAGCTGGGATGCTGCGGTCTCGCCACCGGCGACGGTGAAGTCCGCCGCGACACGCGGGCCGACCTCGAGGCCGCAGGCGTCGAGTGCATCCGCGAAGCCCTCCGAACGATCCTGCGTCAGCGGCAGCGAGTCGATGCCGGCGATCTCGCCGACGATCGCATCGCTCTGGCCGTCGAGCTGCTCGCAGATGTAGGTGCCGGCGCTGACGCCCATGCCGTAGTTGTCGCCGAGGACCGTCGCGCGAGACGCGAACGTGCTCGAGAACTCACGGTCGACGTTGATGACGGGGATGCCGGCATCCATCGCCTTCTGAGCGACCTGGGTGAGAGCTGCGCCATCGGTCGGCAGGAGCACGATGGCATCCACGTCCTCGTTGATGAACTGCTCGACCGCGGCGATCTGCTGGTTGGCGTCGTTGGTGCCCTCCGCCTGACGCAGCTCGACGTCGTCGAAGCCCTCTGCGGCGTTGATGGCGCCGGTGTTGATCGCGCCGAGCCAGCCGTGGTCGGCCTCGGGACCCGACCAGCCGATGACGACGGTGTCGCCCGACGCCGTGTTCTCTTCGCTGGTGGTGCCCTGGTTGCCGGAGTCTCCTTCGGACTCGGTGCCGTCGCTGGTGCAACCGGCCAGCAGGGTGACGGCGAACAGTGCTGCCGCTCCTGCGATCAGCGGGCGGAACCCGCGGGTGCGCATGCCGTGCATGTCTTTCCTCCTTGAAATGTGATGCAGATGGGTGCGATGCGGGCCATTGCGATCGGGATCGGAGTCGGTGGCGCACCAGCACTGTCAGCCTCAAGCTAACAGAAGGCGTCACAGATTAGCCAGCTTTCGTCGACAAATAATCAAAAGTCACGAAAGGAGCACATCTCCCTTGATCGTGCGGGAGTCGAAGGATGCCAGGCGGGTCGTGCTCGCTGTCGAGGCGGAGCTGTTACCTCTCGCATTCGCGAATTCGGCATGTTATGTTCACTCCTGTGATCAAAGATGACCAGGCCTCGTCATTACTCGAGATGCGCGGGGTGGAGAAGACCTTCGGCGCCGTCCGTGCGCTGCGCGGCGTGGATCTGGAAGTCCACCCGGGGGAGGTCCACTGCCTGCTCGGTCAGAACGGTGCGGGAAAGTCCACGCTCATCAAGACTCTCGCCGGTGTGCATCAGCCCGATTCGGGCGAGATCCGCTGGAACGGTGAGGTCGTGACGATCGGCGACCCGCAGGCGGCCATCGACCTCGGCATCGCCACGATGTACCAGGAGCTCGACGTCGTCGACGATCTGACCGTTGCCGAGAACATCTTTCTCGGTCACGAGCTCTCCAGGGCGGGGTTCAGTCGTCGCAGTGAGACGACCGCTCAGACGCGAGCTCTGCTGAAGCGGCTCGGTCACGAGTCGATGTCACCGCACACCGAGGTCAGTACGCTCAGCGCCGCCGAGAAGCAGATCGTGAGCATGGCCAGGGCGCTCTCGCACGACATCAAGTTGATCGTGATGGATGAGCCCTCTGCGGTGCTGGATTCTGAAGAGGTGCGCAATCTCTTCCATATCGTGAAGGAGCTCACCGCCCAGGGGATCGCAGTGATCTACATCACTCACCGGCTGGAGGAGATCCGCACGATCGGCGACCGGATCACCGTCCTCAAGGACGGCGCGAGCACGGCCAGCAACCTCCTTGTCGCCGAGACCCCCACGCAGACGCTTATCAAGCACATGACGGGCCGGATCGTCGAGAACGTCTTCCCGGCTCCTGTGCCGATCCCCGCAGATGCCCCCGTGCTTCTCGAGGTCGACGACCTCAGCCTGGAGGGCGTCTTCGAGAACGTCTCGTTCACGGTGCGGGCCGGCGAGATCATCGGGCTCGCCGGGCTCGTCGGATCAGGGCGCTCCGAGATCGTCGAGACCATCTACGGAGCGCGCCCCGCGACCTCGGGAAGAGTGAGCGTGGAGGGCAAGCCGCTGCCGCGCGGATCAGTGCCGGCCGCCGTCCGTGCGGGGCTCGGGCTCAGCCCGGAGGAGCGCAAGTCGCAGGGGCTCGTCCTCGGCGAGCCGATCTTCCGCAACATCACCCTCTCGTCGTTCAGCCGCGAGGCGAAGGCCGGCTGGCTCGACGAACGGGCCGAGCGCAGGATCGCCCGCGACCAGATCGCGGCGATGGAGCTGCGACCTGCCGATCCCGAGTTGCCGGCCGGTACTCTCTCCGGCGGCAATCAGCAGAAGATCCTGCTCTCGCGCTGGCTCGTGCACGGCAGTCGCATCCTGTTGCTGGACGAGCCCACCCGAGGCGTCGATGTCGGCGCCCGCGCAGAGATCTACGCACTGATCCGCAATCTGGCCGCGGACGGCCATGCGATCGTCATCATCTCGAGCGAGATCGAGGAAGTCCTCGGTCTCGCCGACACCGTGCTCGTCGTCGGCGACGGGCGCGTGCTTACCTCTCTTCCCGCCTCCGAGATCGATGAGCCAGGTGTTCTCGACCTCGTCATGAAAGGAACCGCCGCGTGAGCGAGCAGACCCAGACCACCGCCCCCGAGCAGAGGGCGTCGTCGCCGCTGAAGTCGCTGTTCTCCGGTGCCGCAGCACGCAACCTCGGCCTCGTGCTCGCGCTGCTGGCGATCCTCGCCGTCGGCATGATCACCGCCTTCGACAACTTCTTCAACTTCGGCAATGCGCTGGTGATCCTGCGACAGGCGTCGATCATCGGCGTGATCAGCATCGGGATGACCTTCGTCATCATCTCCGGCGGCATCGACCTGTCCGTCGGCGCAGTGCTGGCACTGGCATCCGTCGTCGGTTCCCTCACCGCCATTCAGGACATCGCCAAATCGTCGCACTGGATCGTCACGGTCGTCGTCGCGCTGCTTGTCGGCGTCGGCGCGGGGCTCATCAACGGGGTGATCATCGCCTACGGCAAGGTCGCGGCATTCATGGCGACCCTCGCCATGATGGTTGGGGCCCGAGGGCTTGCTGAAGTGCTGGCCAACAACCGCACGCTCGTCGTCTCGGACCGGGACTTCCTCAAGGCGATGAATGTCGACCTTCTCGGTGTCGACATTCTCATCTGGATCTTCGCAGCCGTCGCCGTCGCAGGCTGGCTGCTGCTGAACCGTACGACCTTCGGTCGTCGCACGGTCGCGATCGGAGGCAACCGCGAGGCCGCGCGCCTGGCCGGCATCAAAGTGAAGCAGCACATCATGTGGCTGTACGCGCTCTGCGGCCTGACCGCTGGCATCGCCGCGGTGATGATTCTCGGGCGCACCAACGCGGGAACCTCGACGCACGGCAACCTCTACGAGCTGGATGCGATCGCCGCGGTGGTCGTGGGCGGAACCCTGCTGATCGGCGGGCGGGGAACCATCACCGGAACCGTGTTCGGCGTGCTCATCTTCGCGACGCTGAACAACGTCTTCGTGCAGAACAACATGTCGTCGTCGCTGCAGGCGATCGCGAAGGGCGCGATCATCGTCATCGCCGTGCTGCTGCAGCAGCGGTTCGCGGTCGGACGCGCCAAGCAGGGCCGCCTGCGCCCGGCGGGGCGGCAGGCGCCTCCCGCGTAGACTTCGATTCGACGCAGAAGTGCTGAATCGATCGCCTCTAGTGCGTCGATGAAGTGCGGGCCTGGCCAAGCGGGTCGTTCACGAGAAGTGCAGGGTGGGAATGGCAAGTAATCTCAGTGCGGTCGGCGTCGGCCAGCTCTTCCAGCTGCTGCGGGACGGCGCACCCCGCACGCGTGCGGAGCTGGCGAAGTCATCCGGCCTTGCCCGATCGACCGTGGCGGCGCGCGTGGACGAGCTCATGCGCATGGGGCTGGTCGCCCCCGTCGCCGATGCCGCCTCGACAGGCGGACGCCCACCGTCGCAGTTCGCGCTGAACCCGGCTGCGAAGGTGGTCGTGGCCGCCGACATCGGCGCCTCGCACACCACGGTCGCAGTCACCGATCTCGCCGGCACCATCCTCGCCGAGCGCACCGCCAGCATGGCGGTGTCGCTGGGGCCTGAGCCGGTGCTGACCTGGATGGTCGACACCGTGAACGAGCTGATCATCCAGGCTGGGCTCGATCATGATCAGGTCGCGGCGATCGGCGTCGGCGTGCCGGGGCCTGTGGAGTACTCGACCGGACGACCGGCGAAGCCGCCGATCATGCCAGGCTGGGACGGCTTCGACGTTCCGGGCTGGGTGCAGCAGCACCTGCAGGTGCCCGTGCTCGTCGACAACGACGTCAACATCTCCGCTTTGGGCGAGCGCGCCGTCGCCTGGCCGACGACCGATCACCTCATCTTCGTGAAGGTCGCCACCGGCATCGGAGCAGGCATCATCTCGGATGGCAGGCTGCTGCGCGGGGCGCAGGGGATCGCGGGCGACTTCGGGCACGTGCGCGTTGCGCGCGCCGCCGATGTGCCCTGCCACTGCGGCAATACCGGATGCCTGGAGGCGCTGGCCTCCGGACCAGCCATCGCCCGGTCCCTCGCCGCGCGCGGCATCGAGGCGAAGGACGGCAACGACGTCGTCGAACTGGTCAAGGGCGGGAGCCTGGAAGCGATCCAGGCGGTACGGCAGGCCGGCCGCGACCTGGGAGAGGTGCTCACGGCATCCGTGAGTCTGCTGAACCCGTCGGTGATCTCGATCGGCGGGGCCATGGCGCGCGTGGGCGAGCACCTCATCGCCGGTGTGCGAGAGGTCGTCTACACGCGGTCGATGCCGCTGGCCACCGAGCATCTCGCGATCGTGCAGTCCGTCACCGCCGGGGAGGCCGCAGTGCGAGGTGCGAGCATGCTCGCCGTGGAGTACGCGCTGAGCCCGGAGGTCCTTCCGCAGAGCTTCGGGCTCACGGGCTGAACCCGCGCGCTACTCCGCGACGCCGGCGGCGATGTCGCGGCGGAAGTGCGCGCCGTCCAGGCTGATCCGGCCGATCGCGTCATACGCCTGTGCGCGGGCGGTCGCGAAGTCCGCGCCGACCGAGACGACGTTGAGCACCCGGCCGCCGGTTGCCACCGGGTCTCCGCCGGGAGCATCCGGACCCGCCGTCGCCGCGTGGACGATCCGTACGCCCTCGACGCTCGCGGCATCCGCGAGTCCGCCGATCTGACGGCCGGTCTGCGGCGCCTCAGGGTATCCCTCGCTGGCGAGCACGACGGTGAGGGCGACGTCGTCCGCGAACTCCGGCTGGGGCTCGTCCTCGAGATGACCCGAAGCGGCGGCCAGCAGCAGTTCTGAGAGCGGGGTGCGCAGCCGCGGCAGCACGACCTGGGTCTCGGGGTCGCCGAAGCGCGCGTTGAACTCGATGACCTTCACGCCGGCGTCGGTGAGGATGAGCCCGGCGTACAGCAGGCCGATGAACGGGGTGCCCTCGGCATCCATCTGACGGATCACCGGGAGTGCGACCTGCTCGGTCACGAGCTCGACGAACTCCTGCTCGCTGCCGAAGCGCTCGGCCAGCCAGGGCAGCGGCGAGTACGCGCCCATGCCGCCGGTGTTGGGGCCGGCATCTCCGTCGAAAGCGCGCTTGAAGTCCTGCGCGGGGCTGAGCGCGCGCACGGTGTCGCCGTCGGAGAGGAAGAACAGCGAGACCTCGGGGCCGGAGAGGAACTCCTCGACGAGCACCGGGCCCGACGGAAGATAGTGCACGGCGTGAGCGAGCGCCTCTGCTCGGTCGGAGGTGACGATGACGCCCTTGCCCGCCGCCAGGCCGTCGGCCTTGACGACGTACGGGGCGCCCAGGTCATCGAACGCGGCCTCGACCTCGGACTCGGATGCCGCGCGCACAGCGCGTCCGGTCGGCACGGACGCCGCATCCATCACCCGCTTCGCGAAGGCCTTCGACCCCTCCAACTGGGCGGCGGCCCTGCCCGGACCGAACACGGGGATGCCGCGCTCGCGCAGCTCATCGGCGACGCCGGCGACGAGCGGTGCCTCGGGGCCGATCACGACGAGGTCGATGGAATTCTCGTTCGCGAAGGCGGCGACCGCACCGCCGTCGAGCTGATCGACGGTCGCGAGCGTCGCATCTTCTGCGATGCCGGCGTTGCCGGGGGAGGCGAACAACTCGTGCTCGGCCTCTTCGGCCGCAAGGGCAAGGATGATCGCGTGCTCACGGGCACCGGAACCGAGGACGAGGATCTTCACCCCTCCAGACTACCGAGCCCTCCGCGCGAGGTCAGACCGTCACTGGCCGCTCATCGGTCCGGTCCCACGGCACGGTCCACCCGCACGCGTCGAACAATCGGTCCAGCACCATCGCGGTGAAGCCCCACACGATCGTGCCGTCGACGTCGAACGCCGGACCCTTGAATGTGTCTCGCCCGCGCGTGATGGTCGACGTGTAGCGCGTCGCGGGGTCCAGCAGCTGCGCCACCGGAACCCGGAAGACCTCGACGGTCTCGGCATGATCGACGGCTGCGACCTTGGACGGCTTCGTCCACCACCCGAGCACTGGTGCGACCAGATGGTTGCTGGCGGCCAGCGGCAGATCCGGCAGCGTGGCGAGGATCTCGACCCCGCTCGGGTCCAGCCCGGTCTCTTCTTCGGCCTCGCGCAGGGCCGTGTCGACGAAGTCGCGATCCTCTGGATCGCGCCCGCCGCCGGGGAAGGACACCTGCCCGGGGTGCGAGGAGAGTGTCGAGGCGCGGCGCTGCAGCAGCACGTCGAGATCCTTCGCGACGACCGCATCGATCGTGGGTGCCGGGATGCTGTCGAGCACACCGAACAGGATCAATACTGCCGACCGCCTGGCCGGAACAGTGCCGTCCAGCTGCGGCAGCACCGTGGGATCCCAATCGCCCGACCGTACCGCCCGCAGCAGCTGGGCGCGGGCGCCCTGCGCATGCTGGCTCTCGCTCACCCCTCGAGCCTACGCCGCTGCTGGGAGTGCGTCGTAGGCTGAGCAGATGGCTCGCAAGATCGACACTGCGGACGGACGTGGGGCGCTGGATGCCATCCGCACCGCGATCTCGACAGGCGAGAAGCCCGCACGGGCCTCGCTCGCGACGGCGGTGCGGTACCTGCTGCAGCTGCTCGATGAGAAGGCGCCCGGGAACAGCGTCGAGGTACGCGTACCGCCCTTCGGCGCGGTGCAGGTCGTGCAGGGCCCGCGCCATACCCGCGGCACGCCGCCGAACGTGATCGAGATGGATGCTGCGACCTGGATCGCCCTTGCCACCGGCGAGGAGGAATGGGCGGATGCCGTCGCCGCCGGCCGCGTGCAGGCATCCGGCACGCGCGCCGACCTGGAGGGCCTGCTGCCGCTACGCCCCTGACTCGGGCGCGAGTCGGGCGTACACCACGAAGTTGTCCGGGGCGGTGCCGGCGGTCCCGTCGTAATAGCAGGTGACGATCACGAGCCGCCCGGGTGAGGGCGTCCAAAGGTTTTCGATGTCGGCGAGCTCGGTCTTGGGATGACGTTCCAGGGCCTGAATCAGGTACACCACCGTGCCGTTCTCGGTGTCGACGAGGATCTCGTCGCCGATCTCCAGGGCGCTGCGCGTATCGGCCCGATCGATCAGCGGATCGAACACCGCGGTGCCGGCGGCGGAGCTGTGGCCCGACAGGTACACCGTGCCATCGGCATCCGATCCCGGCATCCCGTACTCGCTCAGCCAGTACGCACGATCGAATGTCGGCGGGTTTATGACCGTGGAGCCCTCGAGCGAGAGCGAATCGACATCGGCCTCGAACTGGATCACCGGGATGCGCACCGTGTGGGGTTCGCCGGCAGGAACAGGCGTGGCCTGTTCCGCCATGCTCGCGGTGACCACCCGCTCGGGTACAGGATGCGCCGGAGGCGTCGCCGCCATCGTCTGCCAGATGCCGCCGCCGATCAGCCCGATGCCGCCGAGCACCAGGATCGTGGTGAAGATCAGCCACACCAGGGGGACACGGCGCCGACGTCCCGCCGTCGCTTGCGTCATGACACCGCTCCCGGTCGACGTTTCGCGCTCAGCAGTACCAGTGCGGCGGCGGCGAGGATGAGGAGTCCGGCACCGAGAAGCATCAGCTGCTCGACGGGGCTGAGCGATAAGCCAGGAGTGCTGATCGATGCGACCGTGATCTCGTCCTCCTCCGTGTTCGACACCGGTGCCTCCTGGGCTGCGGCGGCGCCGGCCGCGATGACGATCTCGACCCAGCCGGCGAACTCCCCCTCGGCATCGGTGAACGCGAAGGCGTACGTTCCGCCCTGCAGGCGTGCGATGTCGATCAGCAGCTCGCCGTCGTCGTTCACGCGGATCCAGTCGATCGGCGTCTTCGACGGGTACACATGCAGAAAGAACCATTCACCGGGTTCGGCATCCGGAATGACCACGTGCGCGATGCCGGATTCGATTCTGGCCGTGATGCTGCCGCGGTTCGCCGCGGTCAACGATTCCGCCGATGCGAACGGCGGATCCGGAACGGTGTTCGGCTTCGGTGCGATCTGCGTGGCCGGCGCGCGACTGGCCGGATCCTGCGCCGCCGGCGCCGGGGCGAGCGCCGGTGCGGGGGTGGGCTCGGCCGGTGACGGGCGCGGCGTGGCAGAGCCGCCACCACCGGGCTTGCCCGGTTCGATCACCGGGGGCTCGGGAACGATGATCTCCGGAGCGGGCGCCTGAGCGTGCTCGGGGGCGGTCCAAGTCACCGCATTCATGAACACCTGGGTGCTTGCCAGCGACCAGGTGCGCACGTCCACCGCGGGCGAGGACCCGTGCAGCGCGAGCAGGACGTGACGGCTGCCTGCCCGCTGGACCACCGCGATCCCCGATCCCACGGCTGTTGTCACGTCGGCGTCCTCGGCGGTTCCGGATGCCGCGACCGTCACCGTCTCGGCGAGCACCTGCACGCCTTCGCCAGTGAGATCTTCGAACCAGGCGTAGTACTTCGGGCCGCCCGCGACGGTGTTCTGACCGATCACGTCACCCGTGGCGAAAGCCTCTGAACTGAGCTCCCCGCCGGCGAAGATCTCGTGGTCGGCGAGCACGCGATATCCGGTGGAGAGGAGTGAGCGGTCGTTCGCGCCGGATCGTACGGCCGGATTCCCGGTGGCGCGCTGCAGCTGTGCGATGCCGCTGTCGGCTGTTGAGCCCTGATCCAGCCAGACCATGCCGACGCCTCCGGCATCGGCGCGATCGATCGCATCGCGCAACTGCTCGTCCGACATGCTGGGCGGAGCATCCCACACCAGCACGTCGTAGTCAGACACCTCGAGGTCATCCGGAAGCGAGGGTGCGCTGGTCGCGGCGTAGCCGTTCTGATTGAGCAGCTCCGCTGTGCGGGCGCCGTTGTCTCCGAGGACGAGCACCTGCTGGAGCTCGGCGAGGCGGTAGTTCACCGTCGTCTGCAGCGCTGCGCGCACCTCGGCATCCGCCGAGACCGCATCGGCGTATCCGGGGGCCGACACCCGAATCCGGTACGAGCCGACCGGCAGATCGGCGATCCGGTAGCCGCCGTCCGCGCCCGTCGTCGCGGTGAGCTCCTGGCCGACGACCTGCACGGATGCTCCGACGATGGGTGTGCCCTCGAGCGCATCGACCACGATGCCGCCAATGGACCCGACCGTGATCGGCGTCATGGCCAGATCGATGCGCACGAAACCGCTCTCGTCGATCGTGATCGGTGCGCTGACGAGGGCCGCATATCCGAAGCGCTCTGCCGTGAACGTGTACGTCCCGGGGGCGAGACGGGCCGTGAAGCGGCCCTGTTCGTCCGTGGTCCAGGTCTCGCCGCGGTCGTCGAAGCTGATCGTCGCGCCGGGGACGGCGGCGCCCGTCGCGGCATCGGTCACCGTGCCGTTCACGCCGGATTGGCCGAGTACGGCGGCGATCGCGGCGTGCACGTCGATGCGTCCGTGTCCGTATCCGGTGTCCGGTGCACTCGCGCCGTCCGGATGCCACGCGGTGCTCTCCAGCGCCTCGGCGATCTGATCAACCGAGAGACCGCCCTGCGCGGAGCGGATCAGTGCGACGGCGCCGGCCACGTGCGGCGTTGCCATCGAGGTCCCGGTGGATTCGCCCCAACGGCCGTTCGGCATGGCGGAGAAGACTGCGGTGCCGGGGGCGGAGGCATCCGGCTTGACGAAGTTCTGCGGCCAGTCGTACTTGTCGCCGATCTGCGCAGGCCACTCGGTGACGCCGCCGCACGAGCCGGGGTCGACCTCGTCGGCGGCGTTCGTCATGCCCACCCCGAAGGCCTCGTAGATGTCTCCGGGTCCGGAGGTGCCTGTCGGGCCGCACGGTGCGTTGCCGATCGCGATCGCCGGGAAGATGCCGGCCTGACGGAGATTGCGCACGAGCGGGATGAAGATCTCGCTGTAGCCGGATGAGCCCAATGACATGTTCACCACATCGGCCGCGCGCCCGGCCGGGTTGCCGTACGCGTCGAAGGGCTGCATCGCCCACTGCATCCCGGCGAGGATCTTCGCGATGCTGCCGCCGCCGCTGCCGCTGAGGACGTTGGCGGCCATGAGCTCTGCGTCGGGCGCGACCCCGATTCGAGTGCCGGAGGCGCTCCCGCCGAGCACGGTCCCCGCGACGTGCGTGCCGTGCGATCCGGGGTCGGATGGACGACTGGCGATCGGCGAGCCGGTGCGATCGAAGCTGATCCATCCGCCCGGAAAAGTCGGATCGCCCAGCCCTGCGCCCACGATGCGGCCGGAGAGATCAGGATGGCTCGCATCGATGCCGGTGTCGAGCACCGCGACGCGCACACCCTGACCGCGTGCGGCGAAGTCGATCCAGCTCTGCGGTGCGCCGATCTTCTCGAGTCCGTACGTCACCGGCGTCCCGGTCTCATCGAGCGCCGCTGTCGCCACCGAAGGCGTCGACAGGGGGACGGGCTCCTCTGACGTGAGGGGTTCGACTTCGAAGTTCGGTACGACCTGAGTCGCACCGGGAAGCGCGGCGAGCGCATCGAGAACGTCCAGCGACGGTTCGGCCGAGACGAGGATGCTGCGGGTGATCCAGAACTCGTTGAGGATGTCGACGCGACCGTCCTCCTGCATTTCGGCGAGCCCCTGCTGGGCGGCATCCCAGGAGATGCGGGCGCTGTCCTGCAGGGCGGATGCTGCGCGTTCCGGGTCGCCCTGTGCGATGGGATCGACCCCGTCGTCCTCGAAGAGGACCAGGATCTCGATCGCCTCATCGGATGAGGCGATCGCGTCGCTCGCGTCGGCGTCAGTGCCCGCTCCGGACCCATCGGGTGCGGATGCGCCGAGGACGGCCGCCTGCAACTGAGGGGCGATCTCGGCGTCTCGCGCGGGCTGGTTCGCGGGGCCGGTGAGAGGAATCCCGTTGGCTGCGGGGGCGCCGAGGGTGAGTGCGAGAGCTATCGCTGCGGTGCTGCCGAGCAGAGCGCGCAGCGCGCGGTGTCGTCGTGAGGGCACGGGGATCCGTCGTCTTCCGTCGCTTGTCGAATGCCATCGCCGGGCATACCTAATGGCGATGAACTTAAGTAAGCCTAACCTAAGCAGTTAGCTGTGAATTAGGTTAGGCTACCCTGCGTGCGACCATCCACCCCCTCTTCACGTCCTCGCCGACGCACTGTGATCCCGGCCGTTGCGGCGCTTCTGGCATTCGTGCTGCCTGCGCTTTCCGGATGCTCGCTCATCCTCGGCGACGACCCCGATATCGCCGCGCTGTCGGACGCATCGGAGCAGAGCCCCAGATTCTTCGAAGGGCCCGAGACGGCGCTGCTCGCGTCGAACGACATCACTCCGATCACCACCGACCCCCAGTCGGAGCTGCCGGTGTCCTTCACTGGACTGGACGATGTCACCGTCGAGGTCGTCGACACGAGCCGCATCCTCGCGCTGGACGGCACGGGAAGCCTCGCCTCCGTCGTGTTCGGCCTCGGTTTCGGTGACTCCGTGGTCGGGCGCGACCTCACCACCGGCTTCGAGTCCGCGAAGGATCTGCCGCTGGTGATGAACAACCACACGCTCAACGCCGAGTCGATCCTCGAGCTGAACCCGACCGTCATCCTCACCGACTACAGCGTCGGTCCCTACGACGTGCAGATGCAGATGCGCAACGCCGGGATCCCGGTGATCTTCTTCGAGCCGGCCTCCGACATGGACTCGATCGGCCGACTGATCGGCGATGTCGCCACCGCGCTGGGCGCACCGGAACTCGGCAAGGAGTACGTCGCCGATTTCGAGAAGCGCCTGGAGGACACCCTGGCGCGGATCCAGCAGGTCGCACCGACAGAGACCGCCGACCGTGTGCGCATGGTCTTCCTGTACATGCGCGGCCGCGCCGGGGTCTACTACATGTACGGCAACGATCCGGATGGAAGTCCCGGTATCGCCGGTGTCCTCATCGACGCGCTCGGAGGCGTCGATGTCGCCGGCGAGGAGAACTGGGTCAGCGGATCGCTCACCGCCGAAGGACTGATGCGGCTCGAACCCGACCTGATGCTCATGCTGACCCTGGGCCTGGAGTCGGTGGGCGGCGTCGACGGACTGCTCGATGTCCCCGGCGTCGCGCAGACGCCCGCCGGGGAGCGTGAACGCGTCGTCGACATGAGCGACTACGAGATGTTCACCTGGGGGCCGCGCACCCCTGACGTGCTCACGGCGCTCGCCGAGTCGATCTATCACGTCGATCTCGCGGAGGTCGAGCTCCCATGACCGCTCCCATACAGGCGCCCGCGACCTCGGACGCACCCCGGCTGCCGCAGGAACCGCTCGTGCTACCCAGGGTGCTGGACTACGAGGCGGATCCCTCGCAGCTGCCGGTTCCCAATCGGCGCAGAGTCATCGTGCTGTTCAGCGCGCTCGGCGTCGGGCTGGTCGCGGCCGTGCTCTTCTCGGCCGCGCTGGGGCAGATGCAGATTCCCATCGTCGAGGTGATCGGCTCGCTCTGCCGCAAGGCGGGGCTCTCGTGCGGAGCTGAGGCGACGCACATGAATGCGGATGCCGCGCTGTGGGAGGTGCGTTTCCCCCGCATCGCGCTCGCAGTGATGGTGGGCGCGGCTCTGTCGGCCGCCGGAGCGATCATGCAGGGCGTGTTCGGCAACCCGCTGGCCGACCCCAGCGTCATCGGCGTCTCGTCCGGAGCCGCCGTGGGCGCGAGCCTGATGATCGTCACGGGGCTCGCGGCGGGCAGCACTTTCGCCATCCCCGCCGGGGCATTCGTCACCGGCATCTTCACCGCCCTGGTGGTGTACTCGATCTCGCGGTCTCGCGGTCGTACCGAGGTGATCACCCTGATCCTCACCGGTATCGCGGTCAATGCGTTCGCGGGCGCCGCACTGGCGCTGATGACGTTCGCCGCCACGACGGACCAGCGCGAGCAGATCGTGTTCTGGCAGATGGGGTCGCTCGCCGGGGCGCTGTGGGATTCGGTCGCCACGGTGCTGCCGCTCGTGATCATCGGCCTCATCCTCGCGATCCTCGTCGCCGGGAAGCTCGACCTGCTGAGCCTCGGCGATGATGCGGCCAGACACCTCGGCGTCAACATCGAACGGCTGCGCATCTGGACGATCGTCATCGTGTCCGTGCTCACGGCGGCCGCGGTCGCCTTCGCGGGGATCATCGGGTTCGTCGGTCTCGTGATTCCGCACCTCATCCGGATGCTCGTCGGGCCGGGCCATCGCGTGCTGGTGCCCGCGAGCGCGCTGGGCGGTGCGCTGCTGCTCGTGCTCGCCGACACTTTCGCGCGCACCGCGGTGCCCTACGCAGAACTGCCGCTGGGCATGCTGACCGCGCTGATCGGCGGCCCGTTCTTCTTCTTCCTGCTCAAGAACAACAAGACCAGGACCGGGGGGTGGATGTGATGCGTCTCGCCCTCACGCGTCCGCCGACGCGCCCGCGCCCCGCGCAGAGCGGTGAGATCGTTCTGGAGGTCGCGGACGTCTCCGTCTCCCTGGGCGGCAACGACATCGTCACCGGCATCTCGTTCGAGGTGCGTGCCGGTGAGGTCCTCGCGATCATCGGACCCAACGGCGCCGGCAAGACCACGCTGCTCGCTGCGCTGTCAGCGGACTATCGCTACGACGGCTCCATCCGTCTCGATGGCAGAGAGCTGACCGAGTGGACGTCGCGGGAGCTCGCGATCCGGCGCTCCGTGCTGCGGCAGCAGAACATGCTGAGCTTCCCGTTCCGCGTCGTCGACGTGGTCAAGATGGGCCGTGCGCCGTGGCGCGACATCGTGCCCGTGGAGGAGGACGACCGCATCGTGGCCGCCGAGCTGTCGCGCACCGATACGCTGCGCTTCGCTGAGCGCACCTTCACATCGCTCTCCGGTGGCGAACGCGCCAGAGTGGCCCTCGCACGCGCGATGGCGCAGCGCACCGGGGTGCTGCTGCTCGATGAGCCCAGCGCGGCCCTGGATGTGAACTATCAGGAGCAGGTGCTCGCCCTCGCGCGCGCCTATGCGGGAGCAGGTAACGCCGTGGTGGTCGTGCTGCACGATCTGGCCGCGGCTGCCGCCTACTCCGACCGGGTGCTGATGATCGACGACGGCACGATGCGCGCCTATGGCACACCCGCCGAGGTGATGCGCAGCGAACTGCTCAGCGAGGTCTACCGCCACCCCATCCGAGTGATCGAAGAGGACGACGGCTCGCTTCTGGTCGTGCCCCGCCGCTTCGCCGATGAGCGCCCCTCCAGCGCCGCCCCCTTCGAGGAGAAGAGAAGATGACGATCCTGTCGTATCCCGGCACCGCGCGGAGCGTCGCAGCCAGAGCCGTGCGGCGTGCACGTGCGGTGGCGATGGTGGTCGCGGTGATGCTTCTGGCGACGCTGATCCTGGGTGCCGGCACTGCTCCCGCGCACGCCGCCTCCCGCGTCGACGTGAGTGAGAATCCCCGCGCCGACGGGTCGACGACCGTGACGTTGCAGGGATCCGGATTCCAGTACCAGCCCAATGCGCCGGGCGGTGTGTACATCTTCTTCGGCGCCGTGTCCGATCCGGGTACGAATGCATGGGCTCCGAGTCAGGGCGGGCAGTCCGGCTCGACGTTCAGCTACGCCTCCACCTCCGGAACCCAGCTGCTTGCGGCCTTCGAAGGCGGATCCTCCGCCGAATCCGCCAACGCCGTCATCCGACCCGATGGCACGTGGACGGCGACCATGACGATCCCCGGGGCGCGCTTTGCGGCGTCTTTCGGAGACCCGCATTCCGGTGCAGCGCAGACGGGGAGTGAGATCGACTGCCTGCAGGTGATGTGCGGGATCATCACGATCGGTGCGCACGGTGCCTGGAACGCCAACAACGAGTCCTTCACCCCGGTGAGCTTCGTCACCGGCAGCGGCGAGGTCGTGCAGGGCTCCGCGGCGCCGAGCTTCGACGACGACGCCACGATCGTGGACGTCCCCGCGTCCGGGACCGAGGAGCAGACGGTGACGGACGAGCAGCCCGCCGACGATACGGCGGATGCCGTCGAGACGACGGTCGAGACTGCTGCCGCTCCGGTCGCAGAACCCGAGGATCAGACCATGACCTACGTGGTCTTCGCCGTGCTCGGCGTCGCTGTCCTCGCGCTCATCGCCGCCATCGTCTTCTTCTTCGTGCGGCGGGCCAAGGAACGCTCCGCCGCCATGGCATCCGTCGACTCCTCTGCGGCAGCAGAGACCTCCACCCCTACGGAAGGACAGGCATGACAACCGTCAGATCGACTCCCCGGAGCCGCCGCATCGGCGCCGTCGCGACCGTCGGGGCGCTGGCCGTCGGAATGCTGGGCTTCGGTCCAGCGGCATTCGGGTCGGTTCAGACGCCCGGCGCGGCGCTCGCCGCACCCGCGGACGCCGGCACCGAGGCATCCGCGTGGGAGGTCGTATCCGGAGACCTGACCTGGGGAGTGCGCCATTCCATCCGCAACTACCTGGAGAACTTCGGCCACACCGAGGGATGGGTCGCCGCCGCCGACGGTGCGACGTACACCAAGGGCGCCGCCGGCGCGGTGTTCCCCGTGGTCGCCGGAGGCACCGTCGACCCGTCCGCAGGGACGGCGTCGCTGAGCTTCCAGGGATCGCTGGAGATGTACGGCTTCGGTGAGGACTGGTTCTACTTCGAGAACGTGCGCATCGAGGTCGCCGACGGCACGGCGGACGTCATCGTCGACCTGCTCGAGAGCTACAACATCAAGGAGCCGGTCGATGACTTCACGATCGCGAGCTATGAACTCGATGCCGACGCGCTGAGCGTGGAGGACGGGACGCTGTCGCTGGTCACGGGGGAGGGGACCTTCAGCGAGGCGACCTGGAGGGATCACCTGCCGAACTACGGCGGTCCGACCTACGCGCCTCCCGGTGACTACACGGATCCGCTCACGATCAGTCTCGCACTCGCGCAGCCCGGCTCGGAGAATCCGGGCGGCGGCGATGAGGGCGACGGCGAAGGCGGCGGGGACGACGGCGAGGACGGTGGGAATGCCGACGGCGCGTACGGCGTGAGCGCGGGTGCCCCGCTCAGCGGCACCGCGGCGTACATCAGGGTCACGCCCGGATACGCCATCGCCGCCGACGGTTCGACCACGGTCACCGTGGAGGGCTTCCACTTCGACCCGGGGCCCGCGGCGGCGCCCGGCGCGGGGTCGGGAGGCATCTACGTCGGGCTGGGCACGATGAAGAACCCCGGCAGCGAGGACTGGCGGCGCAGCAAGGGAGGCTTCAGCGGTCCTGTCGACAGCGGCGATTTCACCTACGGCATCCCGCACTTCGTGGGCAACCAGAACTCGGCGGACGCGGATGTCGCGGACGGCGTGATGGATGCAGACGGGCACTGGAGCATCGAGATGACGATCCCGGGACATGACGTCCCGAGCTTCTTCGGCGATGTCATCGACTGCATCGAACGGCAGTGCGGTGTGTTCAGCTTCGGTGCGCACGGCGCGATCCGGCCGGCCAACGAGGCGTACACCCCGGTGTATCTGGTCGGTCAGGACGAGTCGGGGTGGCCGGACCGAGATGAGGACGACCCCACTACGGTGCCTCCGGTGACCCCGGAGCGACCGGCTTCCGTGCCTTCCGCGCTGCCGACAGCCTCCGAACTCGTCGACGGCGCGCGCGGCGGCGTCGAAGTCCAGTCGGTCACCGACGGTACCGCCACCGTCTTCGTCGGCGCGGCAGCGGTCAACACGTGGGTGGGCCTGTCCGTGCATTCCGACCCGCAGTTCATCGACTGGTTCCTGGTGCCGAGCGGCGGCCGGGTCACCGCGACGCTGCCGGCGAGCCTCGCCGAGGGCGACCACAAGCTCTCGGCGATCACCGCGGAGGAGGAGCTCATCGGCTGGGCTCCGTTCACCTGGGGCACAGCACCCGGTGTCGATGACGGGGACCAGGAGAAGAGCGAGCCCTATGGCAGCAGCACCGGCACCAACCCCTACACCGGCGCGACCTTGACGGTGACGCCCGCCTGGTCGCTGGCCGACAGCGGGCAGACCGTCGATCTGAAGGGCACCGGCTACGCGACCGATCGCGATGGAGACAACGAGGGCGGAGCATACGTGCTGTTCGGCTGGGTCAACCCGGAGTCGGGCGACGACTGGGGCCCCGGCCCCCACAGCGGCAAGAGTTCGATCGGCCGCAGCGGAATCGACTTCACCTACGCCGAGGACGGCGCGGTCGCCGGAACCTTCCAGAGCATGGTCAACTACCCCGGCAACTCGACCGGGCCCGGCCTGCCCTTCATGGACGCGGACGGCTCCTGGGAGATCAAGGGCTTCCCGATCGAGTCGTCGCGGTTCCAGACCCCGCACGGAACGCAGATCGACTGCTACGTGCAGCAGTGCGGCATCCTCACCATCGGCGCACACGGCAGGGCCAACGCCGGAGTAGAGGTCTTCACGCCGGTCTACTTCACCGACGAGCGCCCGCCCAACACCTCGCCCGTCGGCGGTGGCGGCGGCGGAGTCGTCGAGAACCCGAATGTGGCCGGGAGCGCCGCGGCGAACAGCGGCCTGTCCGCCGCCACGGGGCTCGATGCGCTGGCTGTCGCATCCGAAGGCCGCACCACGCTGATCGCCGGTGTGCTGCTGCTCAGCCTCGGCGTCTTCGCCGGAGCGCTGCTCTTCGTGCGCGCACGTCGCACCCCGAGCGCCCCCATCCGTTCCGTCGCCTGACGGGAAAGGCTTCCGTCGCCTGACGGGAAAGGCTCCCGTCGCTTGACGGGCATATCCGAGCGTCCTGGCGCTCACACGAGATCAAGAGGAAGAAATGACATCAACTGCGATGACACGACGCGGCAGACGCCGTGGGCTGCGCTCTGCCGCTGCCTTCGGCGTCGCTGCAGCGGTCGGTCTCAGCGGGCTGGTCGCCACTCCGGCCTTCGCCGCTCCTGGTGGCTCCAGCACCGGAACGGGAACCAACCACGCGACGCTCACGCCGACACTCACGGTCGCTCCCGGGCAGGACGTGAACGCCGAGGGCGACACCGTCCTGACTCTCACCGGGGAGGGATACGCCACCAGCAACGATTTCGGTGCATCCTTCGGCGGCGCATATCTGCTGTTCGGCGTCGTGACGCCGAAGGACGGTGCCGATCCCGGTAGCTGGGCGCCGAGTAAGAGGGGCCTGAGCGGCACCAACTACGATTACGCGGCGGGTGCGGGCACCTACCAGTCGTTGATCAACTACCCGGGCAACACCACCGAACCGGGGCTCGGCTTCATGGATGCCGACGGCGACTGGACCACGACGCTCACCATTCCCGGCGCGAGGTTCACCTCGCAGGCCGGTGCCGAGATCGATTGCTTCGAGCAGCAGTGCGGTGTCATCACCATGGGTGCGCACGGGCAGATGAGCGCCGGCACAGAGGTCTTCACCCCGGTGACCTTCGCCGAGGACGTGCCCGCTGTCGCACCGTCGTTCACGACGCACCCCTCCGACACCTCGGTCGCCGAAGGCGAGAGTGCGTCGTTCGCCGTCGCCGTCGCGGGAGAGCCCGCGCCGACGCTGCAGTGGCAGACCCGCATCGCCGATGACGAGTGGGCGGACATCGCCGACGCCACCGCGTCGGAGCTGACCGTCGAGAACGTCAGCACCGCGGATGACGGACGCCAGTACCGTGCGCTTGCGAGCAACGATGCGGCGACGGATGTCGCATCGGATGCCGCGACGCTCACCGTCGAGGCGACCGCTCCCGAGTATCCCGACGGCTCCGCCGTCGGCACGCCGCTCGAGGGCACCAGCGCGTACATCGTCGTCACCCCCGGTGAGGAGATCGACGGCTCGGACTCCGTCAGTCTCACGCTCGAAGGCTACGGGTTCAATCCCGGTCCCGTCGTCGCACCGGGAACCGGCAGCGGCGGCATCTACGTCGGCTTCGGCACGAAGAAGAACGCCGACAGCAATGAGGAGTGGCGCCGCAGCAAGGGCGGATCGAGCGGACCTGTGGGTATGGGCGACTACACCTACGGCTCACCGGTCTTCGTGGCGAACCAGGGCACCAGCGACGGTGACGTCGCCGATGCTGAGATGAACTCCGACGGCACGTGGACGGCCACGCTGACGGTTCCCGGAAGCAGCCTGCCGAGCTTCTTCGGTGACACGCTCAACTGCCTCGAGTACGAGTGCGGCGTGTTCAGCTTCGGTGCGCACGGTGCCATCAACGCGGCCAACGAGGCCTACACGGCGGTCTCCTTCGCAGAGCCCGCCGTACCCGCGACGCCGACCACGACGTCGATCGGCGCGCAGAACACGGCCGCTGTCGCCCTCGTCGGCGATGAGGTCGAGCTCTCCGCCGCGGTCGATCCGTCGGAAGCCGAGGGAACCGTGGAGTTCTTCCGCGGCGAGACGAGCCTCGGAGAGCAGACGGTCACAGATGGCGCTGCGACGCTGAAGACGAGCGACGTGGTCGCCGGCGCCCAGAGCCTCACCGCGGTCTTCACTCCCGCCGATGAAGCGGGCTTCGAAGCATCCACTTCGGCGGCGAGCACCTTCCGCTTCGTGGACCTCGCGCCTGCTGTCGGTGAGATCGCCGTCGGAGCCGCGACGGCCGAGATCGCGGATGCGACGCTGAACTGGAGCATTGCGAACTTCATCAGCTTCGGTTCCGGGCCCGGCAAGTCGGTCATCTCCGGCGACGTGGAGCTCAGCGAACTCCCCGAAGGCGCCACGGCCATCGATCGTGCCCAGCAGGAGTTCATCTTCTCCGGTGGCGTCGGTACGACCGATGCCGCGGGCAACTCGGTCGTGTCCTTCGAGGGCGCGGTGCTGGTGAACAGCGGAACGATGAACCAGTGGACGTTCGTCGACCCCGAGGTGCGCACGAGCGCGGACGGATCGGGGTACATCACCGCCGAACTCACGACGGAGTACCTCGCTTCACTGCTCGGCGGCGAGGACATCCTCGAGGGGCCGGCTCGCGTGGTGGTCTCGACCTTCACCGGCACCGAAGCGACCACGGCGGACGGAGTGACCTCATTCGAGGTGGCGCCGCTGTTCGAAGGCCAGTTCGCCGCAGGTTCCTGGATGGGCGAGTTCACCGGCGGCACGTTCGCCAATGAGGCGCTCGTGATGCTGAACTCCGGCATCCGCTCCTTCTTCCTGCAGTCCGGGTCCTCGTCGGATTCGACCAAGGCCGGCCGAGCGATCTCGCTCGCATACTCGAGTGCTGAGATCGCCGCCCCCGCGCTGACGATCGAGCCCCTGACCGGTCTTGACCGCGCGGGTGCCGTCATCTCGGTGACCGGATCGAGCTTCGAGGCGACAGCCAAGGCGGCCTATCCCGGTGCGCCGGATGCCCCGTCGGGCTCGTACGTCTCGCTGGGCTGGATCTCTGCTGATGGCTGGAAGCCGTCGGAGGGTGCGGGCTCTGCTTCCCGTGTCGCGGTGACGACGAAGTGGGTGCAGGGCACCCAGCCGACCGGTGACGGATACGTGGAGTGGACGGTCGCACCGAACGGACGCGCATCGTTCGCGTTCGACTTCGATGAGATCGCTTACGCGGATGTGCTCGCCAAGAAGCCGGCGACCGGTGACTACCGCCTCGCCGTCTACTCGGTGGGAGCAAGCGGCGTCGTGCAGGCGGCGAATGAGATCGCCTACGACGTGGAGTTCGCTCCGGCGGCGGCTACGGCCGTCTCGGTCGGGGCGCAGCCCAGCGGCGACTTCTCGACCGACTTCGCCGGTGAGGATGTGACCGTCTCGGCCACCGTCTCCCCTGTCGTCGCAGGTCACGTGGAGTTCTTCGCAGGCACCGTCGGTCTCGGCACCGCCGAGATCATCGACGGCGTCGCCACGATCGTGACCGATGATCTCATCGGCGGATCGAACGCCGTGACGGCTGTGTTCACACCGGAGGATGCGGTGCTGTACGAGGGCTCCACCTCGGCCGCACAGACGTTCCGCATCGTGGACCGTGAGCGCGTGATCGACGACATCGAGGTGGGTGAAGCGGTCGAGCAGATCACCGCTGCCGACCTGGAGTGGACGATCGCGAACTACTGGAGCAGCTTCGGCTACTCCTTCGGCAAGGAGGCGGTCTCGGGCGACGTGACCGTTCCGGGTGATCAGGGCTCGCTGGAGGCCGACTCGAACCGCGCCTTCGCATTCACGAACGGCACGGGACACCGTGACGCTCAGGGCAACGCGGTGATCGACTTCACCGCCACCGCTCGGGTGAGCTCGGGCGACGCGAGCCGGTGGGACTTCACCGATCCGCAGGTGCTCATGGACGCGAACGGCGATGGCTACATCACCGCCGAGTTCAGCGGTTTCTTCCGCATGGAAGGCCTCGCCGAGTTCGACTACGCGCCCCAGCGCGTGACGATCGCCACCTTCACGGGGGCGGATGTCACGGCGGCTGATGGTGCGGAATCGTTCACGGTCACTCCCATCTGGGAGGGGCAGTCGGCATCCGGCACCTGGGCGAACGATCGTACGGGCTCGTTCCCGAACGAGTTCACCTCGCTGCTGTACTCCGGCATCCGTTCGTTCTTCCATGAGTCGGGCTCATCGGCCGACGTCAACAAGGCGGTCAAGCCGATTTCGGTGTCGTTCACCGCTGGCACGGCCCCTGTCGTGTCGGCGCAGCCGACTGGCGCCTCGGTCACCGAGGGTCAGGATGCCGCGTTCGAGGTCGGCGTCACGGGATCTCCGACGCCGCGGATTCAGTGGCAGACGGGTCTCGGCGAGCAGTGGACCGACATCGACGGTGCCACCGGCACCGTACTGACGGTTCCCGCTGTCGCGGTCTCGGCACACGGTGCGCAGTACCGTGCGGTGGTGTCCAACGTGTTCGGCGAGGTCACCACCGACGTCGCTGCGCTGGATGTGCGTCCGACCCAGCCCACCGAGCCGCCGGCCGCACCGTCGATCGGCGATGAGGACGAGGGCGGCTTCGAGATCGTCGGTGTCGATGGACGGGCCATCACCATCGAGGTGCCGGAAGAGTTCGAGAACACCTGGGTGGGCGTGCACCTGCACTCCGCCCCGCAGTTCCTGGGCTGGTACCTCGTCCGTGACGGTCAGATCGTCGTGACGGCCCCGGCCGATGCCTTCGGCGACCACCGTCTGTCGTTCGTCTCGGCGAACGGCGAGCTGATCGGCTCCGTCGCCGTCTCACTGCCGGCGGCTCCGGCCGGAGACGGCGATGACGAGGGCGACGGTCAGGGCGGAAGCACTGGTGGGGGTGCGGGCTCCGACTCCGCCGGCGAAGGCTCCGACTCCGCCGGCGGCCTCGCCACCACCGGCGCAGAGCTGCCCCTGATGGCAGGGGGAGCGGCCCTGCTGCTGCTCCTCGCCGGAGCGGTTCTGCTGCTGGCGCGCCGGCGTCAGCACGTGGCCGCCGAATAGGAAAACCCATGCGGTGGGGGGGGGGGGGGGGGGGGCCCCCCCCCCCCCCCCAAAAAAAAAAAAAAATAGAAAAACAAACACCCCACCACACAAACCACCACCCACACCCACCCCCCCCCCCACCGCAACAAAATCGG
>JBQDFB010000014.1:0-4540 GCA_052085045.1 Microbacteriaceae bacterium | reverse complement strand
GCGGTCGCCCCGGGGGGGGGGGGTTGTGGGGTGGGCGCGGGGCCTTCCGCTGGGGCCCGCCTTTTTGCAACCCCTTGGGGTGGGGGGGGGGGGCCCGCGCCCCCCACCACCCACCCGTTCACCTGAAGGACGAGGAATGACCACCACCACGACCACTGACACTCCCGCGCTCTCCCAGCGCCTGCGCCAGGTCTCCTTTGGAGGCCACACCGACTCGGGCGACTCAGGACCCTCGCACTACTACGACGCGTACACGCGCGGCGGGCTCACCCCCGAGGGCGCCGCGGCGCAGGCCGTGCATCACTACTACATCTACCGCTCCCTGGAGCAGACGGCCGAGAAACAGCGCGAACGTCTCGGCGACGACTTCGCCTTCTGGCTTCCTGAACTGCATCGTCTGCCTTCGCTCCGAGCAGATCTGGAGCACTGGCTCGGAGACGGCGCCGTTGACCGCATCGAATTCCCGGAGGGCCTGCGCCCGTACACCGATCGCATCGACGAGAACGCCGGCGACTCTCTGCCGCACTACGTCGCACACCAGTACACCCGCTACCTGGCCGACCTCTCGGGCGGGCAGCAGATCGGCGAGATGCACCGCCGCGCATACGGCCTCGAACGAGGTGCCGGAGCGACGTTCTACGAGTTCTCCGAGATCCCCGACCCCGCCGCCTTCAAAGTGCGCTACCGAGAGCTGCTGGATGCCGCATCGTTCAGCGAGGACGAGATCCGTCTCATCGAAGACGAGGTCCGACTTGCGTACCGGATGAACAATCAGGTGTTCGCCGATCTCGACGCACGCTTCGAGGAGTACCGGGCATGACGCGCCTGCGCCCAGCAGCAGCCGCTTCCCTTGTCGTCCTGCTCGCGCTGACCGGTCTCCTCAGCGCCTGTGCACCGGGCGATGACGCATCGACCGCGTCGCCGACGGCATCCGAATCCGTCGAGACTCCCGGCATCTCTCTCGCGGAGCTCGAAGTCGCTGAGGTGGATCTCGCCGTCGGCGATGTGCTGACCGTGCTGGTGGACACTCCCGGTGTGTCATGGCGCGCGGAGAGCTCCGATCCGCTGGTGCTCGAGGTCGATGACCCGGGCAGCGGTGACGCGACCAGGAACGTATCGATCACCGCCGTCGCCGAGGGAAGCGCATCGCTCGTCTTCACCGGCGATGGCGATGAGGCGTACGAGGTCATTCGCGAGCTGGACGTCTCGGAATGAGACGCGGTGGGATGCTGGGGGCGGCAGCACTCGCGGTCGTGCTGATGCTGTCGCCCTCGGCGGCCTTCGCAGCGGATGACGGGGCGGCTGATGACGGGGTGACTGAGGCGATCGGCACGGGGGTCCAGGTGGCGTTCCCGGTGCAGGGCGACACCGCCGTCTACCTGCTCGGCCGGGCTGCTCCGGTCTCGGCGACGGTCACGCCGGCAGGGGCGACCGGAATAGTTGAGTTCTACGACGGCGAAGTGCTGCTGGGATCGGCCCAGGTCGACGGCGAAGGGCGCGCCGCGATCGAGACCGATGACTGGGCCGGTTCCGGCGCGAGGTCGGTGACGGCGCGCTTCCTGCCCGATTCGAGCACCCACCTCCCGTCGGCATCCGCATCGATGACCTACCGTGTCGTCGACACGGATCGCATGGTGCCGGATGTTGTCGTGGGGGAGCCCGTCGCCGAGATCACCGGCGCGACCCTCGATTGGAGCATCGCGAACATCTGGTTCAGCAATTTCTCGGTGGGCTTCGAGCGCCAGGTCCTCTCCGGCGACATCACGCTCCCCGAGTCGTCACCCGGCAGCACCCTCGACGAGCTTCGCGCGTACTACAGCCGGCCGTTCACCTTCCATGGCGGCATCGGGAGCACGGATGCCGCCGGCGCCAGCACCATCTCCTTCAGCGGATCCGCGCAGCTGACCAGCGGATCCGCGAACACCTGGGTCTTCACCGATCCCCAGGTGCTCATCGGCGCCGACGGCGACGGGTACATCACCGCAGAGTTCTCCGGCTTCTACCGGATCGGCAGCCTCGATCAGGCCTACGGTCCCGTGCGAGTTGCGATCGCCACCTTCTCGGGCGCGACCTCGCACCCCGGGGCGGACGGAACGACGGTGCTGCAGACACCCCTGAACTGGGAGGGGCAGGCAGGCGGAGCGGGAACGTGGGCCAACGGCTTCGACTCATCGTTCCCGAACGAGTTCGTCGCGCTGCTGAACCCCGGCATCAACCTGTTCTTCGCGGGCAGCGGGGTCTCCACCGATTCCTCGAAGGAGCCGTTGCCGATCACACTGTCGTACCTGTCGGAACAGATCACGGCTGCGCCGGTCATCGCCTCTTCTCCGCAGAGCATCCATGTCGCCGAGGGCGCGGATGCCGCGTTCACGGTTGATGTCGCAGCGAGCGCGCCGTACTCGGTGCGCTGGCAGCGGTTCAGCGACGGCGACTGGGCCGATATTCCCGGTGCCATCGGAGAGCGTCTGGTGATCGCGGAGGTCAACGCCGTCCAGGATGGCGAGAGGTATCGGGCCGTGGTCACCGGAGACGGATTCGAGCTGTTCTCGGAGCCGGCGGTTCTCACCGTCGCCCTCGCGGCCGAACCGCCCGTGTCCTCCGACGAAGACGGCGGTGACGCCATCGAGGTCGCCACGGGAGGCGCCGCGGATCCTGCTGGCCATGCTTCGGGCTCACGCGACGCGGCTCTCGCGACGACGGGGGCGGAGCCCGCGACGGCGCTGATCGTGGCGGGGATCCTCGGTCTCATCGCAGGAGGCGTTCTTCTCATGCGCCGACGCTCCGCACGAGGATGACGGCACGATGACGACGGCACGATGATGACGGAGGGCGCTCTGATGACAGGCATCCGGGAGGATGACGAGTTCACCGCACTGTGGGAGAGCGCCCCCGATGCCGCGCAGGAGGAGGACCTCCTGCCTCCTGTGCCGGGTCGTCGCAGTGCGGGGCTGATGGCACTCGTGGTGCTCTGCGGATGCGGCGGATTCATCACCATCGCCCTGGCCGTACTCCTTCTCGTCACTGGCCAGGACTCACCGGCGCCGGCCGTCGATCCGTCTCCGGCCATCATCAGCGTCCCCGTCGAGTCGGCACCGACCGATGCACCGTCACCGACCCCGGATCCGGCATCCATGACACCTGCCCCCGTCACCGGGCTGGCGGATCCGCGCTGGGTCGCGCGAGTGTCCGATGCCTCCGGCATCCCGGCACGCGCGCTCGACGCGTATGCGGGAGCCGCGATCGCCGTCTCCGACGTGTACCCGCGGTGCGGACTCGGCTGGAACACGCTCGCCGCGATCGGACTGGTGGAGTCCGACCACGGCGCCGCGCAGGGCGCGGTGCTGGGCGGCGACGGCGTCGTGTCTCCGTCGATCGTGGGCATCGCGCTGGACGGCACGGCGAGCGCGCACATCGCCGACACGGACGGCGGTCGCCTCGATGGCGACCAGGTCTGGGACAGAGCCGTTGGTCCGATGCAGTTCATCCCCGGCACCTGGGAGATCTACGGGCGGGACGGCAACGCGGATGGACGGCGCGACCCCGATCAGATCGACGATGCGGCACTGGCCGCCGCTCACTATCTGTGCGATGTGGGCGGCGACCTCACCGTTGCGCAGAACTGGATCACGGCCGTCGCCGACTACAACCCGAACATCGACTACAACCATCGTGTCGCCGAAGCCGCCGACGTGTACGCCGCGTACGGCTGAGCCTCGCGCGGGGTCGCCCTTCCCGCTGGATCAGAGCGCCCGGCGGGGAATGATGATCGGACGCCCGGTGTCCTCGTCGCGGAACACGCGGACGGGCGTGTCATAGACGTCCTCGACGCGTTCCGCAGTGAGCACCTCGTCCGGGCTGCCGTGGGCGACCAGGCGGCCGTCCGCGAGGATCGCCACCACGTCGGCGTACGCGGCGGCGAGCGACAGATCGTGCAGCACGACGATCACGGCGCGCCCCTCGATCGCGAGGCCCCGCGCGATGCGCAGCACGTCCTCCTGGTGCCGCAGGTCGAGCGCGGCCGTCGGCTCGTCGAGCAGGACGATGCGGGAGTCCTGTGCGAGCACGCGGGCGAGCGAGACTCGTGCCTTCTCGCCTCCGGACAGCGTCGGAAACGCCCGCGAGGCCAGGTGCCGCACGTCCGTGGCGGCGATCGCGTCTTCGATGGCGCGTGGATCGTCATCCGAGCGATCGGTGCCGATCCACGGAGCCCTTCCCATCTCGATCACCTGCTGCGCGGTGAACGAGAACGCGACCTGGTTCGACTGCAGCAGGACGGCCCTGGCTCGGGCGAGTTCCTTCGGGTTCCACTCGCCGAGAGCGCGGTCGTCCAGATTCACGACCCCTGCTGTCGGCGCCAGGTCGCCCGCGAGCAGCCCCAGAAGCGTTGATTTGCCGGCGCCGTTGGGTCCCACGAGAGCGAGCACCTCGCCATAGCGGACGTCCATGCCGACGTCCTCCACGAGGGTGACGCCGCCTACTCGATAGCTCACGGATTCGAGACGCTGGGCGCACCCCAGGCTCAGCTGACGGGTCATCCCCA
>JBQDFB010000013.1:35615-40951 GCA_052085045.1 Microbacteriaceae bacterium | reverse complement strand
TCATCGGCGCGTTCGGCATGAACTTCCCGATCTTCGCCTCGACGATGGCGCTCGAATTCGGCCGGGATGCCGATGGTTACGGATTGCTGAGCTCGGTCCTGGCGATCGGCTCGCTGGGCGGAGCGCTTCTAGCGGCGCGACGCGACCGCGCCCGCGTGCGCGTGCTCGTCCTCGCCTCCGGCGGCTTCGGCCTGGCATCCGTGATCTCCACCTGGATGCCGACGTATTGGACCTACGCGGCCGTCCTCATCTTCGTCGGCTTCTCGACAGTGACCCTGCTGACCACCGCGAACGGCTACGTGCAGACCACGACTGATCCGGCGCTGCGCGGACGCGTGCTGGCCCTCTACATGGCCGTTGTGATGGGGTCGACACCGATCGGAGCGCCCATTGCAGGATGGGTCACCGACATCGCCGGCCCCCGCGCGGCCATCCTCGTCGGCGGCATCGCGGGACTTCTGGCGATGGCGGCAGGTGTGATCTGGATGCTGACATCCGGGCGACTGCACCGCAGTGAGCACAACAGGTTCCGCCTGACGCTCGATGAGACACTGCCCATCTCGGTGGTGCGCGCCGATCCGGTCGAGTTCAGCGACGAGGTCGCCTCAACGACCCCGATCCGCCTGCCGCGCACCGACTGACGCCGCCGCTCGTTCGGCGCGGATGGGCGGGGCGTTGAGCGAGCGCAGCGAGACGAAACGGGGTGAGCGAAGGCGGCGCCAGGCGCCCGAGTCGAAACCGCTTCAGCCCTCCAGCACCAGTCGCAACTGCTCGAGCGCCCAGTCGATCTCGGTCGCACGGATCACCAGCGGCGGCGCGATGCGGATCGTCTGGCCGTGGGTGTCCTTGACGAGCACGCCGCGCTCCATGAGTTTCTCGCTCACCTCGCGCCCGGTTCCCCGTGCAGGGTCGATGTCGACGCCGGCCCAGAGTCCCGCAACCCGGATGCCGGTGACGCCGTCTCCGACCAGCTTCTCGAGCCCCTGCTGCAGGTGTGCACCGAGCTGACGGGCGCGTTCCTGGAATTCACCGGTCTCGAGCATCTCCACCACGCGCAGCCCCACGGCGGCAGCCAGCGGGTTACCGCCGAAGGTCGAGCCGTGCTCGCCCGGGCGGATGACGCCGAGCACATCGCGGTTGCCGACGACGGCGGATACCGGCAGAATGCCGCCGCCGAGCGCCTTGCCCAGCAGGTAGAGGTCGGGCACGACATCCTCGCGGTCGCACGCGAAGGTCTCGCCGACGCGGCCGAGCCCGGCCTGGATCTCATCGGCGATGAACAGCACGTTCTTCTCATCGCAGATCTCGCGGATCCGCGTGAGGTACCCCGCGGGCGGGATGATGACGCCGGCCTCGCCCTGGATGGGCTCGACGAGCACGGCGGCGGTCTCATCCGTGATGGCGGCGGCGACAGCATCCGCATCTCCGTACGGAACCGCGTCGAAACCGGGGGTGAACGGGCCGAATCCGCTTCGCGCGGTGTCGTCGTCGCTGAAACTGACGATGGTCGTCGTGCGTCCGTGGAAGTTGCCGGCGGCCACGACGATTCGCGCCTTGCCTTCGGCGATCCCCTTGACGCGGTAGCCCCACGCGCGGGCGACCTTGATGCCGGTCTCGACGGCTTCGGCGCCGGTGTTCATCGGCAGGACGAGATCCTTGCCGCACAACCGGGCGACAGCGGCGGCGAAGGGCTCGAGGCGGTCGTTCATGAACGCGCGGCTGGTGAGGGTCACCCGTCCGAGCTGTTCGGTCGCCGCTTCGACGAGGGACGGATGCCGGTGGCCGAAGTTCACGGCCGAGTAGGCCGCGAGCAGGTCGAGATAGCGCTTGCCATCGACGTCGGTGACATAGACGCCTTCGGCGGAGGCGACCGTCACCGGCAGCGGGCTGTAGTTCTCGGCGACGTGGGGCTCAGGGCTCATCGTTTCGGTCATGCGGTGGCCTCCGTGCCTGCGCCGCGCAGTTCGAGCGTGCAGCACTTGATTCCGCCGCCGCCGAGCAGCAGCTCGGACAGGTCGACGGTGATGGGGTTGTAGCCGCGCTCGCGCAGCTGCTTCTCGAACCCGGTGGCCCGCGGCGAGATGATGACGTTGTAACCGTCGCTGGCGGAGTTCAGCCCGAACACGGCTCCGTCTGCATCGGCGACGAGGATGGCGTCGGGGTAGCGCTCCTCGAGGATGGCGCGGCTGGCGTCGTCGAAGGCCCCGGGCAGGTAGGCGATGTTGGCCTTCTCCGGGCCGCCGTTCGCCACGCCCTCGACGGGGTCGAGCACGGAGATGGCCGTGTCGAGGTGGTAGAAGCGCGGGTCGACGAGGTTCAGCGAGACGACCTCGCGGCCGAACACGTCACCGACCTCACGGTGGCTGTCGCCGGTGGAGCGGAAGCCGGTGCCGGCGAGGATCGTATCGCCGACGAGCAGGAAGTCACCCTCGCCCTCGTTGACCTCTTCGGGCTCGACGGCGTCGAAGCCGTTCGCCCGGAACCAGTCGGCGAACGCGGGCGCCTCACCGGCGCGCTCGGTGAACCGGAACTTCGGCACGTACGCGCGGCCTTCGATGAGGAAGCCGCCGTTCGCGGTGTAGACCATGTCGGGGTAGCCGGCGAGCGGCTCGATGAGCTCGACCTCGTGGCCGAGCTCGAGGTACAGGTCGTGGAGCTTCTGCCACTGGGCGACGGCGTTGGCCGTGTCGGTGGGCTTGGCCGGTTCCATCCACGGATTGATCTTGTAACTGACTGTGAAGTGCGACGGCTTGCACATCAGGTACCGACGGTGCTGCGCGGTGCGGACCGGCGTGGGAACGGTGACGGTTTCTGGCGTCGACATCTTGCTCCTCGAAGAGATGCGGCGGACGCTGTCCAGGGGCCCGGCGGAAGTTCGACCCGCTCGTCCCTTCGACAGGCGAAGGAGCCGAGGGCGAGGAAGATGCGACACAGGCACGCCGGTATTATTCTGGCATCCCGTCCTGAGCATTCGCCAGCGACGCGTCAGGTTTTCAACGGATCGACACGGCGGATGCCGGGGATGTCATCGAACGCCGGATCGGAGGATGCGATCGTCTGGATGCCGTAGATGAGGGCGGTCGCGGCGTGCACGGCGTCGCGACCGCGGACTTTTGTGCGCTCGATGAGTTCGAGCGCCATCTCAAGGACCTCGTGGTCGAAGCCCAACGTGATGAATAGCGGAACGGACTCGCGGACGTCCTTGACCGATCCATCGCGGTCTCCACTCGCTCGCATGCGATGATGCACAACCTCTTGGAACATCTCAACGCTCGCATACGCACGCCCGCTGCCTGCGGTTGCCTCGGCGAGGAACCGGCGACAGGGCTCACGACGCGGGTCCGGCCCGCCGAGGCTGTACGCCAAGATAGACGCGTCCACCAGGACGGCGTCTTCTCGCATCGGATTCACGATGCGCGGCGCTGGTCTACGGGCTCACGAAGGATGTCGCGCTCGAAGGCGTTCTTCTCCGTCTCCCAATCGATCGGGCCTTCGTCCGGGCGGGCATCTGCTCGGTCGAACAACCGCTGCAGGATCGCCTGCCTGTCGACCTGTTCTCGTGTCAGCCGGGCGTCGACTGCCTCACGGATGATGGCCCCGACGCTCATGCGCCGCGCCGCAGCCTCCGCTCCCAATCGCGCGTACTGCTCGGCTGAGAAGAGCACCTGAACCCGCTTCTCCAAAGTCGCCATGCACTGATTCTACAACGACCTGCACATGCATGTGCAGGCATGTGCAGGTCACTCCCGCCCGCGCACCACGACCTTGCCGACGGCGTGGCCGGATTCGAGCCGCGCGAGGCCGTCCACGGCGGCTTCCCAGGGCAGAGTCTGTTCGATCACGGGCGCGATCCTCCCCTCGGTCGCGAACGCCACGAGCTGCTCGTTGACGTCGCGCTTCGTGACGGCGGCGACCATCCGGATGCTGCGACGAGAGCCGATCGACAGGAACAGCGCCTCCAGCATCCGCGGGATCGGGCCGAGTACGTGCCCGCCGTCGCCGCCGACCATCGCGACGGTTCCGGTCGGCGTCAGCAGGCGCTTGAGTTGCACCAGTGGGCGGGAGCCCGCGATCTCGAGGATCGCGTCGAAGGATGCGGGCAGCGTGGCGAGATCGGTGGTGCGGTAGTCGAACGTGCGCGTGGCGCCGAGCGACTCGACGAGCTTGCGGTTGGGCTCACCGCAGGTCGCCCACACCTCCGCACCCCGGAGGGCTGCCAATTGCACGGCGAAGGTGCCCACTCCCCCGGATGCTCCGATGATGAGCACCCGCTGACCGGCACCCACGGCCGCCGCATCGAGGGCCTGCACGGCGGTGCCGCCCGCGATCGGCAGGGTCGCCGCGACCTCGGGTGCGAGCGCTTCGGGGCGGGTGACGAGCCGGTCGGCACGGGCGACGGCGAAGGGGGCGAGGCCGCCGCCGTCCAGTTCCGCGACGACCTCATCGCCGATCAGGTCGGCATCGACATCCTCGCCGACCGCGACGATCGTGCCGGCGACATCGTTGCCGCGGATCGGCTGCTTCGGTCGGCGCAGCCCGAAGGCGAGCCGCATCAGCAGCGGATCGCCCAGCATGAGCCGCACGTCAGCCGCGTTGAGCGCGGTGGCGCGGATGCGCAGCAGCACCTCGCCGCGTCCGGGCTGCGGCGTGGGCACCGTCTCCTGTCTGGTGCCGCTGGCGGTGCCGTACTCGTCGTTCAGCCAGGCGGGCATGGTCTTCGTGATCGTGGCGTTCATCTCACTCCCCTGAGGATTCGGTCGGATACTGGAAGAGGTCGTCGATGCCGACCTCGAAGGCACGGGCGATCTGGAAGGCGAGTTCGAGCGTGGGCGAGTATTTTCCCTGCTCGATGGCGATCAGCGTCTGCCGCGTCACGCCGATGCGTCCGGCGAGATCGGCCTGGGTGATCCCGGCCTCTTCGCGACGAGAGCGGATGCTGTTGGTGACAAGAGTGGGCTTGACCATCAGACGAGTCCTCGCCGGTAGGCGACGATGCGGGCGATGCCACCGATGAAGGTCGAGATCGCGAATCCGAGGAACATGGCGTTCGCGATCCAGAAGACGTCGGCTCCGACCGCACACAGGACGATCACGCCGATCCCGGCGATCGTGAGCACCGAGTGCTCGACGCGCCCGCCCATCCTGTCGATGTCGCGATCGCGGATGTCGGAGGTGGTCGCGCCCTTCACATCCCGCAGGCCGACGGCGATTCCCCAGAGGATGCCGATGACGATGGCTCCGGCGATGCTGATTCCGGTCGCCCACAGCATGATCGGGAACCAGTCGACGTCCGTGAGCGGCCCGTCGCCCGCCTGCTGCATGATGACGATGATGTA
>JBQDFB010000013.1:30574-35515 GCA_052085045.1 Microbacteriaceae bacterium | reverse complement strand
CCGAAGCGGTGCGCGGTGATGCTGATCGCCTGCTCGTGCACGAACGGCAGCAGCTCGATGCGCCCGGCAGAGGTCACCTCCCCGTCGTAGACCGCCAGGTCGGGGTCGCCCCCGGTCGCCTCGGCGAGCGCGCGGTGCAGGGCGGCGACGGCATCCCGCGTCCCCACCAGGCGCACGCGCGAGGCGCGCGCCGAGGCTTCCGCCTCGTCATTCCCGGCCGGACGCGACATCCGCTCGACCCAGTCCGCATCGCTTTCGACCGCGACCGGCACGCGCAGCTCGGAGAGCGTCCGGCGCACCTCGGCCGGCAGGCCCACCGGCGTCGAGAGGAAGAATGTCGAACCGGTGCGGATGCCGGCGACGACGATGCGCAGCAGCTCGTGCCAGCCGGCATCCCCCGCGGCACGGATCATCACCGGCAGCGGTCGATACCGGAAGAGGTTGCGTTCGACTCCGAGCTGCGACACGTCGCGCACCTGTCCGAACTCGCGGTCCCACGCGATGGCATCCGACAGGGCGGCGCGGCGCAGCCACTCGAAGCTCTCGAAGTCGAGCGACGGCTGAGCCGCCTCGATGAGCGCCGTGATGCGCGAGTCGAGCCCGCGCAGGTGCAGGGTGCTGGAAGCCGGTCCGCCGCTGCGCGCCCGCCAGCTGCCCAAGCCGATCAGGTAGTTCGGTCCGCCCGCCTTCGTCCCCGGCCCCACCGACGAGCGCTTCCAGCCGCCGAAGGGCTGGCGCTGCACGATGGCGCCGGTGATGCCGCGGTTCACGTAGAGGTTGCCGGCCTGCACGGCGCCGAGCCACGTCTCCAGGTCTTCCGGATCCTGCGTGTGCAGGCCGGCGGTGAGACCGTAGGCGACGGCGTTCTGCATCTCGATCGCCCGGTCGAGGTTCGGGGCGTGCATGATGCCGAGCACCGGTCCGAAGAACTCTTCGAGGTGGAAGCGCGACCCCGGCTCCACGCCGACGCGCACGCCCGGGTGCCACAGGCGCCCCGACTCGTCGTCGGCGACGGGCGCCGGCTTGATCAGCCACTGCTCGTCATCCTCGAGCTCGGAGAGCGCCCAGGCGAGCTTGCCCTGCGGTTTCTCGATGACGGGCCCGACCTCGTTCAGGGCGTCGGTCGGCCAGCCGACGTGCAGGGAGCGGACGGCATCCACCAGCTGGCGCGCGAAGCGCTTGGAGCGCCCGACCGGGCCGACGAGGATCACGAGCGACGCGGCCGAGCACTTCTGGCCGGCGTGACCGAACGCGCTCTTGACGAGGTCGGCGACGGCGAGGTCGAGATCGGCGGACGGGGCGACGACGATCGCGTTCTTGCCGCTCGTCTCGGCGAGCAGCGGCAGGTCGGGGCGCCAGGAGCGGAACAGCGCAGCGGTATCCCAGGATCCGGTGAGGATGACCCGGTCCACGGCCTCGTGCGCGATGAGACGCTGGCCGAGCTCCCCCTCTTCGATGTCGACGAGTGCGAGCACGTCGCGCGGGATGCCGGCCTCCCACAGCGCCTCGGCGATCACGGCGGCGCAGCGCCGTGCCTGCGGCGCGGGCTTGAAGACGACGCCAGACCCTGCGGCGAGCGCAGCGAGCACGCCGCCGGCCGGGATCGCCAGGGGGAAGTTCCAGGGGGGCGCGACCACCGTGAGCCGCGCGGGCTCGAACGCGGCGCCGGCCACGGCATCCAGTTCGCGGGCTTTCGCCCCGTAGAAGCGGGCGAAGTCGACGGCCTCGCTGACCTCGACATCCGCCTCGGCGAGCACCTTGCCGGTCTCGGAGGCGGCGACTTCGATCAGTTCCGCCCGACGCGATTCGAGGGCGGCGGCGGCGCGCAGCAGCGCCTCGGCCCGCTCCGACGCGGGGCGCGCACCCCAGGACGGGGCGCCCGTGAGCACCCGCTCGATCGTCTCCTCGAGAAGCGCGCTGTCGTCGATGCGTGCCGCTCGAAGCGTGTTGTCGCCGGCGGTCGACGAGGCGATTCGCGATCGGATGCCGCGGGCCCACTCCCGGTTCGCCGGCAGAGCCGGGTCGCTGTCGGCAGTGTTGTGGAAACCGGGGGCACCGGACGACTCAGCGTCGACTTCGCGCGGCGAGTACACCGCGGTCTCGACGAACGCCTCGCCGCTGGAGCCACGGGCGATGCCGAGCACGGCCTGGGTGAGTTCCCCCTCGTCCGCGGGAGCCGGCGCCGTCGAGCGCAGCGACTCATGCACCGGGGACTGACGATTCTGCGCGCGGAACGGCACCGATCGCAGCGTGGGCGCGTGGGAGCGGTCGAGGGCTGTCAGGAAGCGGTCGCGCTCGCGCGTGAACAGGCTCTCGTCGTCGTGCAGGTGGAAGGCGGCGGAGAGGAAGTTGTCCTGCTCGGCGCTCTCATCCAGCCGCCTGACCAGGTAGCTGATGGCGACGTCGAACTCCGCAGGGCTCACGACCGGCACGTACAGCAGCACCTGCCCGACCTCGCGCGAGACGGCCGCGACCTGGCCCTGGGCCATGCCGAGCAGCATCTCGAAGTCGATCTCGCCGCGGACGCCGCGTTCACCGGCCAGCAGCCAGGCGTAGGCGATCCCGAACAGGTTGTGACCGGCGATCCCGACATGGACAGCGGCGGTGTTCTCCGGTCGCAGCGCCTCGTCGAGGATGCGCAGGTAGTTCGCATCGGTGTCGAGTTTGGTCTCGTAGGTGGCCGTCGGCCAGCCGTGGATGACGGCATCCACCCGTTCCATCGGCAGGTTGGCTCCCTTGACGAGCCGCACCTTGATCGCCGCTCCGCCGTGCTCGGCGCGCGTCTTCGCCCAGGCGGTCAGCTCGCGCATGGCGCCGTGTGCATCGGGCAGGTAGGCCTGCAGGACGATGCCGGCTTCGAGCAGCAGCAGGCGCGGATCTTCGAGGATGCGGGTGAAGACCGCGATCGTGAGGTCGAGGTCGCGGTACTCCTCCATGTCGAGGTTGATGAAGGTGCCGGTTCTGGCCGCGGTGATGTACAGCGGGATCAGGCGCTCGACGACCGCGTCGACGATTTCGTCGAACGCCCACATCGACAGGTGGCTCATCACCGACGAGACCTTCACCGACACGTAGTCGACGTCGTCGCGGCGGATGAGGTCATGGATGCCGTCGAGTCGGCGCCTGGCCTCATCTTCACCGAGCACGGCTTCGCCCAGCAGGTTCAGGTTCAGCCGCGCGCCGGAGGAGCGGATCTTCTCGATCGCCGCGCCGAGCTTCGCGGGGCGCGCGTCGATGACGAGGTGTCCGACCATCTCGCGCAGCACGCGGCGAGCGATCGGCACCACGGGCGCGGGCAGCACCGGCGCGACGGCTCCGCCGATCCGCACAGCACCGCGCAGGTACCAGGGCAGGAACTCGGGCACGATCGGGGCGATCCGCTGCAGTTGGGATGCTGCGGCGGACAAGCTCTCGGGCCGCATGACGCCGTCGACGAATCCGAGGGTGAAGGGGAGCCCGTTCTCATCCTGCAGAACATCGGCCAGCCGGGCCGCCGCCGGGTCGACCTCAGCCTCGGATGCTTCGATGATCCATCGCTGCGCGAGTTCGACGGCACGATCGGCGAGCGGAACGGCTTTCGGATCGGACGACTCTGACATGAGATCAGCCTAGGTTCGCCGACCCCGCTTGCGGCGGTGACACTCTACGCCGTCGCTGCGTTCCCCCACGGCATCCGGGCGCTTGCGGTCACTGCCAGATGCTGGGAGCTTCGGCTCGCGTCGGCGGGAGCGCCGAGGAGGCCGCCCAGTCCGCGACCCACTGATCGATCTCAGGGATGCCCTCAGGACGCCCGACGGCCGCGAACAGCTCTTCGTGGGACAGCGTTCCGCCGGAACGCTTGAGCATGCGGCTGCGGATGATCGCTCGTGCATAGACCTCACCGTCGACGACCGCGCGGTGCTCGAGGTAGATCGCCTTGTCGTCGTGGCCGATCAGACGCGACTCGACGTCGAAGCGCTGCCAGGGTTCGAGGGACTTGCGGAAAGTAATGGTCTCGGCGACCACGACGCCGTACCAGCCGTGGGTCTTCATCGCCTCGGCCATGCCGGTGCGGGTGAGCAGATCCCAGCGTCCCAGGTCGAACAGCGACAGGTAGCGGCCGTTGTTCATATGCCGGAGCACGTCGAGGTCGGTCGGCAGGGTCGTCAGGCGGATGCGGCAGATCTCGGTCGGGGCGAGGCGCCCTCCACGGCGGAGTCGACGGCGCGCGCGCCACATCACGAGCAGGGTTCGCCAGATCACATTCACGAGTTCCGATCGTAGCCACCGGCGCACGATCTGCGCAGACGATTGTAGGAAGGTCACAGCCGCGACCGTCGATCTCTGGTTGTCCATCCCTCGATTTCCCGTTCTCGAAGGGCGCGCGTAGAGTCGCGGCATGAGCGCCGAAGCCCAGCCTGAAGTCATCGTCCGTCCGGTTCGCGATGTGGATGCCGAGGCTCTCGGTCGCGTGCACGCCCAGTGCTGGCACGAGACCTACGACCACCTGGTCAGCAAGGCGGCGCTCGAACGGGTCTCTCCCCGGCGCATGGCGGAACTGTGGACGCACTGGGCCTCGCAGGGCGACGACTTCACGATGCGCGCGGCGCTCGTCGACGGCGAGATCGTCGGATTCGTCGGCTCTGGTCCCGCCCGCGATAAGGACGCTCCGTCATTCCGCGAGCTGTACTTCATCTACCTGCTGCACGAGTGGCACTCCACCGGCCTTGGCCAGAAGCTCTTCGATGCCGCCGTCGTGGAGGACGAGCCGCTGTATCTCTGGGTCGCCGAGGACAACCCCCGCGCGCACCGCTTCTACGCGCGCAACGGGTTCACGCTCGACGGTGCGACGCACACCGAGCCGTTCCTCGGCGAGACGCTCACCGAAGTCCGGTTCGTGCGCTCCTGAGGTCTGGCGGTCGTTGAGCGAAGGCGGCGAAGCCGCCGAAGATGAAACGGGCT
>JBQDFB010000013.1:28318-30474 GCA_052085045.1 Microbacteriaceae bacterium | reverse complement strand
GCTCTCACCCCAGCGGGTCGTTGAGCGAAGGCGCGCAGCGCCGCAGACGAAACGGGCTGAGCGAGCGTCAGCGAGTCGAAGTCTCTCCCGTCAGCCTCGCCGCGACGTCGCTTCGATGAACTGCAGCAGTTCCGACGTGAACACGTCGTTGTCGTCGCCCGCGATCATGTGTCCGGCCGAGCCCACCTCGACGGACTGCGCGTGCGGGATGAGCTCCCGCATCTCTTGGAGCCCCTCGTCGCTGACGATGTCGGAGTGCCCACCGCGGACAAGCAGCGTCGGAACGGCGATCCGCTGCGCCGCCGCACTGGCGCGCTCGTAGCGGATCTCGAGCTCGGGCTCCGTGCCGCGCTCCAGGAAGCGTGGGTCCCAGTGCCAGTGCCAGCGGCCGTCGTCGCGCTGCACGAGGTTCTTTCGCAGGCCGTCCAGGGAGGTCGGGCGCGGACGATGCGGGTTGTACGCAGCGATGGCGTCGGATGCCTCTTCGAGACTCGCGAAGCCGTTCGGCGCGCTCCGCATGAAGGCCTGGATCTTGCTGGAGCCTTCGGGCTCGATGCGCGCGACGATGTCGACGAGCACGAGCGCCCGGGCAAGTGGGCCGCGCTCCCCTTCGGCGATGAGCGAGGTCATCCCACCCATGGAAGCGCCGACGAGCACCGGCGCCTCGCCGATCTCGTCGATGATCGCGATGACGTCGTCGACCAGTGCTGACACGGAGTAGTTACCGTCCGGAGAGCGGCCGCTCTCCCCGTGTCCGCGCGCATCGAATGCCCAGGCGGACCAGCCGGCCTCGGCCAGCCACTGCCCCGTGCGGCGCCAGGAATGACGGCGCTGACCGCCGCCGTGGAGCAGCAGCACCGCACCCTGGGCGTCGGTCGCTGCCGACCAGTGGTCGCCGACGAGCTCAACGCCGCCGCTGTCCACGCGGACTTCGCGTGGGGATACGACAGCAGAACCCATCAGCGGCTGCTGACCGTTCCGAACAGCTTCGCGATCGGTGCGAGCACGAGGGGTCGGGCGGCGACCCAGGCGGCGGCGATGACGGCGAGGGATGCCACGAGGAACCAGAATCCGGTCCAGTTGTCGGCGTAGGCGTTCGGATCGACCGAGCCCTGCGCGGCGTACATGTGGTTGAGGTTGCGCAGTGCTCCGGTGGAGAGCACGAGGAAGACGTGGATCGCGATGAATACGACGAAGTAGAGCATGACCGGGAAGTGCAGCATGCGTGCCCATTCGATGGGATAGGCCTTGCTGAGTTTCTCGGCTTTCTGGGGCCACATGCCGCTCATCCGGAATCCGGTGACCGCGGCGAGTGGGGCGGCGATGAAGATTGTCAGGAAGTAGGTGAGCTGCTGGATGGAGTTGTAGTTGACCCAGCCGTTCTCGGTGGGCCAGTCCAGTGAGATGTATTGCAGGACGGCGGAGATCGCGTTGGGGAAGACTTCCCAGCTGGTGGGGATGACCCGCATCCATTGGCCGGTGACGAACAGCAGCACGATGAAGACGACGCCGTTGATCAGCCAGAGGATGTCGAGGGACTGGTGGAACCAGATCGTGAGGCTGACCTTGCCCTTCGCGTTTCCGCGGGGGGTCCAGAACGCGGTCGGCCGTTTCTCGTTTCGGATGCGGAGGCCCGAGCGGATGATCAGTACCATCAGGAACACGTTGAGGAAGTGCTGCCAGCCCAGCCAGCCCGGGAATCCGACCGGGGCGCCGTCGGGCAGGTGGTACTCGCCCGGGTAGGTCGTGAGGAAGTTCTGCAGCGGTTCCAGGCTCAGCAGCCACCGGACGAACAGCACGGCCATCGCCGCAGCTCCCAGCAGCGCAATTCCGCCGACGATCACAGCGCCGGCCCACTGGCCCTTGGTGAACGGGCCGATGCGCGCCGGTTCCGGTGCGGGCTTCGGGTGGTTGAAGGCGTTCTTGCCGGGGAAGACGGTCTGCGGGAACGACAACGGCGTGCTCACGTCGGCGGTGGATACCGTCTGGTCGTTGAGCGTAGGCGGCGAAGCCGTCGAAGACGAAACGGGTTGAGCGAGCGTCAGCGCGTCGAAGCCTTCTTCGGCGGGTCCGGTTGCGACGAACGCAGTCGTTCCTGCGGGCGGCCACGGGTCGCCGCCCGGTGTGCGCGGGAGGCCGCGACGGAGGGCTTCGCC
>JBQDFB010000013.1:23142-28218 GCA_052085045.1 Microbacteriaceae bacterium | reverse complement strand
TTGCGGGGCGTTGAGCGGAGGCGGCGTCGCCGCCGAAGACGAAACGGGCTGAGCGACGGAGGAGTCGAAGCCTTCTCCAGCGGCAGGGGAACCCGTTTCGACTCGCTCTGCTCCCTCAACGACCGACGGAGCGTCACCGGCCGGGGGCCAGGGGTCTCCGCCGGCCACGCGCGGCAGGCCGCGCCTGAGCATCCGCGTCGCCATGGCTACTTCTTCCGTGCTTCGAGGGCCTCGACGACCTGCGGGACGATGGTGAACAGGTCACCGACGATGCCGAAGTCAGCGACGTCGAAGATCGGGGCGTCGCCATCCTTGTTGATCGCGACGATGTTCTTCGCGGTCTGCATGCCCGCGCGGTGCTGAATCGCACCCGAGATGCCGACAGCCACGTACAACTGCGGCGACACTGAGACACCGGTCTGACCGACCTGATGCGCATACGGAACGTACCCGGCATCCACCGCGGCACGCGAAGCGCCGATCGCGGCGCCCAGAGCGTCGGCGAGCTGCTCGACGAGCACGAACTGCTCCTTCGAACCGAGCCCGCGACCTCCCGAGACGACCTTCGCGGCCCCACGGAGCTCCGGACGGGACGACTCGACCTCGACGACCTCGACAGGGCCCGCCTTCGCCGCAGCCGCACCGGATGCTGTCACCTCCAACGCCTCCACGGTCGGGGATGCGACGGCTTCGGCACGATCATCCACCGCGCCCTGACGGATCGTGATGACCGGAGCACCGAACGTCGGCGCAGAATCCGTCAGGAACGCCCCACCATAAACGGAGTGGTGCGCGACAATACCTTCGTCATCACGGGAGACGCCGGTCACATCCACCGACAGGGCCAGCTTCTCGCGGACCGCGAGGCGCCCGGCGACATCGCGCCCGGTGATCGAGTTCGAGATCAGCACAGCATCCGGCTGCACCTTCTGATACGCAGCCTGAACCGCGTCGACCAGCGGAACCGTGAGAACCTCAGCGTCAACATCCGCCGTCAACACGACCGACGCACCGGCGGCAGCCGTGGCATCCACCGCGCTCTGTGAACCCCCGGGGACGAGCGCGACCGGCGATCCGATCAGCGACGCGGCACCGATCAGGGCCGCCGTAGAACTGGCGGCGTCGCCCGCGGGCGTGACCTCGACGAGGACGAGGACGGAATCTGCGGGATAGCTCATCATCACACCAGCCTGTTCTGCACGAGGTACTCGACCAGCTGCGCGCCGGCATCACCCTCATCGGTGATCTTCACACCCGCCACACGCGGAGGCTTCTCAGACACCGCCGTCATGATCGTGCGAGGAGCGGCGGCCGGATCAGCCGAAACGCCGAGGTCATCGAGAGAGAGCACCTCGAGCGGCTTCTTCTTCGCCGCCATAATGCCCTTGAAGTTCGGGAACCGCGCATCCGGCAGCGCCTCGGTGATCGAGATGACCGCCGGGAACGACACCGACACCGACTGACTGCCATCATCAGCCGCACGCGTACCCGAAACCCCGTCAGCAGTGATCTCCACCGCATTCAAAGCCGTCGCCTGCGCGAAACCGAGATGCTCAGCGAGCATCGCCGGAATCATGCCACCCGAACCATCCGTCGAAAGGTTTCCGGTGATCACCAGATCGGGCTCGGCGCGGCGAATCGCGGCGGCGAGCGCCTCAGCCGTCAAGCCCAGATCGGCGCCCGCGAGCTGCTCATCGACGATATGCACAGCCGATGCCGCACCGATCGCGAGCGAGCGACGAATCGAAGCCGTCGAAGACTCCGGAGCCATCGCGAGAGCGACCACCTCAGTGCCATCGTTCTTGTCGGCGTAAGACAAGGCGACCTCAAGAGCACGCTCAGTGATCTCATCCAGAACCACATCACCGGCCGCACGATCAGCCAGCCCGGTCTCCAGATTCAGCTTGCGATCCCCATAGGTGTCAGGCACCTCTTTGACAAGGACGAAGATCTTCATCGAATGCTCCTCACGACAGGGCTGAGTCTAGTGGGAAGGAGAAGTATGTAGCCAATCGGTAAGTCTTCACGGGTCGTTCACCCGCCGCGACCGTCGCAGTGTATACACAGAGTGGCGTACAGTGCCGGTCACGCGCGCCCGATACCGTAGAGCTCGTGGCTCCATCCCGTCCGCTCCCGATCGATCCGCTCGCCGAGGCGAAGCGGCAGTGGGTCGCGCACGGGTGGACGGATGCCGCTGACGGCATGACCGCCGTCATCTCGGTGATGCGCGCACAGCAGCTCCTTCTGGCACGCGTGGACGCGGCGCTGAAGCCGTTTGCGCTCTCCTTTGCCCGATTCGAAGTGCTGCGCCTGCTCGCGTTCAGCAGGGAAGAGCGCCTGCCGTTGTCGAGTGTGGTCGCGCGCCTGCAGGTGCATGCGACCACGGTGACGAGTACCGCCGAGCGGCTCATCCGCGACGGGTTGATCGTCCGCGAACCGCACCCCCACGATGGTCGCGCCGCCATGCTCGCCCTCACCGAGCGCGGTCGCGCACTGGTCGAGCGCGCGACGGACGCCCTCAATGCAGAAGTGTTCGCCGAGCCCGGGCTGAGTGAAGAGGACACCACCGATCTCGTTGCGATCGTCGCGCGTCTGCGTCGGGATGCCGGTGACTTCACCGATCCGCGTCCGCAGCCGGATCCGCTCTGATGGTGCCGCGGTGATGTCGGCGTTCACGCTCGAACGCGTGATCCGCGCGGCGCCAGCCGCGGTGTTCACAGCATCCCTCGATCCCGCGCTCCACGTCGAGACGATGGCACGCTATGGCGAAACGATGGTCGACGGCCCCGAGGGCGGCACTTTCACCGAGGGTTCGACCGTCACCTGGCGAGCGCGCCACTTCGGCATCCCGTTCCGCCTGACCTCGGTGGTGTTCGACATCGAAGCTCCGCACCGGTTCTGCGACCGGCAGATCAAAGGCCCGTTCGACGCCTTCCATCACGAGCACGTGTTCCGCGAGCATCCGGATGGCACGCTCATGCGCGACACCATCACGTTCCGCTCACCGTTCGGGCCGATCGGCGCACTCGTGGACCGACTCTTCATGCGCGCGTACCTGCGCCGGCTGATCGATGAACGCAACCGGATACTGGCCATTTCGGTCGAACGGCGATCGGCGTAATCTGACCCGCATGACCGAACTGCAGCTGAGCACGACCCTCGAAAGTCACGGTCCTGCGGCCGTGATCATCCTCTCCGACGAGCAGGTCGCCGAACTCGGCGCCGGCAAGACGTTTCCGGTCGTCGTGGATTTCGGCGACCGCAGCATCCGACTGCGCCTGGCCCGCATGGGCGATATGAACATGATCGGTTTCAGCAAGGCGTCGCGTGCCGAAGCGGGCGTCGAGATCGGCGAGCGGATCGACGTGAGGATCCGCGTCGACACGGATGAACGCGTCATCGAAATCCCGCCGGCCCTAGCGGAGGCACTGGATGCCGACCCTGCTGTTCGCGCCGCGTTCGAGAACCTCGCGCCATCGAAGCGCAAGGAGATGGCCCGTCAGGTCGCAGAAGCCAAGCAGGAAGAGACTCGGCAGCGGCGACTGGAGAAGGTTCTCGACGCGCTGCGCGGGTGAGGCATCAGAGCGCGGAACGAACGTCGGTCTCTCCGAAGTCGTCGCCGACGAACAGCAACGGCTCGCCGGTGGTGACGGCGAGCGCGTATGCGAAGCAGTCCCCATAATTGAGTCGTGCGGGGTGCCCGCTTCCTCTGCCGTAGCGGCGGTAGGCGTCGCGCGCGATTCGCGCGTGCTCAGCCGAGACGGGCACGATGGCGATCTCTGCCAGGGCCATCAGCTCCTCGAACTCGCGCTGCGTCTCCAGCGAGCGATTGTCCACGACGATCCCGGCTTCCACCCAGTTCGCTGCAGAGATCCGGCACGCGTCGTCGGCGAGCGCTTCGCCACACTCGCGAGCCTCCGGCTCGCCCTGGATGACGGCCAACAGCGCGGAACTGTCGACGATCATCGCGGCAGACCGGTCTTCTCGTCGTAGAGCTCTTCCACCTTCGTGATCCCACGAGAGATCGGGCGCTCTTCGCGGCGAAACCGCGCGCCCATCTCCAGCATCCGCTCGATTCGTGCGTCACGGTCAGCCTGCCGAGGATCGTGCCCGCGCTCGCGAAGCAATGCCTCCAGGGCCTGCTCGATCGCACTCGTCTGAGAGCCACCCGTCACGCGCGCAGCTTCGCGCGCCAGACTGTGCACCCTCTCGTTCTTGATATTCAGCCCCATGGAACCATGGTACCTGCGAGCAAATCTACCGTCTACCTTGCGTGGTCTATCGGTTCGTGAAGTTCGGCGTCCGCTTCTCGCGGAAGGCTGCCATGCCTTCCTTCTGGTCCGCGGTGTCGAAAAGCTCCGCGAACGCCTGCTTCTCGTGCGCGAGCCCTTCGGCGAGGGTGGTCTCCATCGCGGCATCCAGCGCGGCCTTTGCCGCGTACAGACTCGGCAGGCTCTTCGAAGCGATCCCCTCGGCGAGCTTCGTCGTCTCGTCGAGCAGATCGGATGCCGGCACCACCCGCGAGACGAGCCCCGCACGCTCCGCGTCCTCGGCGCCCATCATCCGTCCGGAGAGGACGAGCTCGGCAGCCTTGTAATACCCGATCGCGCGGATGAGACGCTGTGTGCCGCCCATGCCGGGGATCACGCCGAGGTTGATCTCGGGCTGCCCGAACTTCGCCGTGTCGGCGGCCAGGATGATGTCGCACATCATCGCCAGCTCGCATCCGCCACCGAGGGCGAAGCCGGAGACGGCCGCGATCACCGGGGTCTTCACCGCGGCGAAATCGTTCCAGGCGCCGAAGTGATCGGTGGCGAGCATGTCGGATGCCGCCATCCCCTCCATCTCCTTGATGTCGGCGCCCGCAGCGAATGCCTTCTCAGATCCCGTGACGACGATCGCACCGATGCCGTCGTCCGCATCGAAGGCGACTGCGGCGGCGGTGACGTCTGCGGCAACCTGCCCGTTCAGTGCGTTCAGCGCCTGCGGGCGGTTCAGGGTGATCCAGCCGACGCGTCCGCGCTGCTCGACCAGGATCGTCTCGTACTCGGTCATCTGCGACTCCTCACGTTTGGG
>JBQDFB010000013.1:0-23042 GCA_052085045.1 Microbacteriaceae bacterium | reverse complement strand
ACCGTCCCGCCGCGGATGTCGGTGATGATGCCGGAGAAGTCACGCCCAGCACCCTCGCCGGCGGCGAAAGCGGCGTAGAGCTCCTGGGCGAGGCGGCCCATCTGCGCATCTGTCGAGGTCTGTTCGATCGCCTGCAGCGCGAGGCCCAGGTCCTTCGCCATGAGCGCGCCAGCGAACCCCGGCTGGTAGTCGCGGTTCGCGGGGCTCGTCGGCACAGGACCGGGAACCGGACAGTTCGTCGTGACGGACCAGCACTGACCCGACGCCTGCGAGACGACGTCGAACAGCGCCTGATGCTCCAGGCCCAGCCGCTCCCCCAGCACGAATGCCTCGGCGACCGCGATCTGCGACACCGCGAGCACCATGTTGTTGCACACCTTCGCCGCCTGGCCGAGCCCGGGCCCACCGCAGTGCACGATGCGCCCACCCATGACCTCGAGCAACGGGAAAGCCGCGGCGAAGTCGTCGTCCGATCCGCCGACCATGAACGCGAGCGTGCCATTCTCTGCGCCGACGACGCCACCCGACACCGGGGCGTCGACGTTGCGGTGCCCCGCCTCGACTGCCAGCGCGTGTGCGGCCTGCGCCTCGTCCACCGCGATCGTGGACGACTCGATGAACAGCGTGCCCGGCGCGGCTGCGGCGAGCAGCCCACCCTGGTACGCGTCGAGCACGTGTTTGCCCGCCGGGAACATCGTGATGACGATGTCGGCCTCTGCCGCAGCATCCGCCCCGCTGGACGCGATCGGGATGCCGGCCGCACGAGCCGCCTCGATCGCCGCCGGAACCAGGTCGAAGCCGTGCACCTCGTGTCCGGCGGCGGCAAGGTTCCTGGCCATCGGCAGCCCCATGTGCCCGAGGCCGAGGAATGCGATGCGTGTCATGATGCCCTCCTCATCCGGTCTTCGCCGCTACGCTGGAGGGTCGCGGATCCCGCCGGCCGCAGCATCTCGCGCCCGACGATGAGCCGCATGATCTCGTTCGTCCCCTCCAGAATCTGATGGACGCGCAGGTCGCGCACCACCCGCTCGATCCCGTAGTCCTGCAGGTAGCCGTAGCCGCCGTGCAACTGCAGGGCGCGGTTCGCGATGTCGAACCCGGCATCCGTCGCAAAGCGCTTGGCCATCGCACAGCGCATCGTGGCATCCGGAGCATCCTGGTCGACGGCATCCGCACCGTCGCGCACCATGAGGCGCGCCGCCTGCAGTTCGGTGCGCATGTCGGCGATCTGGAACAGGATCGACTGCTTCTCGGCGAGCGGCTCACCGAACGCGACCCGCTCGTGCACGTACTGGACGGCACGATCGAGCGCCCACTGCGCCCCGCCCAGCGAGCAGGCGGCGATGTTGAGGCGCCCACCGTTGAGCGCCGACATCGCGATCGCGAATCCGCGCCCCTCGTCGCCCAGCATGGCGGATGCCGGCACCCGCACGCCGTCCAGGATGACCTGCCGCGTCGGCTGGGCGTGCCAACCCATCTTCATCTCGAGGGCGCCGAAGCTCAGGCCCGGAGCATCCGCCGGGACGAGGAAGGCACTGATGCCGCTCGCTCCGCTGTCGGCGTCGCCGGTGCGCGCCATGACGATGTAGACGCCGGACTCACCAGCACCGGAGATGAACTGCTTCACCCCGGTGATCTCGTATTCGGCTCCGACGCGGACGGCGCGCGTGGCGAGGGCTGCGGCGTCGGAACCGACACCGGGCTCCGTCAGGCAATAGCTGCCGAACTCGCTCATGCTCGTCAGTTGCGGAAGCCACGCGCCGCGCTGAGCTTCGTCGCCGTACGTGTCGATCATCCACGCGACCATATTGTGGATCGAGATGAAAGCGGCGACCGCGGGGTCACCCTTGGCGAGCTCCTCGAAGATGGCGACGGTGTCGGCGCGGCTGAGCGCGGTGCCGCCGAACTCCTCGCCGACGTAGATGCCGCCCAGGCCGAGATCGCCGCCGCGGTGCAGCGACTCCCGGGGAAAGATGTGCTGCTCGTCGCGCTCCGAGGCGTACGGGGTGAGTTCGGTCTCGGCGTATTCACGGACGGCGTCGAGGATCGCCTCGCGCTCGTCGACTGTCGTGGCAGTTGTCATGGCAGCTCCTAGCGCATCGTCGGGATGACGAAGCTGGCGCCTTCGCGAATGCCGTGCGCCGGCCAGCGGCTCGTCACCGTCTTGGTCTTGGTGTAGAAGCGGAAGGCATCGGCGCCGTGCTGGTTGAGGTCACCGAAGCCGGAGTTCTTCCAACCGCCGAACGTGAAGTACGCGATCGGCACCGGGATCGGCACGTTGACTCCGACCATCCCGACGTTCACGCGCGCCGTGAAATCACGAGCAGCGTCACCGTCGCGCGTGAAGATCGCGACGCCGTTGCCGAACTCATGAACGGATGCCATCGCCAGCGCCTGCTCGTAGCCGTCGGCACGGGCGATGACGAGCACCGGTCCGAAAATCTCCTCGCGGTAGATCGCCATATCCGTCGTGACGTGATCGAACAGGGTCGGGCCGAGGTAGAAGCCCTCTTCATGACCCTCAACCGAGAAGCCTCTGCCGTCGGCGAGAAGCGTGGCTCCGGCATCCACGCCCTGTTGGATGTAATCCTCGACGCGCTGGACGGCGGCGCTCGTCACGAGCGGACCGTAGTCGGCTCCTTCGGCGAGCGAGGGCCCGACCGTGAGCTGTGCGACTCGTTCGGTGAGTTTCGCGGCGAGGGCTTCGGCGGTCTCTCTGCCGACCGGTACGGCGACGGAGATCGCCATGCAGCGCTCCCCCGCCGAGCCGTATCCGGAACCGATGAGCGCGTCGACCGCCTGGTCGAGGTCGGCATCCGGCATGACGATCATGTGGTTCTTCGCCCCGCCGAAGCATTGCGCGCGCTTACCGTGGGCGGCTGCGGTCTCATAGATGTACTGCGCGATCGGCGTGGAGCCCACGAAACCCACGGCCTTGACGCGGTCGTCGGTGAGCAGCGTGTCGACCGCCTCCTTGTCGCCATGGACCACGTTGAAGATGCCTTCAGGGAGCCCGGCTTCGAGGAACAACTCTGCGAGGCGCACGGGAACAGAAGGATCGCGCTCGCTGGGCTTGAGGATGAACGCGTTGCCGGCGGCGAGCGCAGGGCCCGCCTTCCACAGCGGAATCATCGCCGGGAAGTTGAAGGGCGTGATGCCGGCGACGACGCCGAGGGGCTGACGCATCGAGTACACATCGATGCCCGTTCCGACTCCGGTGGAATACTCGCCCTTGAGGAGATGCGGGGCGCCAGCGGCGAACTCGATCACCTCAAGGCCCCGCTGAATGTCACCCTTGGCGTCATCGAGCGTCTTGCCGTGCTCGCTGGAGAGTAGCTTCGCGATCGAGGTCATGTCGCGGTGCACGAGGTCGAGGAACCGCAGCAGTACGCGGGCGCGCTTCTGGGGGTTCGTCGCCCCCCATTCCGGCTGCGCCGCCTCGGCATTGTCGATCGCACGGCGGACATCGGCGGCCGAGGCGAGCGGCACCCGGGCCTGCACGGTACCGGTGCTCGGTTCATAGACGTCATTGAAGCGGCCGCCATCCGGAGTGATGAGCGATCCGCCTACGAGATGTGGGATGGTACGAGTCATTTTGCGCTGTCCCTTCACGCCGTCATTGGCGTGATGCCCATGTTACGCGGCTCCCCTTGTATTTACTAGGGCGCCCTTGTATTGCTTCCGGGCGCCCACCTCACAGATAGTCATCAGGGTGCAGCTGGCGAACCCCGTGGGAATGCACGATGAACTGTGCGCGAAGCGGAACCTCGAGTCTCTGCGAAGCTTCCGCCATCGCACGAGCCCATGCCCGATCGCTGTTCATCACCGAGTCGGAACCGACGCGCTCCCATGCGATCACCACGCTGACGTTGCCGGTCAACTCTCGGAGCATTCCCGCACGATGCATGAGCACATGCGCCTCCGACACCGACCCGAGGTCATCGATCTCGACCACGTCGTTCGGATCATCCGGATAGTCGTCCATCGGCATGAGCGGATCGCCGAGGCATCCACGATCATCCATGAACATGAGCCACATCTGACGTTGGCTCGCGCGCTGCAGCAGTACCTGCAGCACGTCACGCAGCTTGTCGTCGTGGTCGAGTACGCGGTCTCTCAGAGAGCTGTTCGCTGTTGTCATGTCCCTGATGATGACGGAACTCAAGAACAGCGTTCCGCGAGATTCCGGCTGTCTGTGGACAAGTTGCGGAGATGCCTTCCTGTGCAGAAACAGTCACTACGCGACGTTCGATTCGCGTTCACTATGCCGTTACCTTCGGCACGTACAACTGCTTGTGCGCGGAAGATCAGACCGGATCGGGTAGTCAAGACTTTCCGCGCCACGGTGAGCGCAGCTCCCGAGAAGACCCCCGCCGAATCGGGTCGGCGGGGGTCTTCCCTTCTCGCTGATACCTTGACCCCATGTCCCTCTTCTCCTCAGCGACGACCCCGTCCCTCGGTCAAGTAGGCGTATGGCGTGGCGGCGGCATCCTCACGCCCGAGATGGCCTCGTCCATCGAGAAGCTCGGTTACAGCGCACTCTGGATCGGCGGATCGCCCGCAGCCGACCTCCAGATCGCGGAGGATCTGCTCAACGCGACCGAGCACCTGACCGTCGCCACCGGGATCGTCAACATCTGGACGGCACCGGCTCCGCAGGTGGCCGATTCCTTCCATCGACTCGAGCGGACGCATCCGGGACGCTTCCTCCTCGGGGTCGGCATCGGACATCCCGAGTCGCAGGGCGAGACCTATCAGAAGCCCTATGCAGCACTCGTGGCGTATCTCGATGCGCTCGATGCGGCCGGTGTGCCGGCCGACCGCCGCGTGATCTCGGCGCTCGGGCCGAAGACGCTCAAGCTGTCGGCCGAACGCGCCGCGGGCACACACCCGTATCTGACGACGCCGACGCACACCCGATTCGCGCGTGCTGCCGCCGGTGACGGCCCCCTCGTCGCCCCCGAGCAGCGCGTCATCCTCGACACCGATGCTGACGCGGCCCGGGAAGCCGGTCGCCGGTTCCTCTCGCGCTATCTCGGTCTGACGAACTATCGCCGCACCCTCGAACGCCACGGATTCACCTCCGATGACCTCGAGAACGGTGCCACCGACGAGGCAGTGGATACGCTCACTCCGCACGGCACGGCGGCCCAACTCGCCGCCGTGATCCGGGATCAACTCGATGCGGGGGCCGATCACGTCTGCACCCAAGTTCTCCCGGCCCGGGCGGATCCGCTGGAGACACTGCGTCCGCTCGCGAGCGAACTCGGGCTCCGCTAGACTCGCCGCACACCCGCGCCCGCATTGGCGCGGTTTCCCGGCCGGGATCTTGGCCGCTCGTCATCACACTCGACTTGCGTTCAGGAGAACCATGCCCCTTCGCCCCCCGCATACCGTCCGCGCCCTCACGGCATCCGCCGTTCTGTTCGTCGTCCTCGGTGTCAGCGGGTGCGCCGCCGGCAGCCCGAGCACCGCATCAGAGAACGATGCCGGTCCCGTCGACGGCTCCGCATACCCGCTCACCGTCGACAACTGCGGCACCGAGGTGACCTTCGAAGAAGCACCCGAACGGGTTCTCGCGATCAAGTCGACCTCGATCGAGATGATGCTGGCTCTCGGCCTCGAAGACCGCCTGATCGGCACCGCGTTCTCCGACGGTCCACTGGCTGAAGGCTGGGCAGCTGCCGCCGACGGCATCCCCGTGGTCTCGGAGAAGGTTCCCGGCCAGGAGGCGACGCTCGCGCTGGAACCCGATCTCGTCTACGCCGGGTGGGAATCGAATGTCACCGCCGACGGTGCCGGCGACCGCGAGATCCTCGCGACCCTCGGCGTCAACACCTATGTGTCGCCGTCGGCCTGCCAGGAACCGGACTATCAGCCGAACTCCCTCGGCTTCGACGATGTCTTCGCCGACGTCGAGGAGATGGGCAACATCTTCGACGTGCCCGAGCAGGCAGCAGCGCTCGTCCACGACATGCAGGACCGGTTGGATGCTGTCACCCCCGACGACCGCGGGCTCTCCGCACTGTGGTTCAGCTCGGGCAGCGACACCCCGTTCGTCGGCGCCGGGATCGGTGCCCCGCAGATGATGATGGATGCCGCAGGCCTGACGAACATCGCCGGGGATGTCGACGAAACGTGGTCGAGCCTCAGCTGGGAGGCCGTCGTCGACGCGAATCCGGACGTCATCGTGCTGATCGATTCGGCCTGGGGCTCCACGGAGAAGAAGATCGGCGTTCTCGAGTCGAATCCTGCGACCGCCGCCCTGCCTGCCGTGCAGAACGGCCGCTACCTCGTGCTGCCCTTCCCCACCGCCGAAGCCGGCGTCCGCAATGTCGAGGCGGTCGAGCTTCTCGTGTCACAGCTGGACGACATCGACCTGCCATGACGCTGCTCGCCCCCGCAGAGACCGTCCACACGGCACCGGCACCAGCGCGTGCCGCGCGGCGGCTGCGCGGCGCGGCGTGGACGGCAGTTCTCCTGATCGCGCTCGGCGGCTCGATCGTCATCAGTGTCACGCTGGGACCAGCCGAGATCTCACCGGCTGAGGCCTGGACCAGCATCCTCTCCCATCTCGGTATCGGCGACTCGGCATTGTCGCCGCTGCGCGATGGGATCGTGTGGGAGCTGCGCATGCCGCGTGCACTCGCTGCCGGCGCCGTCGGCGCGGGGCTTGCCCTGTGCGGCGCGATCATGCAGGCGGTGCTGCGCAACCCACTGGCCGACCCGTATCTGCTGGGTCTGTCTTCGGGCGCGTCCTTCGGCGCGGTGATGGTGATCGTCCTGGGCTTCGTCATCGCGCTTCCGATCGCCGCCTTCGGCGGGGCACTCGTCGCCCTGGCCGCCACGCTCCTGCTCGCCGGAGCGGTCGGGCGCATCACCGCCTCGCGAACGATCCTCGCGGGCATCGCCGTGTCCGCTGTGCTTGGAGCCCTCACCAGCCTCGTGATCTTCTGGAGCGCTACCGGAGACAGCTATCGCGAGATCCTCGGCTGGCTGCTCGGGTCACTGGCCGGAGTCACCTGGCCGGCGGCGTCGCTCGCCCTCGCGGCGGTGCTGGTCGTCGGCGTGCCCCTGCTGTTCAGCGGCGGCGCGCTCGATGCTTTCGCGTTCGGCGATCGGGCCGCAGCATCCCTCGGTGTTTCGGTCAGCCGCACCCGCTGGGTCCTGCTCGGCGCCACCGCACTTCTCACTGGCTGCCTGGTCGCCGTGAGCGGGTCGATCGGATTCGTGGGACTCGTGGTTCCGCACGCCGTCCGCCTGTTGGCGGGGTCGGGGCATCGGATGCTGCTGCCGCTGTCCGCGCTGACCGGTGCGGTGTTCCTGATCTGGGCCGACACCATCGCGCGCACACTGTTCGACCCGCGAGAGCTGCCGGTCGGAATCGTCACCGCGCTGGTCGGCGCGCCACTGTTCTGCTTCCTGCTGCTGCGGGCCAGGAGGATCTCATGACCGCCCCTCCTCCCCTGGAGACTCGTCGGGTCTCGTTCGCCCCGCGCGGGCATCTGATCATCGACGACATCGACTGCACTGTCGAGGCCGGCTCCTTGACGGCACTGATCGGTCCCAACGGTGCGGGCAAGTCCACACTGCTGCACCTGATCGCGGCGGCCGAGCAGCCGACGTCCGGTTCCATCGCGCTTGGCGGCACGGACTCCGCGTCGCTGCGGCGACGTCATCGGGCGCGGTACAGCGCGCTGGTCGAGCAGCAGGCCGACACCGAGCTGGATCTGACTGTTTTCGATGTTGTCATGCTGGGGCGCACGCCCCACGTGTCACTGCTCGGCACGCCCAGTTCGGATGACGAGCGGGTCGCCGATCATGCGCTGCGTGAGGTCGGAGCCGCAGAGTTCCGCGGCCGACGCTTCCAGGAGCTCTCGGGTGGTGAGCGCCAGCGGGTGCTGCTCGCGCGGGCGCTGGCGCAGCAGCCGAAGCTGCTGCTGATGGACGAGCCGACCAATCACCTCGACGTTCGCGCACAGTTGGCGACGCTCACGCTGACGCGCACTCTCGCTGACGGTGGGATCGCGGTACTTGCGGCACTGCACGATCTGACGCTGGCGGCACGGTACGCCGACCAGGTGATCGTGCTCGACCGCGGTCGTGTGGTGGCCGCCGGCACTCCCGGCGACACGCTCACCCCGGAACTGATCCGGGCGGTCTACGGCGTGCGCGCGGATGTCGTGCCGCATCCGATGGACGGCAGCCCTCTCATCGCGTTCTCGCCGCTCGACACTGCATCTTCACCCCGTGTGCCCCGCACCTCGCTAGGCTCGGTGAGATGAGTGCTCCAGAGATTCCGTCCCACCTGATCGACCTTCTCGAACGTCCCCTGTACGGCGCGCTCGGCACCGTCGGGCGCGACGACACCGCCCAGGTGAGCCCGATGTGGTTCGAGCTCGTCGACGGCACGATCCGCTTCACACACACGACCACGCGCGCCAAGTACCGCAACCTGCAGCGCAACCCCTCGATGAGCCTCGCGGTGTACGACCCCGACAAGCCGACCCATTACATTGAGGTGCGGGGCCGGTTGGTCGAGGCAGCGCCCGACCCGACCGGAGCGTTCCATCAGCAGCTCGCGAGTCGTTACGGTGCCGAGAATCCTCCCGCTCCAGCGGATGCCGCCGACCGCGTGATCCTGGTGATGTCGGTCGACAAGGTGATCGGGCAGTAGGACCGGCGTCAGCTCAGCGCTTTCAGCTGAGCGCCGGGATGACTTCGCGCTCGAAGAGTTCGATTCCGGAACGGTCGTAGGCCGCCTCGGGGAAGTAGTGGATCGCGTACCCGAGTCCGCGGTCGGACATGTCCTGCAGCTGTTCGACGATCTGCTCGGGGGTGCCGACGGCCTTCGCACCGTCGCCGCGATAATTCTGCATGTAGGCCTCGGTGCGGTCACCGAGATGCGGTGCGACGCGCGCCTCGATCGCCGCCAGCCGGTCTTCGACCTCCGATTCGGTTTCGCCGATCACCGTGTTGTAGTTCGCCGAGCGCACGATCGCGTCGAAGTCGGTGCCGACCGCAATGGTGTGGTCGCGCAGGATCGCGCTCTTCGCATCGAACTGCTCGGGCGTACCCGCGAAGTTCGTGTACTGCGCGTACTTCGCTGCGATTTTGAGCGTGACCTTTTCGCCGCCGCCGGCAATCCACAGCGGGATGCCGCCCCGCTGGAGCGGCTGCGGCTGAACGATCGCACCGTCGACCTGGTAGAACTTTCCATCCAGCGTCGCCGAACCGGTCGTCCAGGCCTGACTCATGATCTGGACACCTTCGTCGAGGCGGCGCAGGCGGTCACCGGCCGAGGGGAAGCCGTAGCCGTAGGCGCGCCATTCGTGCTCGTACCAACCTCCGCCGATGCCCATTTCCGTACGCCCGCCGGAGACGATGTCCACGGTCGCGGCGACCTTCGCCAGGTATGCCGGGTTGCGGTACGACATGCATGTGCACATCTGCCCGAGGCGGATGCGGCTGGTCGACGCCGCGAACGCCGACATGAGGGTCCACGCCTCGTGGGTCGCCTCCTGGCTCGGGATCGGTGTGGTGTGGAAGTGGTCGTAGACCCACAGCGACTCCCACGGTCCGGCATCCGCTGCCTGCGCGAGATCGCGCATGGCCGTCCACTGGTCGGCGGGGTCGATGCCCACGAGATCGAATCGCCAGCCCTGGGGGATGAAGGTTCCGAAGCGCATGCTCCCCACCCTATTGCGTCATAGAGCCCGCAGTCTCGGTGCGAGGTCCCGTTCGAAGAGGGTCATGAACCGTTCCTGGTCGTGGCCGGGGGCGTGGAAGACGAGGTGGTTGAAACCCCAGTCGACGTAGTCCTTGACCTGCGCGACGACAGCATCGGGATCGGTGCCGACGATCCACCGCTTCGCGACCTGTTCGATGGGCAGTGCATCCGCCGCCTTCTCCATCTCGATCGGGTCGGTGATGTCGTGCTTCTGTTCCTTCGACAGCGACAGCGGTGCCCAGAACCGAGTGTTCTCCAGCGCCGCCTGCTCGGTCTCTTCGTACGAGATCTTGATCTCGATCATCCGGTCGATCTGCGCAAACTCACGACCGGATGCCGCGGCGCCTTCTTTCACCGCCGGGATGAGCTTGTCGGTGTAGAGCTCTTGCCCCTTCCCCGACGTGCAGATGAACCCGTCACCCGCACGACCGGCGTACTTCGCCACCATCGGCCCACCAGCGGCGATGTAGACCGGGATACCACCGTCGGGCACGTCATAGATGGATGCGTCATGCGTCGAGTAGTAGTCACCCTCGAAGCTCACGCGGTCGCCGGTCCACAGGGCCCGCATCAGCCGGATCGACTCCCGAAGCCGCGCGAACCGCTCCCGGAACTCCGGCCACTCCTGCTCCCCCGCCCCCTGGAAACCGGTCGCGATCTCGTTCAGCGCCTCACCCGTACCGACGCCGAGGAAGACACGATCGGGGCTCAAGCACCCCAGGGTCGCAAAAGCCTGCGCGATCACCGCCGGGTTGTAGCGGAACGTCGGCGTGATCACACTCGTCCCGATCCGGATCCGCTCCGTCCGCGCACCGACCGCAGCCGCCCATGCGATCGAGAACGGCGCGTGACCACCCGTGTAGCGCCACGGCTGGAAATGATCGCTCACCGCCACAGATTCAAACCCGTGCCGCTCGGCCGCGACCGCGATGTCGACCAGTTCCCGCGGAGCGAACTGCTCAGCGGATGCCTTGTAACCCAGTGTCAACGTCATTGGTGATCCTCTCCTCTCGCGGCGGCGAGCGCCGCCGCATAACCCTCTTCGTACCCCTGTGCGTGGGCCTCGTCGACCCCGAGACGGAACATGTCCTTCTCCGGTTCGCGCACGATGTTTCGTGCCCCCGGCAGGCTCAGCTCCCCGACGAGCCGCCCCATCCTCCGCACGACCGCGACCGGGCATCCGCTCAGCTTGCCCTTGACCAGGTCACCGGCCGCCGCCAGTTCGTCTGCGACGCACGGCTGGGTGACGACGAGCGGACGCCCCGCACTGTCGACCCGGCCGTGCAGATCGTCAAAGACGTGCACGCCAGCCGCGCCGATCGCGACATCCGTCTGGCCTTCCCGCCACGGCCGGCCGAGCGTATCGCTGATGATGACCCCGACGCGTGCACCGGTCGCTGTTCGGATGCTGTCGGCGAGCACTCTCGCAGATGCGTCAGGATCGAGCGGCAGAAGAAGAACCGTGCCCTCCTCGGTATTGGAGGCGTCGACGCCAGCCGCCGCACCGACGATCCCCAGCCGGTTCTGCACGATGCGGGTCGCACCGCCATCCGCGCGCGGACGCGAGGCGACGACGCGGATGGTCTCAGCAGAGATCGCATCCTCGCGATCCTCAGCCCGCATGCGGCGCCCCTCGGCCTTGGAGACGATCTTCGACGTCACGATCAGGATGTCGCCGTCGATGAGCGCGTCACCGGCCGTTTCGATCGCATCGAGGATCATCCCCGACAGGTTCGCGCCTGCGGTCACCTCGGGCATACCGGCAAGCGCCCACACCAGCATCCGCTCACTCATATCAGCACACCAGCTTCGGCAGGATCTCATGCCCGGCGACTTCGAGCCACTCGACCTGGTTGCGTCCGACATTGTGCACGTGGACACTGTCGAACCCCATGTCGAAAAACGACTGCAAATGCGCACGATGCACGTCGGGGTCGGCCGAGACGGGGATGCGCGCGCGGATATCCTCGGCGGTCACCGAGCGCGCAAGCTGATCGACATCGAACGGAGAGCGGATGTCACCACGAGGGAACCGTAGCCCGGCCATCGGCCACTCCTGCAGAGCGTTCGCCATCGCCTCCTCATCTGTCGGTGCCCAGGAGAGCTGCACGTGGACGGTTGCGATCGGGTCGGTGCGCCCGACCTCCTTCGCGCCGTCCCGGTGCGCCGACAGAAGCGCGGCCATGCGGTCGGAGGGCCCAGCCTGTACGACCATGCCGTCGGCGATACGACCTGCTCGACGGGCGGTGACAGGGCCTCCGGCCCAGATCTGGATCATCGGGATGGCGTCGGGCATCGTCCACAACCGCGACGTCTCCAGCCGGAAATGCTCGCCGGAATGACGCGTGTCCTTGCTCTTCGCGGATGCTGTGAAGAGCTTGCGAATCACCTCTGCTCCTTCGAATAGTCGCTCGGCGCGCTCGTGCGCCTCGGGCCAGTACCCGCCGACGACATGCTCGTCGATCGCGTTGCCGGACGAAAGCAGAAGCCGGTGGCGCCCGGGGTACAGCGCGGCCAAGGTCGCGCTCGCCTGCGCGACGGCGGCCGGATGCATCCGGTGACCGGGGACTGCCGAGAGCGTGACCGCGCCTGATGTCTGCTGGCCGATGGCCCCCGCCACCGTCCAGGCGAACGATGCGTTGCCCTGACTCGGGAGCCATGGCTGGAAGCGGTCGGAGATGACTGTGCCTGTGAAGCCGCTTTCATCCGCCTGGAAAGCAAACCGAACAGCTTCGGCGGGGGGCAGCTGTTCAAGTGCTGCGACGAAATGGACATCAGCTCTCGCCGTCACGTTTCTAGGTCCCGTCAGTCGGCGTCAACGATGCGCAGCGTGCACGAACGTGCGCCGTCGCTCAGCATGCTCCGGACAGGCTCTGGGCTGGACGCGTATTTGCGTCGCAACTCTGCATCGATCCCCCGTTGCACCTCATCATCGACGGGCACGCATTCGGTCTGCACCTGCTCGCGCGGCAGGTTCAATGCGGCACCACGGTCGCGTTCGGCGATCGCGCCGTCCCCCAGCGCGAAAGCGACCGGTCGGCCGGCGGTGACGTGCCGGTACCACCAAGCGCCCGGACCATTGACCGATCGCACATAGGGAGCGCCATCGACGACCATCGACCAGATCGGCGTCGCGACTGGAGAGCCGTCGGCCTTTGTGGTGACGATGGCGACGACTGCCGTCTCGTCCAGTACCTGCACAACATCATCGAAGCTCATGGGTGCGACCTTACTCGGGCTCCGGATCCCTGCGCGATTTCGTGGAATCGGCGACGCGCAACCGTCACCCCCGCTTCAACAGCGCCGCCAACGCCTGCCCACCACCGATGCACATCGTCACGATCGCGTATTCTCCCCCGGTGCGCTGCAAGGTCAACGCCGCGCGCACCGTCAGAATCGCACCCGTCGCACCGACCGGGTGCCCGAGCGCGATCGCTCCGCCGTACGGGTTCACTTGCGAGGGATCGAGATCCGTGTCGCGGATCACCGCGAGCGCCTGCGACGCGAACGCCTCGTTCAGCTCGATCGTCGACACGTCCGACGGCTTCAGCCCCGTCTGCTTGAACAGCTTCCGCAGCGCGAGCGTCGGCGCGTATCCCATGATCTCGGGCTCGAGCGCGGCCGTCGCCACGGCCTCGAGAGTCGCCAGCACCGGCGCACCCTCGGCACGAGCATCCGCCTCACGCATCAGCACCGTCGCCGCGCCACCGTCGTTGATCCCCGACGCATTGCCCGCAGTGACCGTGCCGTCCTTCGCGAACGCCGACGGCAGACCAGCAAGCGTCTCCAGCGTCGTGTCCGGTCGAGGATGCTCATCCCGCGACACCTCAACAGGCTTACGCCCCGAAGTCGTCACCGAAACGATCTCTTCCGCGAAAGCCGCCTGCGCAGCATCCGTCCCCGCCCGCCGCTGGGACTCCAACGCGAAAGCATCCTGATCCTCACGCGAAACAGAGAAACGCGACGCGACATTCTCCGCCGTCGTTCCCATGTGCTTCTCGGTGAACGGATCAGTCAGCATCGCGATCGTGCCGTCCAACAAAGCACGATGCCCGAGTCGGTCGTTGAACCGCGCATTGAAATCGTAGAACGGCATCCGCGTCATGTTCTCGGCACCACCCGCGACCGCGACATCGATTCCGCCCCACAGCAGTTCCTGCGCCGCCGACCAGATCGCCTGCAGCCCCGAACCGCACAGCCGGTTCACCGTGAACGCGGGAGTGTTGTTGTCGAGCCCTGCCGCGAGCGCGATCCGACGCGAGATGTACGCGTCGCCCGCAACCTGCCCAATGTTGCCAATCACGACCTCGCCGACGCGAGACGAGTCGGCACCGGAACGGCGCAGCGCCTCCACCGTCGCCGCCGCACCCAGTTCATGCGCGGGCGTGTCCTTGAACGCACCGCCGAATCGTCCGACCGGGGTGCGAGCTCCGGCAACGATCGCGACCTTCTCGCGCGAACCCGACGAAGAAGCCATTAGCCCGCCGCCTCCTCAGGCCGCTCCTGCACCTCAAGCGCCGCGGTATCCGGCTCATATTCCTCGATGTGTCGCTCATCCACACCGTTGTACGCGGAGAGCGGACGGATCAGCGCGTTCGACGCCTGCTGCTCGAGGATATGCGCCGTCCACCCGGTGACGCGCGAAGCGATGAACAGGGGGGTGAACGTGAGTGTATCGTAACCGATCAGGTTGTACGCCGGCCCCGACGGGTAGTCGAGGTTCGGGTAGATGCCCTTCCGCGAGACGAACTCGTTCTCCAGCGTCGAGTACAGCTCCGCCACATCGGGACGGTCGTAGTGCGAGACGAGACTGTCGAGCGCAGCCTTCATCGTCGGCACACGAGAGTCGCCGCGCTTGTACACACGATGGCCGAAGCCCATGATCTTGCGCTTCTCGGCGAGCGCCGTGTCCAGCCACGCCGAAACCTCCGAAGCCGAGCCGATCTCGTCGAAGATGTGCATCACGGCTTCGTTGGCACCACCATGCAGCGGACCCTTCAGGGCACCGATCGCCCCGACCACGGCCGAGTACAGATCGCTCAGCGTCGAGGTGATCACGCGCGCCGTGAACGTCGACGCGTTGAACGAGTGCTCCGCATACAGGATCATCGAGCGGTTGAACGCATCGACGACCTCGGGGGCGGCTTCTTCGCCGAACGTCAGCCACAGGAAGTTCGCTGCGTAGTCGAGGTCGTCACGCGACTCGACGAGTTCCTGACCGCGACGGCGCCGCTGGCCGTACGACACGATCGCCGGGAGTGCCGCGAAGAGCTTGAGGCTGCGCTCCAAATTCTCCTCGGGAGTGCCGACAGCATCCAGAACGTTGCTGATGCCCGCCGTCTCGATCGCGCCGATCACGCTGACCGCTGTGCGCACCTCGTCCATCGGGTGCGAGTCGATCGGCAGCCGGTCGATGGCATCCTTCACCTCGGGTGCGAGCGCGCGATTCGCTCGCTCGACCGTCCGCAGTTCCGCCAGTTCGGATGCTGTCGGCAGCTCCCCGTGCCACAGCAGATACGCGACCGCCTCGAACGACTGCGTCGACGCCAGCTCCTGCACCGGATACCCGCGGTAGAGCAGGCTGTTGGTCTCGGGGTTGACCTTGCTGATCGCCGTCTCATCCGCGACGACACCGGCCAGGCCCTTCTTGATGTCGGTCATGCTGTGCTCCTTTGCGGTGCTCTTGCTGTTCGTTTCGACTCGCCTGCGGCTCCCTCAACGCGTTTCGTCTCCGGCGCTTCGCACCTTCGCTCAACGACGCGCGAACTCAGCGGCCAGGCTTCTCGACTGTGAAGTTGAAGACGCCGGAGTCGAAGTGGTTGTACGACTCGTAATCGATCAGGTCATAGAGGTCGGCGCGATGCTGCATCTCGCCGAGCTTGCTGGTGAGATGTCCTTCTTCCAGAAGCGTATCGAGTGCACGACCGGTCGCCCCCATCGCGATGCGCAGCATCGACACCGGCCAGATCACGATGTTCACGCCGACGTCGCGCAGCTGATCGACGCTAAAGAGATCCGATTTCCCGAACTCGGTCATGTTCGCCAGGATCGGCACGTCGACGGCATCCCGCACGGCCGCGAACTCCTCCAGCGACCGCATCGCCTCGGGGAAGATCGCATCGGCACCGGCATCCACCAGCGCCTTCGCGCGATCCTTCGCCGCTTCCAGCCCGTCGACGGCAGCGATGTCGGTGCGCGCCATGATCAGGAAGTTCTCATCGCGCCGCGCGTCGACGGCGGCACGGATGCGCTTGACCGCCGTATCCGCGTCGACCACAGCCTTCCCATCGAGATGACCGCAGCGCTTCGGGTTGATCTGGTCCTCGATGTGCGCTCCGGCGAGACCGGCATCCTCGAGCGTCTGGATCGTCCGAGCCACGTTCATCGGTTCCCCGAAACCGGTGTCGGCGTCGATGATCGCCGGAAGCTCAGTCATCCGCGCGATCTGTTGGCCACGGCCGGCGACCTCAGTCAGCGTCGTGAGGCCAATGTCGGGCAGACCGAGATCGGCAGAGAGCACGGCGCCCGAAATGTAGACGCCCTCGAACCCCTTCTGCTCGATCAGCCGCGCGCTCAGCGGATTGAACGCGCCGGGGAAGCGCAGCAGCTCACCCGAGCGCAGACGTTCGCGGAAAAGTCGCCGCTTCTCGGCGGGCGGGGTTTGCGAATACAGCATCAGACGATTCCTTCCTGTGTCGGCATCCAGGCATGTCTGGGAACCTGCGGGTGGCGCCGGCCGGAACCCGCGACTTTCCCGACACGGCCAACGGGCGCGTCCGGGAAACGGCGGGTGGATGCTCCGATCACTCGCGTCTTTCCCGACATCGCCATCGACACCCCGATCTTGGCCACCGGCACGCCGGTCTTGCCCACCATGACAACCGGCCCACCCATCAGAACAGCCCCTTCGTGCTCGGCTCCATTGCAACGACACCCGGCTTCGCGATGATCGACAACTCGGCGACCTCCGCCGCGGTGAGCTCGGGCAGCCGCTGAACCAGCGACAGGAACCGCTCGATCTCCGCCTCGTCCAGCACCGGCTCTGCCAGCAGGCGGAACTTGTTGATGTAGTTCTCGCGAGCGAACGGCCGCGCCCCGAGCGGGTGAGCGTCAGCCACGGCGATCTCGTCGACCAGCGTGGAACCGTCCGTGAACGTGATCTCCACGCGACCGCCGAACGCCTTCTCCGCGATGTCGTTCGAGTGGTACCGGCGCGTCCACTCGGCATCCTCGAGCGTGGTGACCTTATTCCAGAGCTCCACCGTGTCGGCACGCCCCGCACGCTCAGGAGCATACGAGTCGACGTGATGCCAGGTGCCGTCCTGCAGCGCGACGGTGAAGATGTACGGGATCGAGTGGTCGAGCGTTTCGCGCGAGGCGGTCGGATCGTACTTCTGCGGGTCGTTGGCGCCCGAACCGATCACGTAGTGCGTGTGGTGCGACGTGTGCAGAATCACCGACTCAATAGAAGAGGTGTCGATCCCCTGACCATGCAGCTTCCGCGCCAGGTCGATCCAGGCCTGCGCCTGGTACTCCGCCGAATGCTCCTTCGTATACGAGTCGAGGATCGCACGCTTGGCCTCGCCTGCGGCGGGCAGCGGCACGTCGTATGCGGCATCCGGGCCGTCCAGCATCCAGGCGATGACGCCGTCTTCGCCTTCGTAGATCGGCGACGGGCTCGTCTGGCCGCGCATTGCGCGGTCGACGGCCTCGACAGCCATCTTTCCTGCGAACGCCGGGGCGTGCGCCTTCCACGTCGAGATCTCGCCCTTGCGGCTCTGGCGCGTGGCGGTCGTGGTGTGCAGGGCTTGCGCGACGGCCTGGTAGATCGTCTTCGCGTCGAGGCCGAGGAGCGTGCCGATGCCAGCTGCGGCCGACGGGCCGAGGTGGGCAACGTGGTCGATCTTGTGCTTGTGCAGGCAGATCGCCTTCACCAGGTCGACCTGGATCTCGTACCCGGTTGCGAGGCCGCGGATCAGCGCTCGCCCGTCGGCGCCGGCATGCTGCGCGACCGCGAGGATCGGCGGGATGTTGTCGCCGGGGTGCGAGTACTCGGCGGCGAGGAACGTGTCGTGGTAGTCGAGTTCGCGCACGGCCACGCCGTTCGCCCACGCCGCCCACTCGGGGCTTGTGCGTCGCTCGAGCGCGGCACCGAACACGGTCGCGCCGCTGCCCCCGGTGGAGACGGGATGGCTGAACGCCTGGTCGCGGGCCGCGATGATCGGGCCGCGCGTGAGGGATGCCGCAGCCACCGACGCGTTGTCGATGATCCGGTTGATGATCATGTCGACGACGTCCTGCTCGACTTCGACGGTGTCAGTGGCGACCTCGGCGATCTTCCAGGCCAGCTGCTCCTCGCGGGGCAGGTCCTCTTCGCTCTTGTAGACGCGGACGTGGTGGTTGACGGTCATGACTGTCCTTCCGTAAGGGAATCGAGGATGCTCGTGAGGGCGTTCCGCAGGTGCACGTGCGTGGCGTGGGCAGCGAGGTCGCCGTCGCGCTCGGCGAGCGCCTCGGCGATGAGCCGGTGCTCGGCGACGGATGCGGTGAGCCGTTCGCGATTGTCGCGCGCCATCCGGCGCACCCGCACGAGGTGGGTGCGCACGGTGCGCAGGGCGGCGGCGATGTAGTCGTTGTCGACCGCGGCATCGACGGCCGCATCGAACCGCGCGATGAGCGCGTAGTAGTCGTCGCGTCCGGTAGCGGCGGCGAGGGATGCTCCGGCGCGGGCGAACTCGTCCGCGAGGGCACGGAACAGTGCGGCGTCTCCGCGTTCTGCGGCCAGGCGTGCGGCCGACTCCTCCAGCGCGCGGCGGATCTCGAACAGCGAGCGGATGTCGCCCGCCTCGATACCCGAGACGACCGTGACCCGCGGTGACTGCTGCTCGACGAGCCCGTCGGCGCTCAACTGCTGAAGCGCCTCGCGCAACGGTGTGCGGCTGACGCCGAGCCTGGCGGCCTGCTCGACCTCGGCGAGAACGGCACCGGGGGCGAGCGCGCCGGACTGGATCTCCTCGAGCAGCGTCGCGTATGCGCGGTCGCTGGCTCGGATGCGCTCGGCAGGGGTGGTGCGCTCGACGGTGGTGCTCACACAGCTAGTGTATACATAAATCGTCTCAAGCGGCGTCCGGTTCTGTTCCGAGCCACCGAACGTATACACGCTCCGGTCACAGAACGTACTCGTTCAGGTCGCAGAAACCGCCGCTCTGAGCCCGGAAAAGCGGCAGGAATCGCGACCCGAACGACAACCAGGCAACCGGCACGGCCAGTCTCACCCGGCCGTGGATCGAGATCAAGAGGGTTCGGCGATGTCCTCTGTGGGCGTCGCGAGCGCCGGGTCCCCCGAGACGGATGCCACCGAAGCCGCCGGTTCTCCGAGCTTCACGACCACCACGCCGGCCAGCACCAGTGCCGCCCCGACCCCCTGCACCGCGTTCGGCAGCTGTCCGACCAGCAGCCATCCGAACAGCAGCGCCGCGATGACTTCGGCGAGCGCGATGAACGAGGCCAGCCGAGAACCCAGCAGTCGCGTCGAGGCGATTCCGAGCACGTACGCCAGGGCGGTCGCGATGAGCCCGATGGCCAGCACCGGCACGAACCACGGCACGGTTCCGAACCGATAAGTCACATCATCGGTATTCCACACCATCGGCAGGATGCCGACGAGCCCCGCGGCCGTCAGCCCCACCGCGCCGACGAGGAGCCCCGCCCCCGCCAGTGCGATCGGCGGAAGCCCGGTGTCGCTCTTCGCCGACAGGATGAAGTACGCCGCCGCCCCGACCATCGCACCGAACGCCCAGAGGATGCCGCCGACGTCGACGCTGCGACCCGAGAGCACATCGAGCATGAGCACGAGACCGGCGAACGCGATGACGGCGCCGAGGATGCTGCGCCGCGTCGGCTTCTCGCCACGACGCACCCACAGCCAGAGCACGACCGCGATCGGAGCGGTGTATTCAATCAACAGGGCGAGTCCGACATCCATCACGGCGACGGCCTGGAAGTAGAACAGCTGCGTGGCCGTCACAGCGAGCAGGCCATAGGCGCCGATCGTCCAGAGGTTGCGGCGCAGCAGACCCCAGCGGCCGCGCAGCGCGACGACGGTCGGGATCAGCAGCACGAGGGCTGCGACCCAGATCCGGACGGTCACGGCGGCACCCGGTGTCCACCCCGCGTCGATCAATCCGCGCGCCCAGGCTCCGGACATCCCGAACGACAGCGCCGCCGCGATCGCGAGCGGCAGTCCGAGCCGCAGCCCCGATCGTGCACGCGTGTGATCTGTCGAACCGCCCATGATGGATGACGCTACCTCCTCGACATGGTCCTCACCGAAGAACGCCTACCGCGACGTCTGGCCGGGCTCACAGCCGGTACGCTCAGTCTTCATGACCCAGTCCCCCAGCGACGGACGCGACGGCGTCGTCATCATCGGCAGCGCCTCAGTGGATCTGACGACTTTCTCCGCTCGTCTGCCCGCCAGAGGCGAGACGATCCTCGGCGAACAATTCACCCTGCTCCTCGGAGGCAAGGGTGCGAATCAGTCGGTCGCCGCGGGGCGTGCCGGCGCGCGCACGAGCTTCGTCGGATGCGTCGGTGATGACCTGTTCCACGACATCGTCGTCGACAGCCTGACCGGCGCCGGGGTCGACCTCGCGCACCTGCGCACCGTGCCCGGGCCCACCGGCATCGCCCACATCCGGGTGGACTCCTCGGCTCAGAACGACATCGTCATGGTTCCGCTCGCGAACGAGCACCTCGACATCGCGCAGATCGACGCCGCCCTCGAGGCTCTCGCACCGACGAGCTCGGTCCTGCTCACCCAGCTCGAGACCCCGATCGCCCTCACCGCCCACATCGCGGCACGCGGCCGGGAACTCGGATTCACCGTCATCCTCGATCCCGCCCCCGCCGCGCCGCTCCCGGACGATATGTGGACAGACGTCGACATCGTCACACCCAACGAGACCGAGGCATCGGTGCTGACCGGCATCCAAGTGACGGATGCTGCGACAGCCGAACAGGCCGGGCGCTGGTTCCTCGATCGGGGAGCGCGCGCCGCGGTCATCACGCTCGCCGCTCAGGGCTCGTGCGTCGTGACTGCCGAAAGCTCCACGACCGTGCCGCCGCTGCCCGTCGAGGCCGTCGACACCACCGCGGCCGGTGATGCGTACGCGGGTTATCTGGGCGCAGCGCTCGCGGGCGGAGCATCCCTCACGGAGGCGGTGCGCCTGGCGACCGCGGCCGGTGCTCTCACCGTGACCAGGCAGGGGGCGTCCCCCAGTCTTCCCGTCCGGCGCGAGGTCGATGAGCTCCTCGCCGCCCGCGGATCCGCCCCATCGGACACCCATCCCTGACGGCACCGCGCCCGCGGATGACCCGGCCCCGAGCATTCGGGCGGGTACAGTCTCTGACTGAGGCAACCGTACGCATCGGAAGGGACGACGATGGCTGGCAGCGCCACATCCGACCAGACGTCAGACGACGAGAGCACCGGGACCGAGACGGGCCCCACCCCGCCGCTCGCCGATCTGACCGACCGCCCTGCGCCCACCCCCGGACCGCTCACCAAGCCCGGACCCGTCGTGCGCTCGCCGCGGAATCGGGCGCGCTGGCTGATCCCCCTCATCGTCATCGTGGTGCTCGCGGCGACCGCCGGCGGGATGATCCTCTGGCAGGTATCGCAGACCGGTCTCGCATGACGTCCTGGGCCAGCGACGCGATCGCCCTGCTCGAGGCGGACGCCAACCGCAGCGCCGACACCCACCTGCACGTCTTCCCGCTCCCGGCCGAGTGGGGCATCGACCTGTATCTGAAGGACGAGTCCGTGCATCCGACCGGCTCCCTCAAGCACCGCCTGGCCCGTTCGCTCGTGCTGTACGGCCTGGTGAACGGGCGGATCAACGAGCGCACGACGCTGGTCGAGGCATCCAGCGGGTCGACCGCCGTGTCGGAGGCGTATTTCGCCCGGATGCTCGGGCTCGACTTCATCACCGTCGTACCCCGCTCGACGAGCCCCGAGAAGATCGAGCTCATCGAGTTCTACGGCGGGCGCTGCCACTACGTCGACAGCGGCCCCGAGATGTACCGCGAGGCCGAGCGGCTCGCCGCCGAGTGCGGCGGGCACTACCTCGACCAGTTCACCTACGCCGAGCGCGCCACCGACTGGCGCGGCAACAACAACATCGCCGAGAGCGTGTTCAGCCAGCTCGAGCGCGAGCGGCATCCGATCCCGGACTGGATCGTCGTCGGCGCCGGCACCGGCGGCACCAGCGCGACGTTCGGCCGCTACGTGCGGTACCGCCAGCATCCGACCCGCGTCGCCGTCGTCGACCCGGAGGGATCGGCGTTCTTCGGCGGCTGGAGCACGGGAGCCGCCGACTACACCACCGGCACCCCGAGCCGCATCGAGGGCATCGGCCGGCCGCGCGTAGAACCGTCGTTCGTGCCGAGCGTGATCGACGAGATGTTTCAGATCTCCGATGCGGCGTCGATCGCCGCCATCCGCCTCTTGAAGGAGCGCTCCCGGCACTGGGCGGGCGGATCGACCGGCACCAACCTCGTCGGCGCGTTCCAGCTCATCGCGCGGATGCTGGCGTCGGGCCGTCAGGGCAGCGTCGTCACGCTGATCTGCGACGGCGGCGCCCGCTACGCCGGTACGTACTACTCGGACGAGTGGGTGGCCGGTCAGGGATGGGACCTCGCCCCGCACCGCACGCAGATGGAACGGTTCCTCGAGACCGGCGTCTGGTAGCCCGGGAAACGCCCGGCTACGCTGGCCGCATGACCACTCTGATCCTCACCGTCGCCGGATCCGATCGCCCGGGCCTCGTCGCCGCCGTCGCCGACGTCGTCGACAGTCACGGCGGCAACTGGGAGAGCAGCCAGCTCGCCGAACTCGCGGGAGTTTTCGCGGGCGTCATCCAGGTGTCGGTCGCCCCCGAGCAGGAGGGCGACCTGCAGCAGGCGCTGCGCGCGCTCGACGGATCACTCACGGTTTCGGTGCACACCGGGGCGGATGCTGCAGCCGACGCCGCCCGGCCGATCTCCGTGCAGGTGCTCGGCAACGACCGACCCGGCATCGTCCGCGAGGTCTCCGCCGTGCTGCGGGCGCACGAGCTCAGCATCCAGGACATGACGACAGAGACGAAGGATGCCGCGATGGCCGGCGGCCGCCTGTTCGAGGCGTCTGTCACGGCGACGGTGCCGGCCGCCGCCGACCTCGCCGCGCTCCGCGCAGATCTGGAGCGACTCACGTCCGAGCTCCAGGTCGACATCACGCTGGATTGAGGCGGGCGGGCGGCTTCGACTCGCT
>JBQDFB010000012.1:15128-44298 GCA_052085045.1 Microbacteriaceae bacterium | reverse complement strand
CGGGGTGTGGCGCAGCTTGGTAGCGCGCTTCGTTCGGGACGAAGAGGCCGCAGGTTCAAATCCTGTCACCCCGACGTTTGCATGAAGGTCGCCCTCCGGGGCGGCCTTCTTCATATCCTGGAGAGATCATGACTGTATCCCGCCAGACTGCCCCTCGTCTGAAGGCACCGCGACTGGTCGCCTTCGATCTCGATGACACGCTCGCAGCATCCAAGAGCGCGATCGATCCGCGCATCGCCACACTGCTGCGGGCGCTGCTGCGCGTCGTGGACGTCGCCATCATCTCGGGGGGCAACGAGGCGCAGTTCCGTTCGCAGGTCATCGCCCAGCTCGGTGATGCGGATGCCGCGGAGCTGTCGCGTCTGCACCTGCTGCCCACCTGCGGCACGCGGTATCTGCGGCATGACGGCGAAGACTTCTCCCCCGTCTATGCCCACGATCTGTCCGACGAGGAGAAGTCCGCGGCGCTGCGGGCGCTGCGCGAGGAGGCCGAGCGGCTGGGTCTGTGGGAGCCGAACCCTTGGGGAGAGATCCTCGAGGATCGCGGTTCGCAGATCACCTTCTCTGCCCTCGGGCAGCAGGCTCCCGGTGAGGCCAAGCATGCCTGGGATCCCTCCGGCGAGAAGCGCCTCCGCCTGCGCGAAGCCGTCGCCGCCCGGGTTCCGGAGCTCGAGGTGCGCGCCGGCGGGTCGACCTCGATCGACATCACGCGCGCCGGCATCGACAAGGCGCACGGCATGACGTCGCTCGCCGAGCACACCGGCATCCCGCTCGCAGACATGCTCTTCTACGGCGACCGTCTCGACGAGGGCGGCAACGACTACCCCGTACTGGCGCTGGGCGTGCCCTCGATCGCCGTCACCGGCTGGCAGAACACCGCCGATGAGCTCGACGTGCTGCTGCCGACGCTGCAGCCGCAGCTGGAAAACCGGCAGGCCTGACCCGTACCCGTCGCGGACCACTCGCCAGCGCCTGCGCGTGTCCGGGTTGTTGCGGGTGTTCGGCCTCGTCACCCGCATCTTCCCGGACACGCCGTGCGGTGCGTCCGAGAAGATGCGGGTTGCGGGGTCCTACACCCGCGACTTCTCGGACATGCTCACCGGCGCGAGCCGTGTCAGCTGCGTGACGTGCGCCGGAGTGAGCTCGGCCAGCGACGCGACGCCGAGCAGGCGCATGGTGCGCTCGATCTCGGTGCGCAGGATGTCGATGGTGCGGTCGACGCCCTGGCGTCCGCCCGCCATCAGGCCGTAGAGGTAGGCACGCCCGATCAGGGTGAAGTCGGCGCCGAGCGCCACGGATGCGACGATGTCGGCGCCGTTCATGATGCCGGTGTCGATCATCACGGTGAAGTCCTCGCCGACCGCCTGGCGAACCGCCGGCAGCAGGTGGAACGGGATCGGCGCGCGATCGAGCTGACGGCCGCCGTGGTTCGACAGCACGATGCCGTCCACCCCAGCATCCTTCAGACGCACGGAGTCCTCGACGTTCTGGACGCCCTTGATGACGATCTTTCCGGGCCACAGATCACGGATGACGGCGAGGTCCTCGTAGCTGATCGTTGGATCCATCGCGGCATCCAGCAGTTCGCCGACGGTGCCGCCGGTGGTGCTCAGCGAGGCGAATTCCAGCTTCGGCGTGGTGAGGAAGTCGAACCACCACCACGGCCGCGGGATCGCGTTGATGATCGTCCCGAGCGTCAGCTGCGGCGGGATGCTGAAGCCGTTGCGCTTGTCACGCAGTCGAGCCCCGGCGACCGGAGTGTCGACGGTGAAGTGCAGCGTGTCGAAGCCGGCCGCAGCAGCGCGGCGGGTGAGCTCGTAGGAGATCTCCCGGTCGCGCATCACGTAGAGCTGGAACCAGTTGCGCCCGTTCGGATTCGCCGCCTTGACGCCCTCGATCGATGTGGTGCCGAGTGTGGAGAGGGTGAACGGGATGCCCGCTGCCGCCGCTGCCCCCGCACCGGCGATCTCGCCCTCGGTCTGCATGAGACGCGTGAACCCGGTCGGTGCGATGCCGAACGGCAGGGCGCTGGAACCACCCAGGATCTCGACACTGGTGTCGACGTCGGGAGCGGGCCTGAGGATGCCGGGGTGGAACTCGACGTCCTGGAAAGCCTGCCGCGCACGGGTGAGCGACAGTTCGCCCTCCGCAGCACCGTCGGTGTAGTCGAACGCCGCTTTGGGCGTGCGCCGCTGGGCGATCCGCCGCAGATCGTCGATCGTCAGTGCGGCGTCGAGGCGGCGCTTCCGGCCGTCGAGCTCGGGCTTCTTGAACTTCATCAGCTCAAGGAGCTCTGCGGGATTGGGCAGCTGGCGCTGGACCATGGCGTTCCTCTCGGGTCGGTACGGATCAGACGGTGGACGGGGTGAGGCCTGTAGCGGCGTAGTACCCCGTGATGTGGTCGCTCACGAGCGTGCGCGCGGTCGTCGCGTCGCCGGCGTCGATGGCCGCGACGATCGAACGGTGCTCGGCGCGCAGGCGGGACGCCATGGCATCCCAGTCGGCGATCGCCTCGGCTCCGGTGAGCACGTACGACTCGATCGCCGTGCGCAGGCCCGACATCATCGCCGCGATCACGGTGTTGCCGCTGGATTCGGCCAGGGCCAGGTGCAGTTGCGCGTCGAGCGCGAGGAACTCCGCTGCGGTGAGGCCGGGGGCGTCCATCGCGTCGAGCATGCGATGCGCGTCGGCGAGGTCGCGGGTCTCGGATGCTGCCAGCGTCGCCGTCACCGCGTCTTCGAGCACGAGACGGGTCTGGACGACGTCGGCCAGCGGGAAGCCCTGTGCGGCGACCTGGAGCCGCAGCAGCGCGGCCAGGCCCCCGGACGGCGTGGCGATCACGATCGCGCCGGAGGTAGGCCCTGAGCCCGTCGCGGTGCGGATGAGCCCCATGACCTCGAGCACACGGAGCGCCTCGCGGACGCTGGAGCGGCCGACGCCCAGGTCTGCGGACAGCTCGCGCTCAGAGGGAAGACGGTCGCCGGGACCGAGGCGACCGTCCAGCAGGTCGCGCTCGATGTGCTCGAGCACGATGCGCCACGCGCGCTGCGGTGCTTCCTTCGACATCGGGCCTCCCGTGTGGTCTGACCACAGAGTATCGTGTGTGGTCTGACCACGCAAACACGCCGGCGCGACGCTCAGGTCGCGAACTATGCCGCTTTCCGACGCGCAGAGCGGCAGAGATTGCGACCTGGAGGGACGTCAGCCCAGTCGCCCGCCGGATTCCTCGAGGTAGCAGTGGCCGCACAGCGATTCGTAGGTGACGACGTCGGGGGTCGCGCCGCCGGCGGCGGCTTCGTCGATCGCCACCTGGTCGCCATCGAAGACGAACGTGCCACCGACGACACGGCCGTTGAAGACGGCCTTGCGTCCGCAGCGGCAGATGGTCTTCATCTCCTCCAGCGCGTGCGCGATCGCCAGCAGGCGCGCAGACCCGGGGAAGGCGTGCGTACGGAAATCGTTGCGGATGCCGTAGGCCATCACCGGGATGCCGTCTTCCACCGCGATCCGGAACAGATCGTCGGCCTGCTCCGCGGTGAGGAACTGCGCTTCGTCGACCAGCAGGCATGCGACATCGATCGGGTCGGCTGGGATGAGCCCTTCGGTGCTGCGCTGCCGCATCCGCTCGCGCTCCTGCCGGAACAGTGCGCGTGCGTCACCGCCTGCGGGGATCAGGAAGTCGACTTGGCGAGTCACGCCCAGGCGGCTCTCGATCTGCGCGGCACCCTTGGTATCGATCTCGGGTTTGGCGAGCAGCACCTGCTGGCCGCGCTCTTCATAGTTGTATGCGACCTGCAGCAGTGCCGTGGACTTGCCGGAGTTCATCGCCCCGTAGCGGAAGTAGAGCTTCGCCACGGTGCGCCGCTACCTCGCGATGCCGAGTGCGTCCGACGTCGCGGTCATCGACTCGTCGGCTGCTGCTTCGTTCTCGTTCAGCTTCTCCCCATAGGTCGGGATGAGCTCGCGGAGCGCGGGCTCCCACCCGGAGTACTGCTCGGGGAAGCATCTCTTCAGCAGCCCGAGCATGATCGGCACGGCCGTGGAGGCGCCGGGAGAGGCGCCGAGGAGGCCAGCGATCGACCCGTCGGCGGACGAGACGACCTCGGTGCCGAACTGCAGCACTCCACCCTTCTTCGGGTCCTTCTTCATCACCTGGGCGCGCTGACCGGCCTGGATGAGCGTCCAGTCCTCGTCCTTCGCGGTGGGCATGAAGACCCGCAGGCTGTCGACCTTCTTGCGATGCGTCTTGGTGAGCTCGCCGAGCAGGTAGGTGATCAGATCGGGGTTCGCGAAGGCGACACGGAGCATCGGCCACAGGTTGTGCGCGCGCACCTGCGAGACGATGTCGAACATCGACCCGCTCTTGAGGAACTTCGGGCTGAAGGTTGCGAACGGACCGAACAGCAGGGATGCTTCGCCATCGACCACGCGGGTATCCAAGTGCGGCACCGACATGGGCGGGGCGCCGACCGACGCCTGCGAGTACACCTTCGCCTTGTGCTGGGCGACGACCTCGGGCGTCGTGGTCTTCAGGAACTGTCCGCCGATCGGGAACACGCCGAAGCCCTTGATCTCGGGGATGCCGGCACGCTGCAGCATCTTCAGTGCCCAGCCGCCGGCGCCGACGAAGACGAACTTCGCGTTGATCCGGCCGGGTGTGCGACCGAGGCTGTTGCGGTACGTGAGGTTCCAGCTGCCGTCCTTCTGTTGCTTCAGCGAGCGCACCTCATGGTTCGTGCGCAGCTCGACACCGGCATCCGCCAAGTGATCGAAGAGCTGATGGGTGAGCGCACCGAAGTCGACATCGGTTCCAGCGGGCACGCGCGTGGCGGCGAACGGCTCGCCCTTGCGGCGCTTCTGCATGAGCAGGGGCGCCCACTTGTTGATGACGCGGGAGTCCTCGCTGTATTCGATGCCCTCGAACAGCGGCTGCTCCTTGAGCGCCTCGTAGCGCTTCTTGAGGTAGGCGACGTCCTTCTCGCCGCGCACGAACGTCATGTGCGGGGTGGCGTTGATGAACGTCGACGGCTCGTCGAGCACGCCCTTGGCGATCAGCGAGGACCAGAGCTGGCGGCTCTGTTGAAACTGCTCGTTGATCGAGACTGCCTTGGCGGGGTCGAGCGGCCCATCGCCGGTGTTCGGCATGTAGTTCAGCTCGCAGAGCGCGGCGTGGCCGGTGCCCGCGTTGTTCCACGGGTTGGAGCTCTCCTGGGCCACATCGGACAGCCGCTCGAAAGCGACGATCTTCCAGTCCGGCTGCAGCTCGTGCAGCAGAGTTCCCAGTGTGGCGCTCATGATGCCACCACCGATGAGGACGACGTCGACGGATTCAGTCACCCATCCATCCTAGTTCTCCCGCCGCTTCCCCTCGAACCGGCCCGAGACTGCAGTCCGCGGACGAGAAGCACAGGATTCCGCGCGGTCTCATCCGCGGAGTGCAGTCTCGCAGGGCTGACAGACCGGCGAGGGCTGACAGACCGGCGAGGACTGGCAGCCGCGGCGCGTCAGGCTGCTGCGGGGAGACGCGCGGCGACGAGCTCGGCGACCTGGACGGCGTTCAGCGCCGCGCCCTTGCGGAGGTTGTCGTTGCTGACGAACAGCACGAGCCCCTTGTTCTCGGGCGCGGACTGGTCGGCGCGGATGCGGCCGACGTAGCTCGGGTCCTTGCCCGCGGCGTAGAGCGGCGTGGGCACCTCCTCGAGCACGACACCGGGAGCGGATGCCAGAACCTCACGTGCCCGGTCGGGTGTGATGTCGTCGGCGAATTCGGCATGGATCGACAGCGAGTGCCCGGTGAAGACCGGCACGCGCACGCAAGTGCCCGCGACACGGAGTCCGGGCAGCTCGAGGATCTTGCGACTCTCGTTGCGCAGCTTCTTCTCTTCGTCGGACTCGTTCAGTCCGTCATCCACGATCGAACCCGCGAGCGGGATGACATCGAACGCGATGGGAGCGACGTACTTGTCGGGCTCGGGGAAGTCGACTGCGGAGCCGTCGTGCACGAGTCGCAGCGTGTCGCCCTGGGCCAGCACGCCCTCGACCTGGCCGAGCAGCTCCTGGGCCCCCGCGAGGCCAGACCCCGACACCGCCTGGTAGGTCGAGACGATGAGACGCTCGAGCCCGGCCGCCTCGGCGAGCGGCTTGAGGACCGGCATGATCGCCATGGTGGTGCAATTGGGGTTCGCGATGATGCCGCGGGGGCGCTCATCGATGGCGTGCGGGTTGACCTCGCTGACCACGAGCGGAACCTCGGGGTCGTTGCGCCAGGCGCTGGAGTTGTCGATCACGACGGCACCCGCGGCGGCGAAGCGGTCGGCGTACGCGCGGCTGGCGGTCGCTCCTGCCGAGAACAGCGCGATCTCGATGCCCGCAGGGTCGGCGGTCTCGACGTCTTCGACGATCACATCGACGCCGCCGAACGCGATCGCCGTGCCCGCAGAGCGGGACGAGGAGAACAGCCGCAGCTCGCGGATCGGGAACGCTCGCTCCGCGATGATCTCGCGCATCACGGTGCCCACCTGGCCGGTGGCGCCGACGATGGCTACGGAGTGTCCTTGCTCGGAGATGCGGGTCATTGGGGCCTTCCTGATGGGGTGTGAGCGAGTCTACTGAGGCCGGCGCTGCGGCCCGAATCCGGGAGCCGGGCGTCTAGCGACCGGTGCCGGCGTGGACGACCGCTTCGTTCTCAGCATCCAGTCCGTAGGCGGTGTGCACGATGCGGGCGGCGTCGGCGAGGTCGGTGTCGCGCAGCACGACCGAGATGCGGATCTCGGAGGTCGAGATCATCTCGATGTTGATGCCCGCGGTCGACAGCGCCTCGAAGAGGGTCGCCGAGACTCCGGAGTGCACACGCATTCCGGCGCCGACCACCGAGAGCTTTCCGATCTGGTCGTCGTGGATGAGTCCGTCGAAGCCGACCTCGGTCTGCTCGGCGGCGAGTGCCTTCAGCGCTGCGGATGCCCCAGCCTTGGGCAGCGTGAACGAGATGTCGGCCCGGCCGGTCGCGGCAGCAGACACGTTCTGCACGATCATGTCGACGTTCGCACCCGACTTCGCGATGATCTTGAAGATATCGGCGGCCTTTCCCGGCACGTCCGGCACACCGCTCACGGTGATCTTGGCCTGGCCTTTGTCTGTGGCGACGCCGGCGACGATCGGTTCTTCCATGACTTCTCCCTCAGCTTCGCGGGGGTTCTTCATGCCCTCGCCCAGAACATAGGTGCCCTCGCCCGACGAGAACGTCGAGCGCGCGTGGATGAGCACGCCGTGACGACGCGCGAACTCGACGGCGCGGATGTACAGCACCTTCGCGCCGTTGGCGGCGAGCTCGAGCATCTCCTCGCTGGAGACGTGGTCGAGCTTCTGCGCCCGCGGGATCACACGCGGGTCGGCGGTGTAAATGCCGTCGACATCGCTGTAGATCTCACAGACATCCGCGTTCAGCGCCGAGGCGAGCGCTACCGCGGTCGTGTCGGACCCGCCGCGGCCGAGCGTGGTGATGTCGCGGGTGTCGCGGTTGAACCCCTGGAACCCGGCGACGATGACGATCGCCCCCTCATCCAGAGCCTCGCGCAGACGCACCGGAGTCACATCGACGATGCGTGCGGACCCGTGGTGGTCATCGGTGATCATGCCCGCCTGGCTGCCCGTGAACGATCGGGCGTCGAACCCCATCGAGTGGATCGCCATGGCCAGCAGCGCCATCGAGATGCGTTCTCCGCTGGAGAGCAGCATGTCCATCTCGCGCGGCGCGGGGATGGGGGCGACCTCGTCGGCGAGATCGAGCAGTTCGTCTGTGGTGTCGCCCATCGCGCTCACAGCGACGACGACGTCGTGCCCGGCGCGCCGGGTATCGACCACGCGCTTGGCGACGCGTTTGATGCTCTCGGCATCGGCGACGGACGAGCCGCCGTACTTCTGCACAATGAGGGCCACGTTCACTCCCTGGGACGTCGGGCAGTTCCGCCCACGGGATATTCTACGTTCGTCGCGTATGCCCGCCTGCGCATGTTTCGGATGCCGCACCCGGCATCCGTCTGCTCAGAGCAGGCCCAGCCGCCGCGCCTCACTGGCTGCCGCCGCCCGGCTCGCAACCCCGAGTTTCTCGAGCAGATGCACGACGTGGGTCTTGACAGTGGACTCCGAGATGAACAGTCTCGTGGCGATCTGCTTGTTGCCCGCCCCCTCGTCGATGAGCAGCAGCACCTCCCGTTCGCGATCAGTGAGCGTCACCCGCGGTGCGCGGAGCGCGGCGATGACGCGGGCATCTCCACCGGGTGTGAGCACCATCGCACCGGCGGCGGCGTCGGTGATCGCCGCGACGATCGTGTCGTTGTCGACGTCTTTGAGCAGGTACCCGGCGGCCCCCGCCTCGATCGCGCGGATGATCTGCGCGTCATGGTCGAAGGTCGTGAGGATCACGACAGCGGGCGCATCCGGCATCCGCCGCAGCGCGGCCGTCGTATCTACTCCGTCCATGCCATCACCCAGGCGCAGATCGCACAGGACGACATCCGGGTGTTGTTCGGATGCCATCTCGAGTGCTTCCTCGCCCGTCGAGGCCTCTCCCACCACGGCGAACCCGCGCGCTTCGATGATGGCGCGCAGCCCGGCGCGCACGATGGGGTGGTCATCCACCAGCAGGATGCTCGTCGCCATCAGCTGTCCCCTCGCATCCTTTCAACGGGCACCGTCGCGGTGAGCACGGTGCCCTCCCCCGGGGCCGACCGCACCTCGAGGGTGCCGCCGAATTCGCGCAGCCGGGAGCGCATGGCCGATAGTCCGTACGAGGTCGAGGTCACAGCGGCATCTGTCACCGAGAAGCCGACGCCGTCGTCGGTCACGGTCATCGCCACCTGGCCCGCTGCGACGTCGAATGACACCTCGGCGCGGGATGCCTGAGCGTGCTGGCGCACGTTGGCGAGCGCCGATTGCGCGACGCGGAGGAAGACGACCTCCTGCGACGTCTGCATCGCCGGAAGGCCGGCATCGACCTGCAGCTCGGTCTCGATCCCGGTGTCGCGGCGCAGCGCCTCCAGCATCCGATCGATCGCCGCGGCCAGGGCGGCGCCTTCGAGCTCGGCCGGTGCGAGGGCGGCGACGATCCGCCGCAGATCGGTCAGCGAGTGCTGCGCGATGGACTCGATCTGCGGCATCCGCTCCGCGTCGGCACTGCGCGCCATCAGCACTACCGAGCTGAGTTCCTGAGCGATCGTGTCATGCAGGTCGCGGGCGAGGCGCGTCCGCTCCTGCGTCGCACCGGCATCACGCTGGGTTCGGGCGAGCTCTTCCTGCAGCGACGCCATCTCATCCTGCGTGCGCACCAGCGAGGCGATGAGCCGCTCGCGTTCGACGGCATCGCGCAGCAACGCGTCGTAGCCGAGCGAGATCGCGAGGGCGAAGCCGCCCCCCAGCAACGGACCGGCGACGTGGGCGAACGTGATGGGCACCTGGTGCACGACGGGGGCGACGATCGCCGCGGTGAGCACGGGAATCGCGAAGGCGACGGAGGGCCAGCGGCGCAGGACGTGGCCCGCGAGCAGCAGCAGCGGGAATGAGAGCCAGACGAACTCGGCCGACAGCAGCAGCATCCCAAGCCAGAGGATGCTGAGGCCGCCCAACCACCACCCCGTGAACCGGCCGCGTCCGAATGCCGCACCGGTGGCGTACCAGGCCAGGAAGACTCCGGCCATGAGCATCGCCGGCAGCAGGGGCACCCCGGTCGTGATCGCGCGGAACGCCGTCACTGCGGAGAGCAGCGCCGTGATCAGGTGCAGCGCGAACCGTGCGACCGTCAGCATCCGTCGACGTGACGGGTCGGTGATCGGCGGCGACGACATGATCCGATTCTCCCTCTTTCCGCGGAGGAACGCGGGCGCGGATGTCGATCTTTCGATGGATCTGCTTCCGGCGCCGGGGGCGGAGGCTGGAACCATGACCGCAGACACCACCACCCCGACCACGACGCGCGCCGTCTCGCGCTCCGCCCAGCTCCAACTGCTCACCGCCGTCACCGTGTACACCGTCGCCGGCCTCGCCGCCGGCCTCTTCTACCGGGAATTCACCAAGGCGAACGGCTTCGAAGAGGGGCTCATGGGGCAGCTCGGCCTCGCTCACACGCACATCCTCACGCTCGGCATGATCGTGCTGCTGATCGTGCTCGCGCTCGAGAAATCGTTCGGGCTGTCGTCGAGCCGACTGTTCCGCTGGTTCTTCTGGATCTACAACGCGGGTGTCGTCCTCACCTCAGCGATGCTCATCTGGCACGGGATGCTGCAGGTGCAGGAACTGGAATCCTCGAAGATGATCGCCGGTATCGCAGGCCTCGGTCACATGCTCGTCGGTGCCGGATTCGTGCTGCTGATGGTGTCGCTGTTCTCCCGCATCCGCAAGGACGCGTGATCACCCGCACGGCGAGGTGATCACGCGGGCGAGGCCGTGCTCACAGGGCGCGTCGCCCCTCGAACGCCCGCCCGAGGGTGACTTCGTCGGCGTACTCCAGGTCGCCGCCCACCGGCAGCCCGGACGCCAGTCGCGACACCGTGATCTGCATCGTTGTGAGCAGCCGGCTGAGATAGCTCGCCGTCGCTTCGCCCTCGAGGTTCGGGTTCGTCGCGATGATGACCTCTTGCACGGTGCCGTCGGCGAGCCGCGACATCAGCTGCGCGATGCGCAGGTCATCGGGACCGACGCCGGCGATCGGGCTGATCGCCCCGCCGAGCACGTGATACAGGCCGCGGAACTCTCGCGTGCGCTCGATCGCGGAGACGTCCTTCGCGTCTTCGACCACGCAGATCAGGGCGGGGTTGCGGCGCGGATCGCGGCAGATCCCGCACCGGTCCTGCTCGGAGACGTTGCCGCAGATCTCGCAGAACCGCACCCGTGCGCGCACCTCGGTGAGCAGCTCGGCAAGACGGGCGACGTCGAACGATGGCGTCTGCAGGATGTGGAACGTGATGCGCTGCGCGGATTTCGGACCGATGCCGGGGAGCCTGCCGAATTCGTCGATGAGCTCCTGAACGATGCCGTCGTACATCAGGCGAACCTCGCCGGCGGCTCGTACGGCTCTTCACGCACGAACGTCGCGCCGAGTACCTGACGGACCACAGCCTCGCCGTAGCGCTGGACGCCGCCCGGGGAACGATCGGCCACGGCGGGTGCGGTCCGCGCCGATGGAGCGGATGCTGCCGGAGCAGTGTTCTCGGGCGTCGGGGACGCCGGTGCCTGTGGCGTCTGTGGGGCAGTAGGCGGGGCGGGCGGCACGTCGTACGGTGGTGCGTCATCCGACGGCGGCGCGTCGTCGTCATCGGGAAGCGGCGGCTCGTCGCGGTCGACGAGGCCGTCCTGCGGGGGTGGTGGCGCGGATGCCCCGACGTCGGCGGGCTCGTCATCGACGGGGAACTGCGGCTGCGGCGCCGTTCCGGGTGCGACGGCATCCGGTGAGGGAGCTTCGGCAGGGCCAGAATCCGTCGGGATCGATGCGACCGCCCAATCGGTGACCGATGTCGTCTGGCTTGCGGATGCCTGGTTCTCGGAACGCTGGTTCTCGGGTGCCGCGGGCCGCGGGGCGGTGCGGACCGGAGCCGGAGCAGCCGATTCCGACAGCGCCGCCGGCGGCAGCTGCGCCGGCCGGTACTTCACTTTCACGCCGAGTTCCTGCTCGATCGCGGCGCGCAGATGGTCCGACGGGCCGCTTCCCGGGGTTGCCCCCTTGAACTTCGCGAGATCCTGTTCGCTCGAGAATCCGATGGTGAGCACGTCGGTCTCTGCCGCGAACTCGAGCGGCTGCACTCCGGTGACCAGCAGCCATGAGGTGCGGCTGACGCTCTCCAGACGCTTGAGGACCGCCGGCCACGCCACGCGAATGCGGTCGATGTCGACCGGGGCGGTGGGGGCTTCGGAAGGCGCCTCTGGTGCCGGGGCGGCTTCGGCAACGGTCTCGGAGGCGGGAGAGGTTTCGGGGACGGGAGAGGTTTCGGGGACGGGAGACGCTTCGGGGACGGGAGACGCTTCGACTCGCTCCGCTCGCTCAACGCGTTTCGTCTCGCCTTCGGCTCGCTCAACGACCGGGGCAGGGGCCTCGGCCGGCGCGGAGGTCTCGGCGGTGGCGGCGGGTGCTGGGGAAGGGGGCTCGGCGGCGGGGGCCGGGGCGATGCTCGGCGCTGGGACCGCGGAGGCGGCTCCGGCAGCGCTCAGCACGCGCGCGATCATCAGTTCGAGGTGCAGGCGCGGCGAGGTCGCCCCCGTCATGTCGTCCAGCGCGGCGCTCACGACGTCGGCCGTGCGCGAAAGGCGCGTCGAACCGAAGGCGTCTGCCTGCGCACGCATGCGCGCGAGCTCGTCCTGGGCGAGACCACGGAGCACGGCGGATGCTCCATCCCCCACCGCAGCGATGACGATCAGATCGCGCAGTCGCTCGAGCAGATCGTCCACGAACCGGCGTGGATCCTGCCCGGTCTGGACGACCCTGTCGATCGCAGGGAAGGCGGCCGCGGCATCCCCTGCGGCGAGCGCATCGACGATCTCGTCGAGCAGCGCACCGTGCGTATAGCCGAGCAGGGAGACGGCCCGCTCATAGGTCACCGAGTCGCCGTCGGACCCGGCGATGAGCTGATCGAGCAGCGACAGAGTGTCGCGAGGTGACCCACCACCGGCGCGCACGACGAGCGGCAGCACGCCCTGAGCGACCTGCACGCCCTCTTCGGCGCAGAGCTTCTCAACATACTCGAGCATCGCCGCCGGCGGCACGAGCCGGAACGGATAGTGGTGCGTGCGCGAACGGATCGTGCCGAGAACCTTGTCGGGCTCGGTCGTCGCGAAGATGAACTTGACGTGCTCGGGGGGCTCTTCGACGAGCTTGAGCAGGGCGTTGAACCCCTGCGGGGTGACCATGTGCGCCTCGTCGAGGATGAAGATCTTGTACCGGTCACGACTCGGTGCGAACGTGGCGCGCTCGCGCAGGTCGCGGGCGTCGTCGACGCCATTGTGGCTGGCTGCGTCGATCTCGACGACATCGAGAGAGCCGCCACCGGAGCGCGACAGTTCGACGCAGCTCGGGCACGTGCCGCACGGGGTGTCCGTCGGCCCCTCAGCGCAGTTCAGGCAACGGGCGAGAATGCGGGCTGACGTGGTCTTTCCGCACCCGCGCGGGCCCGAGAACAGATACGCATGACCGACACGGTCACCGCGCAGCGCCGTCATCAGCGGATCGGTCACCTGCGACTGGCCGATCATCTCCCCGAAGGTCTCGGGCCGGTAGCGGCGGTAGAGGGCTGTGGTCACTCGTCCAGCCTACGGTGTGCCACCGACACTTCGGCAGGCTCAGCGCATCGCACGTCGGCAGGCTCAGCGCATCGCACCACGCGCGCCGTCAATCCTCGAATGCCGTGTACACCGGAAAGCTGCTCGTGACCACCGGGACGGATGCCGAGATGCGCGTGCCATCGTCGCGACGGGCGCCCTCGAACTGTCCGAGTCGCGGCCGTCCGGGCAGAACCGGCCCCTGATCGGCCAGGGGAACAACCGCCTCGGAGTCCTCCGATGCCCAGTACTCCGCGCCCCGCACCGTGAAGGTGACAGGATCGCCGTCGCGCACACTCACGCGCAACTCGTCGCGAGTGATCCTCACCTGCAGCGATGCCTGCTGCCACTGCATCCGGAACGAGAGCGACGGCCAGTCCTCCGGCAGACGCGGATCGAAGCTGAGTTCGCCGGCATGGTCGCGCATCCCGCCGAATCCGGACACCAGCGCGGTCCACACGCCGCCCGCCGAAGCCACGTGCACACCGTCGGAGGCGTTGTGGTGCAGGTCGCCGAGGTCGACGAACAGCGACTGCTCGAAGTACTTCCTCGCGAGATCCTGGTAACCGACCTCCGCGGCGAGCACCGACTGCACGACCGCCGAGAGCGTCGAATCTCCTGTGGTCAGCGGGTCGTAGTACTCGAAATCGGCACGCTTCTCCTCGGCTGTGAAGTGATTGCCCTGCAGGAACAGGGCGAGCACCACATCGGCCTGCTTGAGCACCTGGAACCGGTAGATCACCAGCGGGTGGAAATGCAGCAACAGCGGATGCTGCTCGGCGGGGGTGTGCTCGAGGTCCCAGACCTCACGTTCGAGGAACATAGCGTCCTGCGGATGGATGCCGAGGCTCTCGCTGTACGGGATGAAGATCGCCTCGGCGGCGCGATCCCAAGCATCCGGCTCACCGGCATCCAGGCCGGTGCGCTCGACGATGCCCGCGTACGCCTGCGGATCTTCGTGCTCGATCTCGCGCACCACGCGCGCGGCGTACCGGAGGTTGTACCGCGCCATGACGTTGGTGAAGAGGTTGTCGTTGACGACTGTCGTGTACTCATCCGGCCCGGTCACGCCGTGGATATGGAACGTCGCGTCGCCGTTCGAGCCGCGCCAGAACCCGAGCGTCGCCCATAGCCGCGCCGACTCGACGGCGATATCGACGCCCTCGCGCCGCAGGAAGTCCTCATCGCCGGTGGCGCGCACATACTTGCCGAGCGCGAAGCTGACGTCGGCGTTGATATGGTACTGCGCTGTGCCGGCGGCGTAGTAGGCCGACGCCTCCTCGCCGTTGATCGTCCGCCAGGGGAACAGCGCGCCGGCCTCATTGAGCTGCGCCGCCCGGCGACGGGCAGCCGGAAGCATGACGACCCGCGCGCGCAGGGCGTTGCGGGCCCACTGCGGGGTCGTGTAGGTCAGGAACGGCAGCACGTAGATCTCGGTGTCCCAGAAATAGTGGCCGCTGTAGCCGGAGCCCGAGACACCCTTCGCCGGAACTCCGGTGCCGTCGGCCCGCGCCGAGGCCTGAGCGAGCTGGAACAGACACCACCGCGTCGCCTGCTGCAGATCGTCATGCCCCTCGATGACGACATCCGAACGATCCCAGAAGCCCGCCAGCCACTCCCGCTGACGTTCGAACTGGGTCGGCACCCCCTCGATCTCAGCGCGATCGAGCGACCGGCGGCACCTGTCGACGAGTTCGCGGGCCGGAACGCCGCGCGAGGTGTGATAGCTGACGAGCTTCGTGATCGTGATGGGGATTCCGGCCTTGGCCTGCACCCGGAACACGTTCTTGGCGATGTCCGGCTCGATCAGGGTGCGCGCGCTGTACTCGTTGTCCGTCGCGATCACGTGGTCGGCGACGAGTGCGACCGTCATGCCCGAATCGGCCACCTGGTACGACAGCGCCGAGCGCAGTCCGTCCTGCCAGTACTCGACCGGTTCGAGCACGCGTTCGGTGATCTTCTCGGTCTTGCGCGGATCGAATCCGGCCTTCTTCTGCGCGGCGACCGGCGTGCCGCCGTACACGTCGCCGCCATCCTGACGGTTCAGCAGCTGGCAGCTGATCGTCACCGGCGCATCCGCGTTCTCGACCGTCACCTCGATGCGCAGGATCGCGAGGTGACGCTCCTCGAAGCTCACCATGCGCTCGTCGCGGATGCGGATGCGTTTGCCGGACGGCGTCTCCCACACAAAGCTGCGCTCGAGCACGCCGGTGCGCATGTCGAGCGTGCGCTCGTACTCGCGGACCTCGGCCTCGTCGAAGGAGATCGGCTCGTCGTCGACGTAGACGCGCATGATCTTGGCATCCGGTGCGTTGACGATCGTCTGCCCGACCTCGGCGAATCCGTACGCCTGCTCGGCGTGCCGGATCGGCCAGGTCTCGTGCAGCCCGTTGAGGAATGTGCCGTGCTCGTGGGCACCGCGCCCCTCGATGTGGTTGCCGCGCAGTCCGAGGTAGCCGTTGCCGACCGCGAAGAGCGTCTCGGAGACGCCGTCCTCTCCGTAGCGTGTCTCGGTGAGGCGCCACGGGTCCACCGGGAAGCGGTCGCGGTCGATCATGCGCTCTCCTCGCTGTCGTCGGGCTTCGGGCTGAGGAGCAGCCCGGCGAGATCATCGACGATATCGGTGGCACCGGCCGCACGAAGCTCGTCGGCACCGGCACCGCGGTCGACGCCGACGACGACGGCGAAGCCGGCTGCGACGGCCGATGCCACCCCCGCCAGCGCGTCTTCCACCGCGACGCTGGCACCGGGGGTCACGCCGAGCGCGACGGCACCGGCGCGGAACATGTCCGGCGCGGGCTTCGAGGCGAGCGCGTCGCGCTCGGCGACCCGCCCGTCGATGACAACGGTGAAGAAGTCGCGGATGCCGGCTTTCTCCAGCACGGCCTCGGCGTTCTGAGAACTCGACACGATGCCCTGCGGGATGCCTTCTTCGTGCAGTTGTCGGATGAGCTCCAGCGACCCCGGGTACGGCGCGATGCCTTCGCGGTGCAGCGCCGACGCGAATGCCGCGTTCTTGCGGTTGCCGATCCCGCAGACCGAGTCCACCTCCGGCAGATCGCTCGCATCGCCCCACGGGATCTCGACGTTGCGGCTGCGCAGCACGCTCGCGACCCCGTCGTAGCGCTTCTTGCCGTCGACATGGGCGTAGTAGTCGGCTTCGGTGTACGCCGGGGTGATGCCCCACTGCGCGAACACCTCGTCGAACACCGCCTTCCAAGCGCGCATATGCACTTCGGCGGTCGGGGTGAGCACGCCGTCGAGGTCGAACAGGACGCCTTCGGCGCGGCGGAGATCGGGCAGGTTCTCGGGCACTCAGCACTCCAAGACGTGAGAAACAGGAATGATGCCGGCACCTCTCCGTGCCTTCTGCAAGCGTAGCGGTGCAGCCTGATCGCGGGAACCCGCACCGCTCAGGTCAGGCTGAGCGCCTGCCGCGCGATCTCGACTTCTTCGTCGGTGGGCACGACGAGGACGTCGACGGCGGATGACTCGGCGGAGATGCGCCGGGTGCCGGGTGCTCGGGCCGCATTGCGATCGGGATCGATCTCGATGCCGAGGAAACCCAGCGTGGCCATCGACGCGGCACGCACTTTCGCGGCGTTCTCGCCGACACCCGCGGTGAACGAGATGACATCGACGCCACCGAGTTGGGCGATGTACGCACCGGCGTACGCGCGCAGGCGGTGGATGTAGACGTCGAAAGCGAGCGTCGCCGCTTCTTCTCCCGCGTCGACGCCGGCAAGGATGTCGCGCATGTCGACGCGGCCGGCGAGCCCCAGCATCCCGCTCTGCTTGTTCAGGAGCGTGTCGATCTCGGCATCGTCGAGTTGTGCCGCCCGTGCGAGATGCAACACGACCGCAGGGTCGAGGTCGCCGGAGCGAGTGCCCATCACGAGACCCTCGAGCGGGGTCATGCCCATCGAGGTCTCCACCGATCGGCCGCCGTCGACCGCGGTGACCGAGGCTCCGTTGCCGAGGTGGAAGACGATCTGCTTCAGCTCGTCCAGCGGGCGGCCGAGGAAGGCCGCCGCCTGCTCAGAGACATACTTGTGGCTGGTGCCGTGGAATCCATATCGGCGGATGCGGTGCCGCTCGGCGACCGAGCGGTCGATCGCATAGGTATAGGCGGCCGGCGGCAGCGTCTGGTGAAAAGCGGTGTCGAAGATCGCCACGTGCGGCACGTCGGCGAACATCCGGCGCCCCGCGCGGATGCCGGCCACTGCGCCGGGGTTGTGCAACGGCGCGAGCACCGACAGGTCTTCGATGTTGATCTCGACGAGATCGTCGATGAGCGTCGGCGCGAAGAACCGGGCGCCGCCGTGGACGACACGATGCCCGACGGCGATCGGCGGATGCTCGGTCAGCTGCGGCCCGTGCTCGGCGAACTGCTCGAGCATCACGGCCATCGCCTCGTCATGATCGGCGACCTGCTGCTGCGTGCGGTGCGTGGAATCGAGCATCGTCGGGGCCGGTTCGCCTTCGGCACCGACGCGGCGAACGGTGTGGGAGATCTCGCCGGAGTCCTGACCGATCCGTTCGATGAGGCCCTCGCCGAGCGGCACCTCACGCTCCATATCCATGAGGCTGTACTTCAGCGAAGAAGAACCGCTGTTGATGACGAGGACGACGCTCATGGGGCCTCCAGCCGACTCTGGGTCGTTGAGCGAGCACAGCGAGACGAAACGCGCTGAGCGAGCGCAGCGAGACGAAGCGTCATGCCGCGCCTCCCTGCGCCTGGATCGCGGTGATCGCGACGGTGTTGACGATGTCGTCGACCAGCGCGCCGCGCGAGAGGTCGTTGATCGGCTTGTTCAGACCTTGCAGCACCGGGCCGATGGCCACGGCGCCGGCCGAGCGCTGCACCGCCTTGTAGGTGTTGTTGCCGGTGTTCAGATCGGGGAAGACGAACACCGTCGCCCGCCCCGCCACCGTCGATTCCGGCATCTTCGCCGCAGCGACGGCGGCGTCGGCGGCCGCGTCGTACTGGAGCGGCCCATCGACCGGCAGCTCGGGTGCTCTTTCGCGCACGAGCGCCGTGGCCTCGCGCACCTTGTCGACATCCGCACCGGTCCCGGACGCCCCCGTCGAATACGACAGCATCGCGACACGCGGCTCGATGCCGAACTGCTGCGCGGTCTGCGCAGAGGAAACGGCGATGTCGGCCAACTGCATGCTCGTCGGATCGGGTATCACAGCGCAGTCGCCGTAGACGAGCACCCGATCGGCGAGGGCCATGAGGAAGACGCTGGAGACGACCTCCACCCCCGGCTTCGTCTTGATGATCTCGAACGACGGCCGGATCGTGTGCGCCGTGGTGTGCATGGCACCGGACACCATGCCGTCTGCGAGGCCGAGGTGCACCATCATCGTGCCGAAGTACGACACATCGGTCACCGTGTCTGCAGCCTGCCCCAGCGTGACGCCCTTGTGCGCGCGCAGCCGTGCGTATTCCTCCGCGAATCTGTCCACGTACGACGAGTCGGTGGGGCTGATGATCTGGGCCGCACCGATGTCGACGCCGAGCTCGATCGCCCTGGCCCGGATCACGGCCTCGTCGCCGAGGATCGTGAGGTCGGCCACGTCGCGTGCGATGAGCGTGCCAGCGGCGCGCAGGATGCGATCGTCCTCTCCTTCGGGCAGCACGATCCGCTTCCGGCCGGCGTGGGCGCGCTCGATCAGCCCATACTCGAACATGAGCGGGGTGACGACCTTCGATTCGGCCAGGCCCAGTTGCGTGGTCAGCTCGGCGATGTCGACGTGCGTCTGGAACAGGCCAAGGGCACGGTCGTAGCGATGCCGGGAATCGGCCGCCAGCCGGCCGCGCGCCCCCATCACCCGCACAGCCGTGTCGTAGGTGCCATGATCGGTGGCGATGATCGGCACGCGGGAGGCGAGCCCGTCGAGGAGCTTCTCGATGGCGTCCGGAAGCGGGAACGGCCCGTTGAGGATGATGCCGGCGATCGAGGGGAAGGTGCCGGAGGCATCAGCCAGCAGCAGCGCCAGCAGCACCTCGGTGCGGTCAGCCGGCACGACGACGACCGCGTCGTCTGTGAGCCGGGGAAGGACGTTGACCATCGACATGCCCGCGACGACGACGCTGAGCACCTCGCGGGTGAGCAGATCGGCATCCCCCTTGACCAGACGTCCATCGACGGCGGACAGGATGCCGCGGATCGATGGAGCCACGAGCGTACGGTCCTCGGGGATCGCCCACACCGGCGTCGTCTGCTCCTGCACGCCGCGGATCGCATCGACGGTCGGCTGCAGGGCGTCGGGGTCGGCGCGGTTGACGATCACGGCGAACAGCTCGGCGCGCTCGGCACGCAATTCGGCGAGCGCGAGCGACGCGATCTGCCCCACCGCCGACGGTGTGCGAGCGGTGGAGGTGCCCAGCTGCTCCGCCCTCGCCTGCTGATCGCGGCCGCCGAGGACGAGCAGCACCGGTGCGCCGAGGTTCGCGGCGATGCGCGCGTTGTACCCGAGCTCGGCAGGACTGGCGACATCGGTGTAGTCGCTGCCGATGATGACGACGGCATCGCACTGCGCCTCGACTGCTTTGAAGCGCCCGACGATCGTCCCGAGCGCCCGCTCCGGGTCGTCGCGGACCTCGTCGTAGGTGACGCCGACGCAGTCGTCGTAGTCGAGGTGCACGCTGTCGTGGGCGAGCATGAGCTCCAGCACGTAGTCGCGCTCTGCCGACGACCGCGCGATGGGTCGGAAGACGCCCACCCGCGGAGTCGCGCGCATGAGCGCGTCGAGCGCGCCCAGAGCGATGGTGGACTTGCCGGAATGACCTTCGGCCGAGGTGATGTAGATGCTCCGCGCCACGGTGTCAGCTTACGACGTGTCCGCTCAGGTCGGGCAGGGTCCAGACAGCGCATCGACGACGGTGGCGGCGTCCGCCTCGAAACGCTCGTAGTGCCCGGGATCGTCATTGATCTGCACGCGATGGATCGCGATCGTGGGCTCCAGGTCCTGCCATCCGCGCAGCCCTGCCAGCCGGGCGTAGAAGAGTCCGGCGGACGTCGCCGGGTCCATCCGCTCCTCAGCGCTCCCCCACCAGTCCTGCTGCTGGAACAGCCCGATGCTGCTGGTGCGGGTGCCGTCGGGATTGGTGATGCCCGAGGTCTCCCAATCGCCGTAGTCGATGTTGTGCAGGCTGCTCTCACCCATCGCCGCCATCACCCCGATGATCTGCCCCTCACGCCCGAATCCCCGTGCTGTCGCGGTGCGCACGATGACGGCCGCGTTCTCGAGCTGCTCGCCGTCCCACCCCTCGACGCCCGAGTGCGGGAAGGACGCGGGTTCCGATGCGCAGAGCTCCAGCGGCGCACGCGAGGCCGCGAGCGGTACGAGAACCGCCAACAGGACGACGAGTGTGGCTCCGCCGAGGAGGATGCCGGGGAGCCAGCCGCGGCGACGGGCGCGCCGGCGCGTGCGGGCGCGACCGCTCACGCGGCCGGTGCTCCGCGGTCGCGAATGCCGAACAGCGCAGCCGCCGCGCCGCCGATCCCGCCGAACAGGTGTGCCTGCCAGGACACTCCGGCACTCACCCCGACGATGCCGGCCAGCATCGATCCGCCGTAGAGCACGATGACGATGAGGGCGATGAGGGCGTAGACGAGGCGATGGGCGATCGGCCGCGGAGAGAAAACTCGCACGACGACATACGCGAAGTAGCCGAACACGAGCCCTGAGGCTCCGACGGTCAGGGTGCCGGGTGCGTTGACCAGCCACGTTCCCGCGCCGCCGACCACCGTGACGACGGCAGTGACGAGCCAGAACCTGCCTGCGCCCTCGACGGCGACCAGGCATCCGAGCACGAGCAGCGGCAGCGTGTTGCCGATCAGATGCGGCCACCCGGAGTGCAGCAGCGGTCCGAGCACGATCCCCGGCAGACCGCCGAGATCCCATGAGCGCAGCCCGAATCCGGTGAACGAACCCGGCAGGATCGCATCCGCGAGCTGGATCACCCACATCAGGGCCACGAGCGCGATCGGAGACGCGAAGCGTGCGATGACGCTGGGGCGCGAGCGGGCGACGGGAGTGGTCACACCATGATCCTCGCAGGTGAACCTGTGGAACATCAGGCATCCGCAGAAACGGCCTGCAGAAAGAAAAGGACTCTCCGCGCACCCAGCAGAGCCCGGTTACCCTTGCTACGTTTCCGTCCTGGGGGAATTGGCCTGGATGCTGCCACGCGGAGAGCCGCAGGCAAGTCTACCTGCACCGCGGCGGCAACGAGAACCGGCCGCCCGGCGTCTCCCCGACGGGGTTACGATCAAAGAACACCCGACGTCGGGCGAGAGGGAGCGCATGGACGACCTGCACGACACCGAACCCGAGATCACGTCCGAGCAGTTCGCGACGCAGACGTCAGCGATCCTGGCATCCGTCGGCGACGTGATCGATGGCAAAGAAGATGCCGTACGCAGTGCCCTGGTCTGCCTGCTCGCCGAGGGCCACCTGCTCATCGAAGATGTGCCCGGCGTCGGTAAGACGATGCTGGCGCGCGCACTGGCGGCGAGCGTGGATGCCACGGTGCGCCGCATCCAGTTCACCCCCGACCTGCTGCCGAGCGATGTCACCGGCGTCTCGGTGTACAACCCGGTCGACCGGGAGTTCGAGTTCAAGCCGGGTGCGGTGTTCGCGCAGATCGTGCTCGCCGACGAGATCAACCGCTCCTCTCCGAAGACCCAGTCCGCGCTGCTGGAGGCGATGGAGGAGGGACAGGTCACCGTCGACGGGCGCACGCACATGCTCCCCGATCCGTTCCTGGTAGTCGCAACGCAGAATCCGCTCGAGATGGAGGGCACCTACGCGCTGCCGGAGGCGCAGCGCGACCGCTTCATGATGCGCATCTCGATGGGGTACCCGGATGCCGCGGCCGAAGCGCTCATGCTCCGCCAGCGCGACAGCGTGAACCCGCTCGCCGCGATCCGACCCGTGACCGACGCCGCCGCCGTCACCCGCATGATCGGCTGGGCGCGCTCGGTGCACGTCTCCCCCGCCGTCGAGGAGTATGCAGTGGCGCTCGCGCAGGCCACCCGCAGCGATCCGAGCCTGCACCTCGGGGCGAGTCCTCGGGCGACGCTGCAGCTCGTTCGTGCCGCGAAGGTGTGGGCGGCGCTCGACGGTCGCGGGTTCGTCATCCCCGATGACCTCACCGCACTCATCCTGCCCGTCTTCGCTCACCGGCTGCTTCCCGCCCGCGGTGTGCACCGGGCCGGCGCGCAGCCGGTCGAGGCGGCCCTGCGTCAGATCGTGGAGCGCGTCCGGGTGCCGCTCACCGCCCGCGCCTGAGATCATGCGCTCCGGCAGACCTCTGACCCTCCGCGGCGTCGCCGCGCTGCTGACGGGGCTCCTGTGCGCGATCGCCGCCAACGTGTTCGCCGCGCCGATCCTGCTGTACCTCGCCGTTCTGCTGTTCGCGCTCGTGATCTTCGCGGTCATCGTCGTGCGGATGCCGCGGCGCAGCGGTGCCGTCACCCGCCGCATCTCCACGGACCTGCTCACCGTCGGCGAGGAGTCTCAGGTGGCCGTGCGGTTCGATCTGCGTGCCCTGAGAGTGCCGTTCGGCACATGGCAGGACAAGCTTCCGGATGCCGTGGCCGGAGATGCCGAGGGCGAGTTCCCCACCGACAACGGCACCCACATCCGCTACAGCATCACCGGCGTCCGGCGGGGCGTCTGGTCGGTCGGGCCGCTGTCACTGCGAACCGCCGACCCGTTCGGTCTCGCGCAGCGCGTGCAGGAATTCGGTGATTCCCGCACGGTGACGGTCGTGCCCGAAGTGGTGCCCCTCGCACCGATGAGCGGTGACGTCGGGGCAGCCGGAGGCACGGCGCACACCGCCTCATCGCGGCTCGGGCAGGGCAGCGACAACCTGTCGCCGCGCAAGTACGTGTCCGGGGACTCGATGCGCCGTATTCATTGGCGCGCCACTGCTCACCGCGGCGATCTCATGGTGCGTCAGGAAGAGGAGGAGGCGAGCCCCGATGCGATCGTCGTCCTCGACCGCGCCGCTCGCCGATGGGATTCCCCCGAGACCGGAGCGGATGCCGCGTTCGAGGCCGCCGTGACCGCCTGCGCCTCCGTTGCGCTGCATCTCGTGCAGGAGGGTTACAGCGTGGACGTCCGCGACTCCGCGGGAACCGTGCTCGGTGCCCTGCGCGGCCAGGAGGACGATCGCGATTCGCTGCTCGTCGCGCTCGCGATGGTGCGCCCGCAGGGCGAGCCTCGCGAAATCGCCGCCCTGCTCGATGGGACGCCCCCGGGTCCCCTCGTCGTCATCACCGGGAGCCTCGACGAGGCCGACGCCGACCGGATGCGGCACGGCGGCGCCGGCGCGCCGATCCTGCTCATGACGGCGCCGCAGCCCGGGGCAGCCGCGGCTGCAGCTCTGCGAGGCTGGTCGACCGCGGAGCTCGATGACGACGTTGCGAGCACGTGGGATGACGCCCTGGCCGGACACGTGGCACCGGGAGGCGGGCATGTTCCGCGCTGAGACTCGGGCCGCAGATCGCACCCCGATCGACATCGAGCTGCGCACCCGGCGGCGCGATCGCACCCTGGCGGCCGCCCTGCTCTCGGTCTGCGCGAGCCTCGTGGTGCTGTGGCCGTACACCGCGGTGATCGCGGCCGGCCCGTGGTCGCTCATCAGCGTGGTCCTGATCGCCGTTGTCGTCGCGACGGGCATGATCCTGCGGCTGGTGCGCTGGGGCCGATTCGCCGACGGCCCCTTGCCCGTCCTCGCCCAATTGGTCGTGAGCATCATGGCGGTGACACTGCTGCTGGTGCCGCAGGGGGCGCTGCTGAGCGTCATCCCGACGGGCACGACACTGTCGACGCTCGGTCGACTGGCCATGGATGCCGTGGAGCAGGTGCAGTTCGGCACCGCCCCGCTGGCCGATACTGCGTCGCTCCGCGCCGTGCTCGGAATCGGGTTCGCAGTGATCGCGATTCTCATCGACCAGCTCATCGCCGCGCGGTTCGCCCTGCCCACGATCCTCCTCGTGGCCGTCGTCGGAGCGATTCCGATGATCATCACTCTCGGCGACGCGAACCTTCCGTGGTTCGTACTGCTCGCACTGCTGGCCCTGTTCCTGCTGCGGCACAGCATCCGTCATGGTGATCAGCGGCAGCGACGAGCGTCCACCAGCGTCGCCCTCGGCACGGGCGCTGCGGCGATCGCGGCTGCGCTCGTGGTGACGCCGGTGCTGCCGATCTCGTCGACGTGGGTCGGGGCGGGCACGAGCGCGCGGATCGATCCGTCGCTGAGCCTGGGCGAGGACCTCCGGCGTCCGACACCGTTCACGGTCATCACGCTCGCGACCGACGCTCCCGCCGCGCCGTACCTGCGGGTGGCGACCCTCTCAGACTTCGACGGCTCGACCTGGAGTCCGGATGAGAGCACCCTCCAGCCCGTCTCGGACGGCTTCGGCGGCCCGGACTGGTCCGAGCAGATCGAGACAGAAGAACGCCGCACCTCGATCCGTATCACCGGCATCTCGGGGTCGCTGCTGCCCGTGCCGTACGCGGCGACGAAGGCTGTCGGCCTCGCGTCGGGATGGCAGGCGATGCCCCTCAACCGCACCGTGACATCAGAGCGCCGGGATGCTGCGGACGAGGACTACACGGTGACCTCTCAGATCGTGGAGCCGACGCAGGAGCAGATCCAGGCGACGTCGGCGTCGCGGCGGAGCGCTGTGGATGTGCCTGATTTCATCGCTGCGACGACGCGCGAGGTCACCGCCGACGCCGCGACCGACTACGACAAGCTCGTCGCGATGCAGAACTGGTTCCGCTCGCAGTTCGAGTACTCGCTGGACGCTCCGGTGGACGGCGACTTCGATGGAACAGGCACCGACGCGGTCGAGGAGTTCCTGCAGGTGCGCTCTGGTTACTGCGTCCATTTCGCCGGCGCATTCGCGCTGATGGCACAGTCGCTCGACATGCAGGTGCGGATCGTCGTCGGCTACCTGCCCGGTTCTCTCACAGATGAGCAGCGGGGCGACGAGTCGATCTACACCGTCAGCAGCGACCAGCTGCACGCCTGGCCGGAGGTGCACTTCGACGGCATCGGCTGGGTGCCGTTCGAGCCGACCGCGTCGCTGGGAGTTCCGACCGACTACCTGCCCGCCACGACCGAAGGCGGCACGACGACGGATCCGAATGCGCCCGAGCCGTCTGAGGAGCCGTCCGCCGCCCCGTCTCGCGATCCCGCGCTCGACGAGGATCCGGACGACGTGACCTCGACGGGTACGGATCCGCTGCGACAGCTCGATCCGACACCGGTCGTGCTCGTGGCGGGCGGCATCCTGCTGATTCTGCTGCTGCCGCTGTTCGTCCGGGTCGGCGTTCGCGCCGGAAGGATGCGGCGGGCTCGTCACGGCGACGCAGCATCCGCCTGGCGGGAGCTGGAGGCGACGATGCTCGATCTGCGGTTGCCCGTGTCGGATGCCGACACACCCCGCACCCGCGGCGCGCAGGTGGTGGAGCAGGGGGCGGATGTCGCTGACGTCGACCGGCTGGTCCGCGCCGTGGAGCAGGCCAGCTTCGCCCGATCGGCCGACGCCTCCGGTGACCTCGCGGCGGCGCTCGGTCGCATCACCGCGGACCTTCGGCGCAGCGTCGATGCCGGCGACAGGTTCGGCGCCACGGTGCTGCCGCGGTCGCTGTTCGCGTCTGAGCCGTCACGCAGCGTGCCGACTCAGGCGGTCTGAGGTGTGGATGCGCTCTTGTGCTCGTCACAGGCGACAGCGTCGCACGCCGCGCACACCACGAACTGGCGGCGGCAGGAGAGCTCGGGGCAGTTCGCTGTCCGGTTCGTGGCGGCGCCGCATCCGGCGCACTGCCCGACGACGGCCGTGTGGTCGCTGAAGTCGACCGATCCGCGCTTGTCGAAGACGTACAGCGATCCCTCCCAGAGGCCGTCGTCACCGTACTTCTCGCCGTAGCGGACGATGCCTCCGTCGAGCTGGTAGACCTCGCCGAAGCCGCGCGAGACCATCAGGCTCGAGAGCACTTCGCAGCGGATGCCGCCGGTGCAGTAGGTGACGACCGGTCTGCCCTTGAGGTCGTCGTACGCGCCGGAATCAAGCAGCTGCACGAAGTCGCGGGTCGTTTCGGTGTCGGGCACGACGGCTCCCTTGAAGCGGCCGATCTCGGCTTCGAGCGCATTGCGTCCGTCGAAGAAGACGACGTCATCTCGGGACGCGACGAGTTCGTGGAGGTCTTCCGGCGAGAGATGCGTTCCGCCGCCGACAACGCCGTCCTCGTCGACGCGAAGCTCACCGGGAGCGCCGAAGGAGACGATCTCGTCGCGCACCTTCACGCTGAGTTTGGGGAAGTCGAGGCTGCGGCCGTCGGCATCCAGCCCGGTGCCCGCGCTCCACTTGATGTCGGCATCGGTGAAAGCCGCGTATGAGCGGAAGGAGCGGACCCATTTCTTGAGCACCGGAAGATCGCCGCCGAGGGTGCCGTTGATGCCGTGCTCAGAGATGATCACGCGCCCGCGCAGGCCGAGGGCTTCGCCCACATCGCGCTGCCAGACCTTGATCGCCTCGGGATCGGCGAGGGGCGCGAAGGCGTAGAACAGGACGATCTTGGGAGTGCTCACCCTGCAATTTTAGGTTCGAGCGGGTCATCTTTCTTCGCGTTGCGCCTCGCCCAGGCGCCAGCGGACTCGCTCGAGAGGCACAGCAGCGTGATGCACTGCACGGATGCTGTCAGCAGCGCCCAGTCCAGCCCGAGCACGGTACTGCCGTCGAGGTAGTCGATCGCCATGAACACGATGCCCAGGGTGACCAGCACGATGAGGGCGGCGCGTGATCGGCGGCCACGCCGCAGCACCATGGCCGCCATGATCAGCTGCGCGATCATGAACGCCGAGTACAGGCCGAGAACCATGAGAACCGCAGCGATCTCGTACGGATCCGCTTCTTCGAAGGTCTGCCACAGTTCACGATCGAGGAAGGTGTCGATCAGTTGGATCAGCGCGACCAGCACGATGAGCCCCACGGCTGCGGCCACGGTCAGCGGCACTCGTGCGATGGTCGGCGCGGGCGCCGACTGCTGCTCGGTCGGCATCCGGTGCTCGACGCCGGTGACGTCGATGATGGGCAGGTTCCCGTCGGTCACGAACCGGTCTCCGCCGCCGTTGCGGGAGTGATAGCCGGTCGTGAAGTCGTGCAGTGTGCGCATCGTGACGGCGGGGGTCGCCTCATTGACCGTGGAGACGACGTGATCGCGCTCGACATCGGTGTTCTCGTCGATGCGGTGGGTCACCTGCAGGGTGAAGAACGAGATGCCGACGTCGGTGTCGTAGGTCGCAGCCCCCAGCCAGTCCGCGTGCGCACCGCCCGGCAGCAGCCATCCGGGCGGGCAGTGCCAGAACCGCACGTGGTGGCGCTGCTTCGGGTTTCCGGCGACCTCTTGCTGATAGGCGACATCCTGCCGACGGCCGAACAGCATCAGCGGCGACACCGGCGCGCTCGGGTAGCTGCGCCGGGTGAGGGTAGATGTGATGATGCGCCAGGTGGATGCCGCGGTGATCTCGTCTGCGTGATGCCAGCCGGCTGCGGTCATGGCTTCGTCAAGCTGGGCTGCCGAACCGTCGATGCCGAGGTTCACCGGGTCGCCGAGCAGACCGTCGCCCGTGCGGGTGCGCCCGAAGAAGTAGTCCGGCACGTAGAGGTCCGACAGCAGCCGGTGCAGCCGCGGCAGGACGAGGTATGCCGTGATCGCCCAGATCGGGATGAACCACACGAGCGCCCACGGGGTGCGAACCCCCTGGATTCCAATGATGACGGCGAGCCAGATCGCCGCCGCAGCCCCGACGAGGAACGCCGCGCGGTCGAACACGGTCGCGGGAGGGACGGGCTGCTGCATCTGCAGCATCCATTTTCGTCGGTGCGATGGCTCGGTCACGTGCTCTCCTGTTCGGGTCCCGCCCGGTGCCTCCATTTTAGAGGGCCGTCTGCGCTGGCACGGGGCGCAGATTCGATCGGATAGACTGTTCAGGTTGTTTCCTGGTGACGTGTCCGAGCGGCCGAAGGAGCACGCTTGGAAAGCGTGTGTTGTGCAAGCAACCGAGGGTTCGAATCCCTCCGTCACCGCCAAAAAGGCTGAGGGCTCCCGCGCAGCGGGGGCCCTCAGTCGTTCCCGCCCCCCATGTTCAGGTCGCGAAAGTCGCCGTTTTGCCCGCGCCAGAGCGGCAGAAATCGCGACCTGGACGGGTCAGAACCGCACGCCGAACTGCAGCCCGTCGTCCGATGAGGGCAGCTGCTGCATCCCGATCCGCTCGTAGAACTTCACGGCTCCGGCGTTGTCGGGGTTCACACCGAGATGAACTCCGGGCACCCCGCGTCTGCGCAGCTCGGCGAACAGCGTCTCGACGAGCGCGCGCCCGGCCCCCTGGCCCTGCGTCTCGGGCAGCAGATCGATGTGCAGGTGCGCGGGGTGCGCTGTCGCGTTCGGCTCGCACCCCGGCCCGCGTCCATAGGCATACGCGACGATGTGCTGCTCGCGCGTCTGCGCCTCGTCCGGCCGGGGGAAGCGCTCGGCGAACGGCGGCCACCAGTCGTCACGGAACCACCGCTCGAACGCCTCTGTGTCGTCGGTGGCGACGATGTAGCCGATGACCCGCCCATCATCCGCCTCGACGACCCACGTCAGACCGGGGTCTCGTTCGGCATAGGGCACCGCGAAGATCAGCCCCCACAGGTCGTCATCGTCGAAGAGCCCGGTCGCGTCGCGCCCCGAATCAGCCGTCTTCACGCAGATATCGAGCAGCGCGGCCCGGTCGGCGGCACGATAGGGACGGATGCTGGTCATGTGCCCGGCTCCGCGCGCGGCAGATCCGGCT
>JBQDFB010000012.1:1193-15028 GCA_052085045.1 Microbacteriaceae bacterium | reverse complement strand
CCGGCTCCGCGCGCGGCAGATCCGGCTGTGCGCCGCGCGATCGCGCCCAAGTGAGCACGAACCCGGCCATCACCAGCGTGACGCCGGCGCCGATCAGCATCCCGCCGATCGTGTCGCTCAGCCAATGCGCCGAGACGACGGTGCGCGAGAGCGCCATGGCGAGCGTCCAGGCGACAGCGACGATCAGCACCCACAGCCGCGGGAACAGCAGCACAGCGAGCGCCGCCAGAGTCGCCGCGTTCGCTGTATGCCCGCTGGGGAATGAACCGAAATCCGAGGTGACGAGCATGCTCTCGGGCCGCGCTCGCGCGAACAGGCCCTTCAGGAGCTGCACCGCGGCGACGCTCACTAGCAGCGTCACCGCGACGAAGACGGCGGCTCGCCAGCGTCGGGCCAGCAGCAGCGCAGCGAGGATCACGAGCGGAATGAGGTAGCTCGCAATCCAGCCGCCGCCGATCCGGTCGAAAACCCCCGCGACCCCGATGAGGAACGCACCGCGCACGTCGACCATCAGTGCGTTCCAGCCGCTGTCGATCACCGGGGCCACCGGACCGGTCACGACGATGCCGACGACGATCGCCGCGAGGATCGCACCGATCCCCCACCACAGCAGCACCGGACGAGTCATCCGGCTATTGTGCCCGATCCGCGCGTCGTCGGCGAGCTCCGATCAGCGGGCGACGCGCTTCAGGCCCTCGTCGAGGTCGGCGAGCAGGTCGGCGACGTCTTCGATGCCGACCGACAGCCGCACGACGTTCTCGGGGACGGCGAGCTCCGTGCCGCGGACCGACGCGTGCGTCATGTCGGGCGGGTAGCCGATCAGTGATTCCACCCCGCCGAGCGACTCGGCGAGTTGGAACAGCTCGGTGGACTCGGCGAACGCACGGGCGGCATCCGGCCCTGCGGCGAGCCCGAACGACAGCATCCCGCCGAAACCGGTCATCTGGCGTGCGGCGACCGCGTGGCCGGGGTGGGACTCCAGGCCGGGGTAATAGACCGTGTCGAACTCGGGGCGCGCGGCCGCCCATTCCGCGATCGCCTGCGCATTCGCGGAGTGCTGGCGCATCCTCACGGCGAGCGTCTTGATCCCGCGCGTCGTCAGCCAGCCATCCAGCGGCGCCGAGACCGCGCCGACGGCGAACTGCTGGAACTTCACCTGCTCGACGAACCGGTCATCGGCGAAGATCACCGCTCCACCGAGCACGTCCGAGTGCCCGCCGAGGTACTTCGTCGTCGAGTGCACGACGATGTCGGCACCGAGCGCCAGCGGATTCTGCAGCGCCGGCGAGGCGAACGTGTTGTCGACGACGACCAGCGCACCGGCCGCATGCGCGTACTCGACCGTCTGGGCGATGTCGATGACCTTCAGCAGCGGATTGCTCGGCGTCTCGATCCAGACGATCTTCGTCTCGGGTCGGATCGCGGCGCGCGCAGCATCCACGTCTCCGAGTTCGACGGTGGACGTCTCGATGCCCCAGGCGCTGTGCACGTGGGTCAGCAGGCGGTGCGTGCCGCCGTAGACGTCGTTGCCGAGCAGCACGTGATCGCCGGGGCGCAGGATGCCGCGCAGCAGCGCGTCCTCAGCGGCGAGTCCCGAGGCGAACGAGAGCGCGCTGACGCCGCCCTCGAGGGCTGCCAGCTGCGTTTCCAGCGAACTGCGCGTCGGATTGCCCGCCCGGTTGTACTCGTAGCCCGATCGGAAGCTGCCGATGCCGTCCTGCACGTGCGTGGAGGCCTGATAGATCGGCGGGATGATCGCACCGGTGAGCGGATCGGGATCCTGACCGGCATGGATGGCGCGGGTGGCGAAGGCGTGATCGGACATGCCCTCAGCCTACGTCTCGCCGATTCTCCGCATCGCCGTGTTACCTCCGGCGACGCTGCACCCTCGCAGCGCCGTCTCAGCGCGCGAGATAGCCGACGAGATCCTGGCGGGTGACCACCGTGTGCGGGCGGCCGTCGACGGTCACCAGCAGCGCGTCGGCATCGGCGAGCGCGGCGCGCGCCTGCTCGACCGAGGCGTGGATGCCGATGAGTGGCAGCCGCTGCCCGACATGCGTGCCGACGGCATCCGTGGGCTTCGCCGCGTCCCGGAACAGCAGGTCGAGCAGCCCGCGCTCATCGACCGTGCCGACGACCTCGCCCATCATCACCGGCGGCTCGGCGCTGAGCACGACGAGCTGCGAGACGCCGAACTCCGTCATCATGCTGATCGCGTCATGCACGGTGTCGCTGGGGTGCGCGTGGACGAGATCCGGGATCGCACCCGGCGACGGGCGCGCAGACCGGCGCGCTTCGAGCACGTCGGCCACGGTCTCGGCCTCTTCGACCGCGTTGAACCCGTACGAGCGCATCCACGAGTCGTTGAAGATCTTCGACAGGTACCCGCGCCCGCCATCGGGCAGCAGCACCACCATGACGGCATCCGCGGGAAGCGTCGCGGCGACACGCAGCGCGCCGGCCACGGCCATGCCGCTCGACCCGCCGACAAGGATGCCCTCTTCGCGGGCGAGGCGACGCGTCATCGCGAACGATGCGGCGTCGTCGACCGGCACGATCTCGTGCGGGACGGTGGGGTCGTACGTGCCCGGCCAGATATCCTCTCCGACCCCCTCGACGAGATACGGGCGACCGGTTCCGCCGGAGTAGACGCTGCCCTCGGGATCGATGCCGATGATCCGCACCCGGTCGTCGGAGGTATCGCGCAGGTACCGCCCCGTGCCGGTTATCGTGCCGCCGGTGCCCACCCCCGCGACGAAGTGCGTGACCGTGCCGTCGGTGTCGCGCCAGATCTCCGGCCCCGTGGTCTCATAGTGGCTGCGCGGCCCGTTCTGGTTCTCGTACTGATTCGGTTTGAACGCTCCGGGGATCTCACGCGCGAGCCGGTCGCTGACGCTGTAATACGAGTCCGGGCTGTCGGGCGCGACCGATGTCGGGGTCATGACGATCTCGGCGCCGTAGGCCCGCAGCACGTCGATCTTGTCCTCGCCGACCTTGTCGGGCAGCACGAACACGCAGCGGTAGCCGCGCTGCTGCGCGACGAGCGCGAGGCCGACACCGGTGTTGCCGCTGGTGGGTTCGACGATCGTGCCACCGGGCTTCAGCTCACCGGATGCCTCGGCGGCGTCGATGATGCGCGTGGCGATGCGGTCCTTCGACGAGCCGCCGGGGTTGAGGTACTCGAGTTTGACCAGCACCGTGCACGCCACGCCCTCGGTGACCCGCTGCAGCTTCACCAGTGGCGTGTTGCCGACGAGGTCGACGATGTGCTCGGCGTAATCCATGGTTCCAGCGTATGGCGATCGCCCGGATTTGCGCGCCGTGTTACCCCTTCGTCGATCCCGCCAGCAGCCCGCGCACGAAGTACCGCTGCAGGGCGAAGAACACGATCAGCGGCACGATGATCGACACGAACGCCCCGGCGGTGAGCAGGTGCCAGTCGTTGCCGCGGGTGCCGGTGATCTCGGCGAGCAGCTTCGTGATCGGCGCCGCGCCGCCATCGGCGAACACGAGAGCGACGAGCAGGTCGTTCCACACCCACAGGAACTGGAAGATCGCGACCGATGCGATCGCCGGCATCGTCAGCGGCAGCACGATTCGGAAGAAGATCTGCCCGCGCGATGCGCCATCCACCCGCGCCGCCTCGATGATCTCGTTCGGGATCTCCGACATGAAGTTGTGCAGCAGGTAGATCGCCAGCGGCAGCGCGAACATCGTGTGCGCGAACCAGACCTGCGCGTACCCGCCGGAGGCTCCCAGCGGCAGCGTCACCTGCAGGCCGAAGATGCTCAGGCCGCGGGAGAACGTGCTCAGCAGCGGCACCAGGGCCATCTGGATGGGCACGATCTGCAGCGCGAAGATGAAGATGAACAGGAAGTTGCGTCCTTTGAAATCGATCCACGCGAACGAGTACGCCGCCATCGAGGCGATCATCAGCGGGACGATCGTGGCCGGGATCGTGATGGCGATCGAGTTCACGAACGACTCGAGCATCGTCAACTGGGTGGTGCCCGATGCCAGCACGTCGACGTAGTTCTCCCCCGTCACCTCCGGGTTCAGGAAGAACTCCCACCAGCCGCTGGTGAGGATCTGGTCGCGCGGCCGGAACGACGAGATGAACAGCCCGAGTGTGGGGATCGTCCACAGCACGGCGATGAGAATGGATGCCACCGACGCCCAGGGACGCGAGAGCCGCTTGCGGGTGCGGGCGGCAGACCCGGTCAGCTTGCCCTCCGTAGTGATCGCAGCCGTCTCGAGGTCGGGGCTGCTGAGTGTGTCGCTCATCGGATCTCCCGCTGCTTCTGGATCTGGCGTGCGTTGTATATGACGATCGGCAGCACGAGGATGAACAGGATGACGGCGAGCGCAGCGCTGCGCCCGGCCTCGAACTTCGAGAACTGCGTGTACATCTCGTTGGCGAGCACGCTGGTCTCGTAGTTTCCGGCGGTCATGGTGCGGACGATGTCGAAGACCTTCAGCGAGGCGATCGAGATCGTCGTCAGTACCACGATGAGGGCCGGTCGGATGGCGGGGACGGTGACCGATGTGAATCGCTGCCAGGCGTTCGCGCCGTCGAGTTCGGCGGCCTCGAGCAGTTCCATCGGCACGCCCTTGATGGATGCCGACAGGATCACCATTGCGAAACCGGTCTGCACCCAGATGAGCACGATGATCAGGAAGAGCGTGTTCCACGGAGCGTCGAGCAGGAACTGCTGCGGTTCGCCGCCGAACCAGACCAGGATCTGGTTGAGCAGGCCGATCTGCGGGTACTGCGGACCGCGGTACTCGTACATGAACCGCCAGATGATGCCCGCGCCGACGAACGAGATCGCCATCGGCATGAACACCAGCACCTTGTAGATCTTCTCGCCGCGGGTGCGGTCGATGAACACGGCGTAGGCGAGACCGACGATGGTCGACACGGTCGGCACGACCAGCACCCAGACGATCGTGTTCAGCACGACGCGGACCCCGTCGGGCTGCCCGAAGATCCACAGGTAGTTGGAGACGCCGACGAAGCTCTTGCCCGACGAGTTCATGAAGGATGCCACGAACGTCTGCAGCGACGGCAGGATGAGCCCCACCAGGAGCAGCAGCACCGCCGGGGCCATGAATGCCACCAGCTGGATGAGATAGCCCTTGCCGGTCTTGGACCGGTAGTCGAGCAGGAAGAACACCGCCCCCACCACGACGGCGACGCCCATCGCCCAGTAGTACGAGTTGAAGAACCACATCACCGCGAGCGGGATGAGCAGGCACATCGCCAGGCGGGCGACGGTGTACCACCTGCCGGAGCGCGGGGCGATGTCGACGAGGAACAGGATGGCGGCCACCACCGCGGCGAAGGCGATGACGACGATCACCGCCTGCAGCACCGACGGCAGCGTCCCGATCCATTGGAAGAAGTCAGTGGCGGTCACTTCGGTCCCCTTTGTGCACGATCATCGGTGGCCCGGGCGACATCGCACGGGCCAGAGCGGGTGGGTCGCGCGGAGTCCGTTCACCCCACGACGACCCACCCGGATTCGGGTCAGCCCTCGGGCCAGCCCGTCTCGATCTGCTCGAGCACCTGATCGGTCGAGTCGCCGTTGACCCAGGCGACCATGCCCTTCCAGAACGTACCCGCACCGACGGCGCCCGGCATCAGGTCGCTGGCATCGAAGCGGAACGTGGTTTCCGGATCCTGCAGGATCTTGATGGTCTCCTGGAGGATCGGGTCCTGCGCGTTGGCCGGGTCGAGGCCGTTGTTCGCCGAGGTCACGCCGCCGAGGCTGACGCGGCTGTTCGCCCACTCGGGGCTGGACAGGTACGCCAGCACCTGCTGGGTCGCCGCGGAATCGCTGAACGCGCCGACGATCTCACCGGCACCGGTGACAGCGCTGTCGTCCGCGCTCTCGCCGGGCAGCATGAACGCCCACACGTCACCGTCCTCGGCAATCTCGGTCCCCTCGGGGAAGAAGCCCGACAGGAACGATGCCTGGTGCGTCAGTGCGCACTCGCCCTCGGCGAGCGCCGGGGCGACATCACCGAACGCCGTCGAGTTGATCGAGCGGACGTCACCGAATCCGGCGTTCACGTTCGCCGGGTTCAGCAGGATCTCACCGACCGAGTCGAACGCCGTCTTGATCTGCGGGTCCGTGAAGGGAACTTCGTTTGTCACCCACTGGTCGTAGACTTCGGGGCCGGCCTGCCGCAGCACGTAGTCCTCGATCCAGTCCGTGCCCGACCATCCGGTCGCTGTACCTGATTCGAAGCCTGCACACCATGCCGGGGCGCCGGTCGAGGCCTGGATCGTGTCGGTCAGGGTCTTCAGGTCATCGAGCGTCTCGGGGATCTCGACGCCCCACTCGGCGAACTTCGTCGGGGAGTACCAGATCCATCCCTTGACGTTCGCCATCAGCGGCGCACCGTAGAAGGTGCCGTCGTAGGTGCCGTAGTTGACCCAGTCTTCGGTCCAGTACTCGTTGGCGTTCGCCTCGACGTCTTCGGGAGCCGGCTGGAGGAAGTCGCGAGAGGCGAAGTCGGCGAACAGACCCGGCTGCGGGAAGATCGCGATGTCGGGCGGGTTGCCGCCCTGCGCCCGGGTGCCGAGCTGTGTCTCGAAGTCCTGGCTGCCCTCGTACTTGATCTCGATCCCGGTCTCCTCCTCGAAGTCCGCCCAGGACTCCTGGAGCAGCTTCGCTTCGTCGTCGACGATCGTGCCGTAGATGGTGACCGTCTCGCCGGAGACATCCTCGCCGCCGTCGCCGCCACCGTCCGGTGCGCCGGGGGCGCCGCAACCGGCCAGGGCGATGCCCGCTGCCCCGAGCAGGGCGAGCGGTGCCAGGCGCCGATAACGCTGTGACTGTGCCATGTGAGTTCTCCTCTTCGAGTTCACGTCCCCGGGCGTTTCCGGTGCTCTGAGGCAACCGGATCGGGAACCGCTTCCAGGGCCAAACATACTGTCCACGAGTGCACGGCACAATGCTCCGAGATCACAAGCTGGCAACCTTTCCACCATCGACGTCGCACGGCGTGGGAGCGCTACCAAATCGGCGCACCTGGAACCGGTTCCCTTTTGTGGATCGCACGGCTACGCTGTGCTCTGGTGCACGGATGCGCCGCGTGTCATCGAGGAGGATGCATGAGCACGATCGCGGATGTCGCCGCACGTGCCGGTGTCTCGAAGGCCACCGCCAGTCGCGCGTTGAGCGGCCGCGGCTACGTGTCCGCGGACACCCGGTCGCGCGTGGAGCAGGCCGCCCAGGCCCTGTCGTACGTCGCGCATTCCTCGGCGACGAGCCTCGCCACGGGGCGAACCAGGACCGTCGCGGTGATCGTCCCCTCCATCGGACGGTGGTTCTTCTCGGAACTGCTCGCGGGAGCGCAGGAGGCGCTCCTCGAGCACGGCTACGATCTCACGCTGTTCGCCGTTCCCGAGCAGTCCGACGAGCGCAGGCAGGTGTTCGATGAGGTGTTGCCCGGGCATCGCTACGACGGGATGATCTCCGTCGGGGTCCAGTCCGATTCCCCGGAGATGGCCCAACTGATCGGAGTCGATCGCCCGGTGGTATCCGTTGGTCCCCTCAGCGAACACGTCGATAGCATCTCCATCGACGACGCGGCAGCGGCGGCGGTCGCCACCGAGCACCTCATCGACCTGGGCCACGTCGAGATCGCATTCATCGGAGGCGCGGACGGCACCGATGCTGCGAGCTTCGGCGATGCCTGCCGTCTCGAGGGCTACCGATCGGCGATGGATGCCGCTGGCCTCGGGCCGCGGGCGCGGGTGAGTCCAGCAGTCGGAAGCATTCCCGGCGGGTACCAGGCCGCCATCGACCTGCTCGGCAATCGGCGTACTCGCCCGACCGCAGTCGTCGCCGTGTGCGACGAGGTTGCGATCGGCACGATCATCGCCGCGCAGCGCCTGGGCATCGCCGTCCCCATCGAACTCAGTGTGGTCGGTGTCGATGATCATCAGAACGCCGAGCTGTTCGCGCTGACGACGATCCGGCAGCAGCCGCGCGAACAGGGCAACGAGGCGGTGCGGATGCTGATGCAGCGGCTCGATGACCCCGATGCCGCGCGCGAACGGGTGATCGCGGCATCCGCTCTCGTCGTGCGCAACTCGTCCGCGGCCCCGCGGTAGACGCACGAATGCCCCGGACCTCAGCCCGGGGCATTCGTGATGAGTGCGGCGGTCGACCCGCCTCAGCTCACTTGAGGGTGACGGTGGCGCCGGCAGCCTCGAGGGTTTCCTTGGCCTTGTCGGCCGTCTCCTTGTTGGCGCCCTCAAGGACAGCCTTCGGAGCACCGTCGACGACGGCCTTGGCCTCGCCGAGACCGAGCGAGGTGAGCTCGCGGACGGCCTTGATGACCTGGATCTTCTTGTCGCCGGCAGCCTCGAGGACGACGTCGAAGGAGTCCTTCTCCTCAACCTCTTCAACGGGGCCTGCGCCACCGGCGCCTGCAGCGGCGACGGGTGCAGCAGCGGTGACGTCGAACTTCTCCTCGAACGCCTTCACGAAGTCGCTGAGCTCGACGAGCGTCAGGTCTGCGAACTGCTCGAGCAGCTGCTCAGTGGTGAGCTTAGCCATGATGTATCTCCTAGATTGATGGGGTTTGTGGAACGAGATCGCCGGTCGCTTACGCGGCCTCTGCGGTCTCCAGCTTTTCGCGAAGCGCGTCGATGGTCGCGGCAGCCTTGCCCATCGTCGCCTTCATCATGCCCGCTGCCTTCGCCAGCAGAACCTCACGGCTCTCGAGCGATGCATACTTATTGACCTCTTCGGCGGTGAGGGGGTTGCCCTCGAATACGCCGCCCTTGATCACGAGAAGCGGGTTGGCCTTGGCGAAATCACGAAGAGCCTTCGCGGTAGCGACGAAGTCGCCGTGCACGAACGCGACGGCAGACGGACCCTTGAGGTCGTCGTCCAGCGAAGAGATGCCGGCCTTGTTGGCGGCGATCTTGGTCAGCGTGTTCTTCACCACGGCGTACTCGGCGTCCTGACGGATCGTGCCCCGCAGCTCCTTGAGCTGAGCAACCGTCAGACCGCGGTACTCGGTCAGCAGGACGGCGTTCGAGTTCTCGAATGACTTCGTGAGCTCGGCGACCGATGCATCCTTCTGCGCCATGGTCTCTCCTTGATGGGTACGAGATGCCTCACGTGCGCAAGGCATCGACCTGGGACCACCCGGACAACAAAAAAGCTCCGGCGCAAGCGACGGAGCCGATCCAGCAGACTGGAAGACATTCGTACACCTGCGCGGGCCCCTGTTTCCAGAGCTTCGATCGTCACGCACTTTCACGCACGACGATGACCAGCGGTCTTCGGTTACCTCAACTGTACCCCACGCGGCTGCGCCACCAAAATCCGCGCGCTCACCGGCGCCCTGAGGCTCGCCCGGAATGACCGGCGAGTGCGTCGGCCGCGCGCACGAGGGTCAGGTGTGAGAACGCCTGCGGGGTGTTGCCCGCATGGCGCGACGTGCCGACGTCGTACTCCTCCGACAGCAGTCCGAGATCGTTGCGCAGACCGAGCAGCCGGTCCATCAGCGCACGAGCGTCATCGGTGCGGCCGCTGGCGGCGTACTGCTCCACGAGCCAGAAGCTGCACGCGAGGAACGGATGCTCCGCCCCGTCGAGACCGTCGACGCCCGAAGACGTGCGGTACCGCATCAACAGCCCGTCCCGCATGAGCGTGTTCTCCATCTGCTCGACGGTGCGCAGCATCCGCTCGTCATCGGCGGCGCAGTAGCCGACCTGGGGCAGGGTGAGCAGCGACGCATCCACCTCGTCCGTGTCGTAGTGCTGGCGGAAGTATCCGTCCGGGTGCACCCCGCGCTCATCGATCTCGGCCCGCAGCCGGTCGCGCTCCTGCTGCCACCGATCCGCGTCGCCGCTCAGACCGTGGTCACGCACGGCACGGACACCACGGTCGAGCGCCGCCCACATCATCACTCGCGAGTGGGTGAACAGCTGCAGCGGTCCTCGGATCTCCCAGATCCCGTTGTCCGGACGGTCGAGCCCGGACACCACCCGCTCGATCAGGGCGCGCTGCAGCGACCACGAGAACGATGTCTCATCGAGCCCGGCGATCCGAGCAGCCTCCAGCGCGACGAGAACCTCACCCAGCACATCGCCCTGGTACTGATCGACCGCGCCGTTGCCGACCCGGACGGGAGCCGCGCCCTGGTAGCCGGGCAGGGATGTCAGCTCTCGCTCGGCGAGGTCGCGCTCACCGGCGATGCCGTACATGATCTGCACCTCTGCCGGCTCTCCGGCGACGGCTCGCAGCAACCAGCGCCGCCAGTGGTGCACCTCTTCGAGGAACCCATGCGTGATCAGCGCCTCCAGCGTCAGCGCGGCATCCCGCAGCCATACGTAGCGGTAGTCCCAGTTGCGTGAACCGCCGAAGTCCTCGGGCAGCGACGTCGTCGGGGCGGCGACGATGCCGCCGGTGTCGCGGTTCGTGAGCGCACGCAGCACCAGCAGCGAGCGCACCACGGCGTCGCGATGCGGCCCATCGTGAGCGATCGGGCTCGCCCACCCCTGCCACCAGGAGCGGGTGCGGGCGATGGCAGCCTCGACATCCAGCGCTGCGGGCGCCGTCTCATGCGAGGCGTACCAGGTGAGCACGAGGTCGCGGCGCTCCCCCGCCGTCACCGAGATCTCGGCGGCGTGCACATGGTCGGATGCCGCGAGTGCGACTCCGCGCACGACGACCGCATCGGGCCCGGCGATCGCGCTCAGCGCCGGCTCGTCGCCCGTTCCGACCTGTCGCACCCACGGCAGGGCGCGAGCGTAGTCGAAGTGCATCCGCAGCTCGGTGCGGAACGCGACGGTGCCCTCGATCCCGATGACCCGGCGGACGACGTCCGTCCGATCGTCCGTCATCGGCATGAACTCCTGCACCTCTGCGATGCCGCCTGCCGTCTCCCAGCGCGTGACGAGGATGAATGTGTCGGGCAGGTACCACCTCCGCGCGGTCGCCGACGGGTCGCTCGGGCGGAGGGTCCAGCATCCGTGAGTGGGATCTCCCAGCAGCGCACCGAAGATCGACGGAGCATCGAAACGCGGCAGGCAGAGCCAGTCGATCGATCCGTCGAGCGAGACCAGCGCGGCGGTGCGGCAGTCGCTGAGAAGTGCGTAGTCCTCGATCGAAGCAGGCATCGCCCGATTGTCGCATGCCTCTGGTCGGGATGCACGGCGCGCGTTACGGTGGGCGCATGGATGCTGCTGCCACCACTCTCGTCGTCTTCGGAGCCACCGGCGACCTGGCCTCGCGCCTGCTGCTGCCGGCGCTGGGCGAGCTTCTGGTCGCGGAGCCCGACCGGCGGGTGCGCCTCATCGGCGCGGGTGTGGAGGACTGGAGCGCTGACCGGCTCACGAAAGTGGTGCGCGCATCGTTCCAGACTGCGGATGCCGACGCTGCCCTCGAGCGCGTCGATATCGAGTACCACCAGGCCGACATCACCAAGCCCGCCGACGTCAAGAAGCTGCTGAAAGGCCTGACCGGCCAGGTCGCTCTGTACTTCGCCGTGCCTCCGGCGATCGCCGCTCGCGCGTGCGAGGCGATGACGCCCGAGATGCTGCCGGACGGTGTGATGCTCGCGCTGGAGAAACCGTTCGGCACCGATGAGGCCGGCGCGCACGAGCTGAACGCGCAGGTCGCCGCTCTCGTGCCCGAGACACAGGTGTTCCGCGTGGATCACTTCCTCGGCAAATCCACCACGCTGAACGTGCTGGGCGCCCGGTTCGCGAACCGGATCCTCGAGCCGCTCTGGTCGGCCGAGAGCGTGGAGTCGGTCAGCATCGTGTACGACGAGAAGCTCGGGCTCGAGGGGCGCGCGGGCTACTACGACGGGGCGGGCGCCCTCGTCGACATGATCCAGAGCCACCTGCTGCAGGTGCTCGCGGTCGTGGCGATGGAGCAGCCCGCCACGATCGGCGAGGCAGATTTCCGCGAAGCCACCTCGGCGGTGCTGCGCGCCACCCGCGTGTGGGATGACGACCCCGTGGCCTCCTCACGACGCGGTCGCTACACCGCCGGCAGTATCGACGACTTCGAGAAGCCGTCCTACGTCGACGAGCCGGGCGTCGACCCGGCTCGAGGCACCGAGACGCTGGCTGCCGCGACCTTCGAGGTGCGCAACGCCCGCTGGAGCGGAGTTCCGTTCACGCTGCGTTCGGGCAAGGCCATCGGCGACCCCGCCCGTGAGATCGTCGTCAGGTTCCGGGCCGTCCGGCATGTGCCGGAAGGCCTGCGCGGGACGGCCGATGGTGCGGTGCTGCGCTTCTCACTGGGCCCTGACCTGATGTCCCTCGAGCTCAACCTCAACGGGGCGGACGATCCGCTCGTCCTCGAACGGGCGACGCTGTCCGCCGACCTCGGACCGGGCCAGCTCATGGCATACGCAGAGGTGCTCTCCGGCATCCTCGACGCCGACCCGATGCTGTCGGTTCGTGGGGATGCTGCCGAGCACTGCTGGCGGATCGTGCAGCCGATCCTCGACGCCTGGAGAAACGACGAAGTACCGCTCGAGGAGTATCAGGCGGGCTCGCACGGGCCGGCTGCCTGGCCGCTCCTCGCCTGACAGCACGGCGTCAACGCCGATTGCGGCGCGGCAGCGTCGGCGAGGCCTGAGCCGCGGGGTAACCTCGAATGGTGACCCCGGAACTTCAGGCTCGAATCGTCGCGGACTCCAGCGATCGGGTCGCCTGGCTCCGCGCACGTGCCAGGGGAATCACAGCGACCGATGTCGCCGGGCTCACCAGCGAGAGATCTATCGCGCGTGCAGCAGATGCCAAGCTCGGCGCCGGCCCGCGATTCGGTGGCAATGCCTACACCGATCACGGACGTCGTCGCGAGCCTGAGATCGCCGGGTGGGTCGCTGCGACGCACGGCATCCGCCCATCCTCGGCGCTGTTCCGGGCTGAGTCCGAGCATCGCCATCTGGCGACGCCTGATGGCGTCGTCCAGGACGATGGCGGGCGCATCCTGCTCGCCGAGATCAAGACGACGAACAAGAACTGGCGCACGATTCCGCGCACCTACCTTCGCCAGGTGTGGTGGCAGCAGCACGTACTCGGTGCCGAGCGCACATTGTTCGTCTGGGAGGAGCACGATGACTTCCGCCCCGTCGACGACGAGCCGCGCTGCGTGTGGATCGATCGCGACGATCGTGAGATCCACCAGCTCGTGAGGCTGGCCACTCGGCTCATCGATGAGCTCTATCACCGCACCACAGGACAGACCCCGCCCAGCGTGGTCCCGGTCGCCGCGGCCAGCCGTCGCGACGCGCTTCGCGAACGCGACGCTTTCCGCGCGCTCGCCCTCGCCGACTGAATCGCACCGGATCGAGCGACGAGCGCTCGGTTTCAGGATCCCAGCACGCGTGCGGCCTCGTCGGCGACCTCGGCGGCCACCGCATCGAGCAGACTCGAGCGCAGGTTCCACTGCTGCCAGTACAACGGCACCCTGGTCGGTTCGCCACCGAGCGCGACGACGGCGCCGGATGCCTGAGCCGACGCCAACTGCGACCCGGGGAGCATTCCCCACCCGAGACCGAGTGTCACGGCCATCGCGAAATCATGGGACGCCGGAACGTAGTGGCGAGGCACGCTGTCAGCATCGACGCCCTGAGACGCCAGCCAGTCGCCCTGCAGAGCGTCACGGCGGTCGAAATCCACGAACGGGGCGCGACGCAGGGCATCGGCGGTAACGCCGTCGGGGAACCAGCGTTGTGCGAACACCGGCGTCGCGACCGCCTCATACGACAAAACGCCCAGTGGGGCGACGGTGCACCCGGCGACCGGCGTCGCCTCAGACGTCACCGCGGCCATCACCTCACCC
>JBQDFB010000012.1:0-1093 GCA_052085045.1 Microbacteriaceae bacterium | reverse complement strand
CAGCGTTTCGTGCTCGAGCAGCGCGACCTGCCGTGCCATCCGGACGATCGCTTCACCTGAGGGAGTCGCCGTCGCCGGTCGACCGCGAACGACCAGGACGCGGCCGATCTGCTGCTCAAGCGTCTTCAACCGCTGGCTCACAGCCGAGGGAGTGATGCTGAGGCTGCGAGCGGCAGACTCCAGACTTCCGCCGTCGACGATCGCAGCAACGGTCGAAGCGAGTTCGGGCGAGATGGATGCCATGAAGTGATGCTAATGGAACCTAAGATATGTGCGCTGGCGCTAATACTGCCCCCACCGTAGCGTCATAGCGTGCTCACCTTCCTCGCCGGCCTCGGTCTCGGACTCTCGCTCATCATCGCCATCGGTGCGCAGAACGCGTACGTTCTGCGCCAGGGCATCCGACGAGAGCACATTCTGCTCGTGGTCGCCATCTGCGCGGCGTCCGATGCGGTGCTGATCGCCGCAGGCGTCGCGGGACTCGGACTCCTGATCGAGCAGATACCCTGGCTCCTCGTCATCGCGCGCTGGGTCGGTGCGGCATTCCTGCTGATGTACGGTCTGCTCGCGGCGCGCCGAGCGCTGAGCAGAACAGGAGAGACGTTGACCGCCGACGCTCCGACGGACTCTCGCCCCACAGGACGGACCATAGCGGTGGTCCTTACGACGCTGGCGCTGACATGGTTGAACCCCCACGTCTATCTCGACACCGTGTTGATGCTCGGGTCAATCGCCGCGACGCATGGGGATGACCGCTGGATGTTCGCAGCCGGTGCCATCGCAGCCAGCATCCTGTGGTTCGCGGCGCTGGGATACGGAGCGCGCCGATTGAGCAAGCGTCTCAGCACCCCGCGTTCATGGCGCATCCTCGATGCGATGATCGCGCTGATCATGATCGGCATTGCTGTGAGCCTCGTCGTTCAGGCGATCTGGTCGTGACGGAAAGCGCAGCGACCGTTCGCGCAGAATGCTCGGCTGAAACAGCATAATCACCCGGGTTAACGCAAAAGAGCCACCCAACTCTGGGTGGCTCTTTGCTTTAAGGGGAGTCCGGCGGTGTCCTACTCTCCCACAGGGTCCCCCCTGCAGTACC
>JBQDFB010000011.1:13353-44800 GCA_052085045.1 Microbacteriaceae bacterium | reverse complement strand
AGGACGATGATCGCCCCGCCGAAGCGCACCTTCGCCGCGCGCGCGATGACGCGCATGCGCGCCAGGAGAGTGGCGACCGGCGCGCGTCCATCGACGCCCTCGCCGATGACCTCACCGCGGCGGAAGCGGGCGACCTCGGCGAAGTCCTCCGACATCACCCCATACAGCCCGGACGGACTCAGGATGACGTGGTCGAGCTTGTCGGCCGGATCGGAGCTCGTCGCCACGTCGTGCCACACCGTGAACCCCATGCCGAGGTCGGCGACGGTGCTCGCGGTCGCCTCCTCGGCGAGGGCGTCTGCAAGAATCCGCCGGATCTCCCGCGGGGCGGTCCGCACCAGCGCCGGATCGTACGGGTCGTCGAGTTCGACGCCACGACCCGCCCACTCGCGGATGAGTGCCAGGTAGCGTTCGCGGCGCCAGCCGCCGGGGTGTCCGTACGATCGCGCCTTCGGCCGCGAGTCGGTGCGCGGCGGCGGTGCGCTCCAGCCGCTCCAGTTCGGCGTGGTGTTCGTATCGAAGCCGGTGGTGGTGGTGCTGGATGCTGTCGCGAACCCGTGGCCGCGGTCATAGGAGGTGCGCGCTTCGGGCGTTCCGACCAGCTCCCACGCCCGCTGCACCTGGATGAACGCGGAGGCGTCGCCGCCGGCATCCGGGTGGGTCTGCCGCAAGCGCAGGCGGAACGCCCGCTTGATCTCCTCGGCGGTGGCGGTGGGGTCGACGCCGAGCACCTCGTAGGCCGAGGCGGAGAGCGGGCTGTCGAACATCAGTCCTTATTATCGTCCGCACTTGCTATGCGCGGGTCGGGCATGACCCGGACACCCGATCAGCTGCCGCGGAAGACACCGTCGACGATCAGGCGCATGACTCGCCGTTGTGCGCCGTTCATGCCCTCCGTCGCGACGGCCGTGAGGGTGTCGGCGTGCATCCGATCCGTGGCCGCATCGCCGACGGACGTCGGCACGTCGGCTTCGGCGTAGAACTCTGTGATCGCCGTCACCGCGCGATCGGCCAGCGCCGTGATCTCCGTCGCATCGGCTGTGTCGGGCAGTTCCAGGATCGCCTGGTTGATCGGGGCGAACTCGTCGGCGGCGCCCTTCACCGTCTCGATGAAGCTGAGGTTGTCGTCCTTCGGGACGAGGTGCGCCAGCACGATCGCGACATTGCGCGAGACCGGGTCATGGCCGAGCGCTTCCATGGCCAGCAGCGCTTCGGGTGACAGATCTGGCGATGCGCCGAGACGAACCAGCTCGTCGATCTCGGCGCGGATGCGCACGAGTTCGGCGATCCGCGAATCGATCTCGGTGCGGAGCCCACGGAGGGACTCGCGCCCCCGTTCCTCGGAATCCAGCATCGCGGCGATGTCCTCCAGGGTGAAGCCGAGATTCGCGAGTCGTGCGATGCGCAGCACGAGAACGAGATGCAACGACGTGTACTGCTTGTAGCCGTTCGACAGCCGCTCGGGTTCGGGCAGCAGCCCGACGCTGTGCCAGTGGCGAATCGAGCGCAGAGTCACCCCGGCGACATCGGCCAGCTGCTGCGTGCTCCAGGTCACGATCACTCCGTTTCTGCGTGGGCGGTCAGATCCATTGTGTCCAAGGACCGGAAAGCAGGGGCGAACAACGCGATCACGACCATCAGGACGATCATGGCGGCGAGTGCGATACCGGCGACGACCAGCCCGAAGCCGGAGGCGAGCGCAGCGATGGGTGCCGACGTCAGAGCGGGTGCCGCCATGAGCAGCGCGTTCTGAGCGCCGAGCACGCGTCCGCGCAGCGGATCCGGCGTCGCCTCGATCGTCACCACCCCGAGTACGGCCGACATGGGGCCGTAGGTCAGACCGATGAACACGGCAGCAGCCAGCACCATCCACGGTGCCGCCATGGTGCCGATCGCCGTGAACCCGATCCCCACTCCGATCATCCCGATGACGAACCAGGCTCGTCGCGAGACTCTGCCGACCGTCGCCGCGTAGAGCGCGGCGCTGACCAGACTGCCAACGGCGATGCCGGTGGCGGCGAAGCCGCTGAACTCCGGCAGGTTCGAGGCGGTGAAGTAGGCGGGCAGGATCGTCGCCTGGAGGGCGGCGATGACCGCGACGAGCACAGCGGTGACGATGCTCGCGCCGAGGACCAGCCTGCTCCGGAGCAGGAAGCGCCACCCCGTCACAAGGTCGGTGAGCACCCCCCGGATGCCGGTGTTCGCCCCGCTCCGCTCCGTCGCGGTGATGTCTCCCACGCGAGGCGACATCGCGAACGATGCCAACGCCGCGGCAAGGCTCAGGCCTGCCGTGATGAACAGAGCCGTCGAACTGACTCCGAACAGCCACACCAGCAGTCCGCCGAGGCCCGGTCCGATCAGCATCAGCGCGCTGGCCAGAGATTCGCGGATGCCGATCAGACGATCCAACGCCTCGCGACCGTGGCCGCTGAGCAGGACCAAGCGGGGCAGAAGGGTGTCTCGTGCCGTCAGGCCCGGTATGTCGCCGAACGCGCCGATGATACCGAGCACGATGAACCAGGTCAGGTTGAGGCCCCAGAGGACGTCGACGACGGGTACGGCGGCGATCGAGGCGGCCGACAGCACATCGCTGACGATCGAGACCGTGCGACGGTTCACACGATCGATGACGATACCGGCGAGCACCCCGACGACTGCTGCTACCGCCGCTGTGACCGACGCGAGGATGCCGGCTGCGAGGATGTCGCCGGTTTTCGCCAGGACGAGCAGAGGGAACAGTACGGCCGCGACACCGTTGCCCAGAAGAGAGAGGCTGTACGACCCCAGGTATGCCCACGTGTTTCGGCTCATACCCCCATCTCAGACTGTGACGCCGCGGCATGGTCAAGCGTGAGTCAACGGGGGCTGTCGAACATCAGTCCTTATCGTCGTCCGCATTTGCGATGCGCGGGTCGGGCATGACCGTGTCGATCTGCGGCTTTGCGTTCGCCTGGGCGCGCCACCACACGACGAAACCGACTGCCGTGAAGGCGCCGTAGAAGACGTACATGAATCCGGTGGCGAAGTAGCCGGCGCTGAACAGCAGGGGCACGCCGACGACGTCGACGGCGATCCAGATCAGCCAGAATTCCGTCCAGCCCTTGGCCATGCCGTACGTCGCCAGCAGCGACCCGACGAAGGTCCAGGCATCCGCCCAGACCGGCTCGTAGGAACCGAGCAGTCGGAACAGGGGAGTCAGCGCCACCGTGCCGATGACGAGCGTCAGCACTAGGCCGATACGCGCGCCGGTGGATGCCCAGCGCGGAGTGACCTGGCCCGTGCCGGATGCCGCCTGCCGCCAGCGGATCCAGCCGTAGATCGCGACGGTGATGAACATCACCTGGCGCCCCGCCTGCCCGAGCAGGTTCGGCAGGTCGTGTTCGGGGCTGAGGATGCTGCCGAGGAAGACCGTGAGCAGCAGCAGGTTGCCGACGATCCCGACCGGCCACGCCCAGACCCTGCGGCGCATGCCGCCGAGCGCACTGGCGAGCCCGAAGACGTTGCCGACGACCTCGCGGATGAGCAGCGTCTGCCCGCCGGGCAGCATCCATTGTGAGTTGAAAGCGTCGACGAGCCATCGCAGGACGTCCATCGTTCTCCCTGTGCTTCTCCCATCCAGACTGTGACTGTCGGTACCGGAGTTCCACCGGTTCAATCGCTGCCCGGAGGGGCTGCGAGTCGCGGACTATGACCGCCGGTTCGGACTTTCACCGATCCCGGAGCACGTATGTGTTCGGTTCGAACTTTACCGGAGGAGTTCGTCCAGACCCGAAACAGCGGCGTCGAAGCGGTCGGACGCGTTCGGCGGATCTCCGACGGGACGGGCGACGTAGCAGGTACTCATTCCCGAGACTTGCGCGGCGCGGAGATCCCATGCGTGCGCCGCGACCATGAGAATGCGCGCCGCCGGGCGGTCCGCGACCTCGATGGCACGACGGTAGAGGGCGGGCGCGGGCTTGTACGCCCCCACCGCGTCGGCGGTCACGGCCTCGTGCCAGCGCAGCCCGGTGTTCTCGGCGAGGCGGAACAGTGTCGCCGGCGCCGCGTTCGAGAGGGCGAGGATCGGCACTTGCTGAGCGATGCGTTCCAGCTCTGCCACGGAATCCGCCCAGGGCGGAAGCCGTTCTGACGCCGTCGCGAGCTGCCGGCCGGCCGCGGGGTCCGTCGTGGCCCCGTGCTGCGCGGCCTCGCGGAGCACGACTTCGGCCGCTTCGGTGTCGAGCACGGTCGAGTCGACGAACGATCGATCTCCGTCGGCGATCAAGGATTGCTGTTCGGCGATGTACTGCTGCCAGTGCGTGGTCAGAGCGTCGATCACCCCCGGCTCCGCCGTCGGCACCGTTGCCTTGATGGCGGACCGCAACCCGGCCGGCTCGTCGACCAGCGTCCCGAGAACGTCGAAGACGATCACGTCGATCTTCGTCAGCTGCAGCGTCATGATCGATCCAACCGTCGCCGTCCGCTGTGTGTTCCGAGCGCAAGTATGTGATCGGGAGCGACCCTGATGCGCGACTCTTGACGAAGAGAGAGGAGGCAGCGATGCATCCGGACACAGCGGCGCTTCCCTGGCTCGAGTACGTCGTGATGGGCGTGGTGATCGGTGGGTTCCTCACCTTCATCGTCGTCCGCATCGTCCTCACACGTGGTCAGGGCAGCATGACGGATCCGCTGCCCCGTCTTGACCGCACGGTGCGCGCGGCGACGGTCGTGGCCGTGCACGCTGTTCCGCCACGGACGCGGAGACGCTCCAGCCTCCGGCGACGAGAAGCCGCCGCGAACCACGACGTGTGGCTCATCGAGGTCGAGTACACGGACGCCGCAGGACATCAGCACCGGGCATGCCTGGCAGATCTGATCCCCACGCGTGCTCTGGAGCGCTTCACCATAGGCGCGGCGTGCCGGGTGTACGGTTTCGAGGCTCCGCACACGAGATTCCAGACGGATGCCGCCCCCGCCGCCCCCGCCGCCGAACGCTGTCTGCTCGCCGAAGAGCACGGCGGCGTGGAGCGAGCCGGCTTCGATCTCGACGGGGTTCGCGCGAAGTTCGAACGGCAGCTCTGGTCCGTGACGCGGGCGGGTTCACCGTTCCTCGGAGTCATGGCGTTCGTGACCGACACCGATCGCTGGCAGGGCGAGGTGATCGGTCATCGCACATCGTTCCCCGGGGATCCTCGAGGAGTGTGGGCGCGAGCTCACAGGGGGCCGGCGCCGTCGCTCGAACGTTCCCGTGACGTGCCGCGGCCGGAATCCGTGGCCGAGGTCGCCAAGTGGGAAGACCCCAACGGCTTCGGACGCACTGAGCTCTACCATGCACCGATCTTCTGGGTGTGTCTGCCGCTCGCTGCGCTCGGCTTCCTGATCTGGGGAACGGTCACTGACCCGGGCGACGGGTGGACGGGCAACCTGTTCGACGACGACACCATCGGCAATCTCTGGAACTACTGGCTGGTCTGGGTGGCTGTCGCCATCTGGCTGCTCATCGCCATCGGCGTGCTCGCGCTGCGGGTGTACGTCGCGTCAGAGGTGCGCGCGGACAACCAGTGGATCTACGAGCACGGTGTCCCCTGGGCGATCCATGTTTCGCCGTTCATGCGCAGTGGCGGCGAGGGCGAGAGTTGGCCGACCTTCATCGGCACCGACCACCGTGTACCGGATGAGAAGGCGGCCAGGATCCACGCGGCGCTGCGCAGTTGGCTGTCGAACGCCGAGGTGCAGTGGGAACTGGACTCGGGTTCGCTGCAGACACGGTCTGTCATCACATCGCAGGAGCTGTTCGGCGCCGACGCCGCAGGCGGAGGCTATATCGCTTCGGTTCCTGGTTTCGGCTCAGCCGACCACTTCGCCGCCCACGAATGGGTTCTCCTCACGGAGCCGCGCGACGGCGACGGAGGCGCCAATGAGCCGACCGTCACGACGGTTCCCCTCGAAGAGAAGCGCCAGAAGATGCGCAGAAAGCTTCGCACCAAAAGCGCGAGGCGGTGAGGATGCTCGACACCCGCTTATACTGACCAGCCATGGCCAGATATGTGAGCGACACCGCCAGAGCCAACTGGAGCTCACTGATATCGGTGTCCCTGGGCGTCGGACTCGTGGCCGTCGCCGCGGTGAGTGGTGAGCTCGCCATGGGTGGACGCGCCGGCAACCTCGACGCCGCGGTGCTGTTCTACCTGATGGCCTGGCCGTTGTTCGCCGTCATCTACGCGACGTGGACCCACCTGACGTACACGCGTCGTGGGCCGCGAGCATTGGGAACCACGTCGCGCCGCGAACGTGCGCTGAAGCGCCGCTGGTGGTCGTTGTTGTTCGGCTATGGCGGCGCATCCAGTTGGACACTGACCGGTGCGGCGATCACCATCTTCATCACTCTGCTCATCGCGCAGAGCCCGGAGTACCGGCAGAGCCTGCTGCACGTCGCACTCGGCATTCTGTGCGTCGCGTCCTCCTGGACCCTGATGGTCTACGCGTTCGCGCTGGAGTTCCTGCGCGTGAATGCTGCGGACGATCGCGTGCACATCGATCTCGAGACCGGCGACGACATGATCTTCGGCGACTACCTGACGCTGACGGTGCTGCTGTCCACGATGGCCGCGACAGTTTCGGCGAAGATTCGCTCTCGCGAAGCCTGGATGCTTGTGCGCAGCAACGTCCTGTTCGCTTTCGTCTTCAACTCCGTGATCGTCGCGATGGTGGTTTCACTGCTGCTCGGCGGCCTTCTCGGCTGACCCCGGGATTCAGTGCTGCGCGGCCGCCTTCACCGGCGACTCGCCGCCCTCGGTGAACGAAGGCTTCTTGCCCAGCATCCGCCCGATCAGCAGCACCACGCCGACGACGATCAGGCCCACCGCGAGCCCGGCGACGGCCGAGACGAAAGTCTCGCCGATCCATGCGATGACCGCGCCAGCCGGCGCGAGGAGGTCATGGATGCCGTGCAGCAGGTCGCTGAAGAAGACGATGCCGACCTCGCCGAGGTTCGCGAGCAGCAGGTGCCCGCCGACCCAGAGCATCGCGACCGTGCCGACCACGCTGATCACGCGGAACACCGCTGGCATCGACCGCACGATCCGCGCGCCCGTGTGCCGTACGCGGCGCGACTCGTTCTTCGCCATCTTCAGCCCGATGTCGTCGATCTTCACCAGCAGGGCGACGGCGCCGTAGACGATCCCCGTCATCAGCAGTGCGATCACGGCGAGGATCGCCAGCGTCATCCAAATGCCGAGCCCCGCATCGAGGTTCGACAGCGAGATGAGCATGATCTCGGTCGAGAGGATCAGGTCGGTGCGCACCGCACCCCACACGAGCTTGTTCTCATTGCGGGCGCCCTCGTCCGCGTGGCCGTGGTGGAGGCCGAACCACTCCAGCACTTTCTCTGCGCCCTCGAAGCACAGGTACGTGCCGCCGATGATCAGCAGGAACGGCAGCACCCACGGGGCGAACGCGGTGAGCAGCAGCGCGACCGGGATGATGATGAGGAACTTGTTCGCCAGCGACCCCAGCGTGATCTTCAGGACCACCGGCAGCTCGCGCGCCGGCGTGATGCCCTGCACGTACTGCGGGGTCACCGCGGCGTCGTCGATCACGACTCCGGCGGATTTCGCCGATGCCTTCAGCGCAGCGCTGAGGATGTCATCGACGACAGCGAGCAGACCAACCGACATGCATCCCCCTGAGAGAAGTTCAGGGAAGCAACACTACTGGCAGGTCAGTGGCGTCCGGTGAACTGATCCATCGACGAGTAGACCTTGAACACGTAGCGCGCCAGGAAGTCCCAGGTGTTCGTGGGCAGCAGACCGCGCAGCGCCATCGACAGCTTCACCGTCCACGGGCGCATCACCAGGGGCGTGCCGCGCAGCATCCCGTTCCACGCCGCTGACGTCGCGGTGCGCGGGTTGAGGATCGGTGTCAGCAGCGGACCGCGCGCTCCCTCGAACATGCCGGTGGAGACATAGCTCGGGCAGAACGTCGTCACCCGGATGTGCTGGTGCCCATACGCCTCCAGCTCGAGACGGACGGATTCGCCCCAGCCGATCATCGCCCACTTGGATGCCGCGTACACGCTCATGTTCGGATTGGCCAGGGTTCCCGCGGCCGACGCGATGTTGAGAATGCGCTTCGGGCGGGACGTGTCGGCGATCATGTCGGGCAGCACCTCGCGGGTCAGCCACATCGCAGCCAGCGTGTTGATGCGCATGGTCGCCTCGATGTCGCGCTGCGGATCGTGCTCCCAGAACGGGGTGCCGCGCACGATGCCGGCGTTGTTGATCACGACATCCGGGGCGCCGAAGTCTGCGCGGACGCGCTCGATGCCGGTCACGATGTCTTCACGCTGCGAGACATCCACGCGGTAGGCGCGGACGTCGACGCCAGAGCGGGAGAGGTCGGCGGCGAGGGCGGTCGCGGCATCCTCGTCGATGTCCCACAGCGCAACGGCGCGGGCTCGCGCGGCGACGGCACGCCGGGCGTAGAGCTCACCCATGCCGCGTGCGGCGCCGGTGATGAGGACGAGAGCATCAGTGATCGGGTTCTCAGTCATAAGCGGAACGCTACGCGTTCGCCTCACGCCGCCCACGTTTGTTGTGCTCCCTCGAACATGCGGGAAGGGTTTCGTCGGTTACGAACGCCCGAAACCGACGAAATCCTTCTGGTCCGGGCGCGCAGCGCGCGGCGGGCGGGGGCGCCCAGCGCGCGGCGGGCGGGGCGCTCACTCGGGCCGGGAGCGGATGCTGAGGCCGGGCTTGCGCTGATGCACCGAGAAGTAGCGCAGGCCGTCGTCCCCGGCGACGAACCGACGGGGCGAACGGGCAGGGAGCCAGACGATGCGGCCGGGCTCCAGCGCGATGGCATCCGCGTCGCTCTCGAGCGTGCCCGAACCTGCGAGCACCACGATGACGACGTCGAGCTCGGGCCCGGTGTGCGCACGGATCTCGTCGCCGGCAGGCAGCACGATGACGTTCGCGTCGAGGCCGCGTTCGGCAGGCTCGAGCCGCCACGCGGAGCCGGCATCGGCCGCAGACGCGGTGAAGGCATCGCCGACGATACGTGGCAGGGCGGAGGTTTCGGCATCCATCGTCGTTCTCCTGTCGTGAGCGCGCTTCCTGTGTGTTCCTCCAGAATGGCACCCGCGCCGCAATCGTGCGTCAGACTTGAAGAGCGATAAAGGAGCGTGCACATGACCGACACCGGAACCATCACCCGCACACCCGGCACCGAGACCGCCGTCCTCGCCGGCGGATGCTTCTGGGGCATGGAAGATCTCATCCGCCGTCAGCCCGGCGTCCGCGCCACCCGCGTCGGCTATACCGGCGGCGAGAACGCGAACGCGACCTACCGCAACCACCCCGGCCACGCCGAGGCGGTGGAGATCGTCTTCGACCCGACGGAGACGACGTACCGCGACATCCTGGCGTTCTTCTTCCAGATCCACGACCCGTCGACGCTCGATCGCCAGGGCAACGACGTCGGGTCGAGCTATCGCTCCGCGATCTTCCCGCTGAGCCCCGAGCAGGAGCAGGTCGCCCGCGACACGATCGCCGACGTGGATGCCTCGGGCCTCTGGCCGGGCGCCGCGGTCACCACGATCGAGCCCGAGGGTGCGTTCTGGGAGGCCGAGCCCGAGCACCAGGACTACCTGCTGCGCATCCCGAACGGCTACACCTGCCACTTCCCCCGCGCGGGCTGGGTGCTGCCGCAGCGCGCCGCCTGACCTGCGCGGCCCGGCCCGGGTCGGCCGCGGCCCACACCGCGCCCCGGGCCGCGCCGCCGGCGCCTGACTCGCCCGGTGCGGTGCGCGGCCGGCGCGCGCCGCACCGTTCAGGTCGCGAATCCTGCCGCAATGATCCGCTCAGAACGGCAGGAATTGCGACCTGAAGCTAGGTCGGCGGACGACAGACTTCGTCTGCACAGACGGGCAATTCCTCGGGTTCTCAACCGAAAGCAGATCTGCGGTCGATGCGGCGCTGAGAGCGCGACGAGGATGGTCGGATAATGACACCGACATCTCCATCCACGCCACGCCTCTTCGAGCTGGCTCGCTCCTGGCCTGGCACCGCATGATGTATGATTCTTACATCATGCAGATGCAGCGCACGCAGATCTCTTTGAGCGACGAGGATCGCCGAGTGCTCAGTGCTGTCGCTCGGCGCACAGGGCAATCGATGAGCGCACTCATCAGGGATGCGATCCACGCTACATATGGGCGTGTTACTGACGACGATGGCGTGCGAGGCGCAATACTCGGCACATTTGACGTGATCGACGTCGGCGACCCTGGCGAACAGCTCGTGGATCAGTTGCGGTCCGGCGTGCGACTCAATGAACACGCATGATCAGTTTTATCGACACTTCTGTCCTCATCGACCACACGCGAGGACTTCCGCAAGCACGTGACGCCCTGATGAATGCGGCCGACCGGGGATCGCTGCATTCGAGTGAGATCGTCCGCACGGAACTGCTGGTGCTCATCCGGGAGAAAGAGCTGGCAGCTGTCGAGCCGCTGCTCGACGCGATCGTTTGGCACTCTGTGGACCGACCTGTGTCCGAGCTCGCGGGTGAACTCGGGCGACGTTGGCTTCCTTCTCACAACGGAATTGATGCGGCGGATTTCATCATCGCCGCCACGTCTGCACTGCTCGACGCACAGTTGTTGACGCGGAACGTGAAGCACTTCCCGATGTTTCAGACGCTTGAGGCACCGTACTGAGTCGGCTTCGGATCAGGAGCCGGCGAGGAACTCCAGCGCGGCATCCTTGAACGCCTTCGAGCCCGGGGCGTTGAAGTGGTGCCGGTCGGGGATCTCGAAAAAGCTGCTATTCGGCGCCGCCGCTGCCAGGGTGCGCGAACCCTCGAGCACGGCATCCTTCGTTCCGGTGGCGAACAGGATCGGCCGAGTCGGTGCGTTCGACGGGTCGGGATCGATGGTCCTCGTCTGCCGCATGCCTTCCGCGAGTGCGAGGAGCGAGCGCAGATCGTTGCCCGGCACGCGCGAGGTGAGGGTCATATAGTTCTTCGTCGTCTGGTCCTCGACGGGGGTGCCGTCTTCGATGTTCGCGCGCACCTGCTCGATATCGAGGCGCTCGAGCGGGATGCCGTCGGGCACACCGCCCAGGACGGCGCGATGGATGCGCTGCGGCAGATCGCGCACGACCTCCCAGCCGACGCGGGCGCCGAGCGAATACCCGACGTAGAGGGCGTCTTCGACGAGGTACGTGTCCAGCACGGTCTCGACGTCCGTCGCAAGCGTGCCGATCGCGTAGGCGTCGGGGTCATGGGGCTTGTCGCTCTTGCCATGGCCGCGCAGGTCGATGCCAAGGACGCGGTACCCGGCATCCGTGAGTCTGCGCGCCCATCCGGTCAGCACCCAGGTGTCTCGCGTGCTCGACGCGAAGCCGTGCACGAGCACGACCACCGGGGCGTCGACATCGCCCCAGCTGTAAGTCGCCAGACGCGTGCCGTCGGCGGCATAGATGAGTTGCGGATCCGGCATCCGCGTCAGATCGGAGAGAGGAACAGCCACCCCTCCATCATGACCCCGCCGCCGTGGATCGGGGCTTGTTGGACCCGGTTCCATAACATCATCCTTCCGACGGATGCGAATGTCGGCTGTCCTGCGTATCTTAAGAATGACGGAGGCGACCGGGGGGTCAGAAATGTCAACGATAGGTGTGGTGCGAGATCTGGCAGGGTTCTTCCTGTGGGCCGGGATCGCCGGCGCAGGAATTGCGCTGATCTGCGCGATCATCGTGGGTGTCGCGCTCGCGATCGGAAACGCCGGGCTGGCCGGCGGCACCGGCGCCGTGTGGATCGGCGGAGCACTGCTGAGCCTCGGTGCCGGCTTCTCGGGGCAGTGGATCCCCGCGCTCGTCGCGGTGGGGGCGCTCATTGCCGCCCTCGTGCTCGGTCCGGTCGTACGATCCGCGCTGACGGCGTTCGTGCGACGGCATCCTGCGCCGCCTGAGAAGCCGATCATCGCGAACGCGCCGCCACCGGTTCCATCGCACGTTCCGGCCAAACCGGTGCCGCGCGCGGTCGGCGTGCACACAGTCACGTCCGAATCGATTCGATAGACTGGGGCGCTCGTCGGATGCCGGCGAGACGATTCCCCCTCGATCTTCACGTTCGGAAGCCCTTCCCGCATGGCCACCTCCCTCACGACGGGTCGCCCTTGGCGCGTCATCCTGGCGTTCTCCGTACCCCTGCTCATCGGCAACGTCGTGCAGCAGCTGTACCAGGTCGTCGACACGATCGTCGTCGGCCGCGAGCTCGGCGTGAACTCGCTCGCGGCAGTCGGGGCGACCGGATCGCTGCTGTTCCTGCTGCTCGGGTTCGCCTGGGGCATGACGAGCGGCTTCGCGATCCCGACGGCACAGGCATTCGGCGCGAAGGACGACGCGGGCGTGCGTCGCTCGGTCGCCACGGGCACGCTGCTGGCGGCGGTGGCCAGCATCCTGATCACGATCGGCGGGCCCTTGCTCGCCGGACCCGTGCTGATGCTGCTGCAGACGCCGCCCGACCTGCTGCCCGAGGCGACGCTGTTCACGCAGGTGAGCTTCCTCGGCGGCGGTGCGACGATGTTCTTCAACTACCTCTCCGCGATCATCCGCGCGATCGGAGACTCGAAGACGCCGCTGATCTTCCTCACCATCGCGTGCGCGCTGAACGTCGTGCTCGTCGTCGTGCTGGTCGGACCGGTCGGCTGGGGAGTCGCCGGTGCGGCGCTGGCGACCGTGGTCTCGCAGGCCGTCTCGGTGCTGCTGTGCCTCGTATTCGTTCGGCGTCGGATGCCGGTGCTGCACGTGCGGCGCGAAGACTGGAAGATCACCCGCAACGACATCGCCGATCACCTGCGGCTGGGGCTGCCGATGGGATTCCAGGCCTCGATCATCGCGATCGGCACCCTCGTGGTGCAGGTGGCGCTGAACATGCTCGGGGCAGAAGCCGTCGCCGCCTACACCACCGCGAGCCGCGTCGACAGCCTCGCGACCGCACTGCTCGCCTCGCTGGGCCTGGCCGTCTCGATGTACGTGGCGCAGAACTTCGGCGGGCGGCGACCTGACCGCATCCGCGCCGGTGTGAAGCAGGCGATCTGGATGACGATCATCGCGTCAGCCGTGCTCGGCGCGGTGCTCATCGCATTCGGCACGAACCTCGTGCGCCTGTTCGTCGGTGAGGGGTCGGACGAGGTCGTCGAGCGCGCGCACCTCATGCTCATCATCAACGGATCGACCTACGCTCTGTTGGGTGTGCTGTTCGTGCTGCGCGGCGCCCTGCAGGGGCTCGGACAGGCGATGATCCCGACCATCACCGGCACGGTAGAACTCTTCATGCGCGTGGGCGCGGCCGTGGCCCTCGGAGCCGTGCTGGGCTTCGGCGGAGTCGCCCTGAGCAACCCGCTGGCGTGGGTCGGCGCGGTCGTGATCCTCATCCCCGCGTACGTGCGGGCGCACCGGGCACTGGCGCGCATGCCGGTCGATCCGCTCGAGCCGACGCTCACCACGCCGATCGCACTCGTCGGACCGGACAACAGCTCGTTGAACGTGGATGCCGTGGTCACCGAGGCCGTCCCGATCGTCGTGCAGAAGCGGTGGAAGAAGCTGCTGCGCCGCTGAGCATCGCTACCCCAGCACGCCGCGCCCGTCGCGCAGCTCGAACACCAGTTGCGTCTCGGTGCCGCGCACGACCGGATGCACCGTGATGTGCTCCAGGACGATGTCGCGGAGGGCGACGGCATCCTGAACGACGACGTGCACGAGGAAGTCGTCGACGCCGGCGACGTGGAACACCTGCAGCACCCGCGGCGTCGCGGCGAGGGCGTCGAACAGCGCATTCACCTTGTCGCCGGTGTGGTTCGCGAGGCGCACCTTGATGATGGCCTCCAGCGGATAGCCGAGCGCGGCCGCATCGAGCCGGATCCGGGTGTCGCGGATGATCCCGCGATCGCGCAGCCCCCGCACCCGATGCGCACAGGTCGACTCCGCGAGCCCGAGCTGCTGAGCGAGCGCCTTGTTGGTGAGGTCGGCGCGGACGCTGAGCGCTGCGAGGATCTCGAGGTCGAGCTCGTCGAGTTGTGCTTTCGCCAATTCCGATCCTTCCGTGCGTCACGATCTTGCCGAAGAATGCGAGTCGTGCCACTTCTCTGGCGGATGCTGTCGAATTCTCCCATTTCGATTGTGATTCCGGCAACGTTGAAGCATGACTGACCAGCTGCATCCAGACACGGTGGCCGTGCACAGTGGCCGAGCCGACCTCTCCGACCTCGGTGTGCACGCCCTGCCGATCGACCTGTCGACCACGAACCCGCTGCCTGACATCGAGCGCGGCGGTGACTCTTACGAAGCCATGGCGACCGGCGGACGCCCACCCGCTGACGGCAGCATGGTCTACGCGCGGCTGTGGAACCCGACGGTGGCACGCTTCGAAGATGCGCTCGCCGAGATGGAGCACGCCGAAGCATCCGTGGCGTTCTCGTCGGGCATGGCGACAATGACCGCGGTGATCCTCGCCCACACGAGTGCCGTGGGAAAACGCCATGTCGTGGCGGTCAGGCCGCTGTACGGCGGCACCGATCATCTGCTCGGCTCCGGCCTGCTCGGCACCGAGGCCACGTACTGCCACCCGTCTGAGGTGCGGTCGATGATGCGGGAGGACACCGGCCTCGTCGTTCTGGAGACGCCGGCCAATCCCACGCTCGAGCTCGTCGACATCGCCAAGGTCGTCGCTGCCGCAGGGGAGGTGCCGGTGGTCGTCGACAACACCTTCGCGACGCCGCTGCTGCAGAATCCCCTCGATCACGGTGCGGCGATGTCACTGCACAGCGCGACGAAGTACCTCGGCGGGCACGGTGACGTCATCGCGGGCGTCGTGGCGTGCAGTGAACAGACGGCCGAGGCGCTGCGACGCGTGCGTGCGGTGACGGGTGGGCTGCTGCATCCGCTGGGCGCGTATCTGCTGCACCGCGGGCTCACGACTCTGCCGGTCAGGATGCGTCAGCAGCAGCAGAACGCCCAGCAGATCGTGCAGTGGCTGATCGACCGACCCGAGGTCGACGAGGTGTTCTTCCCCGGGCTCGACGGCGACCCAGATGGTGTTCTCGAGCGGCAGATGCACGGCACGGGCGCGATGATCGCGATCCGGATGCGGGGCGGGTACGCGGCCGCGAGCGCCGTCGCCTCATCGGTGAAGCTGTTCACCCATGCGGTGTCACTGGGTGGCGTGGACTCGCTCATCCAGCATCCGGCTGCGCTCACGCACCGGCCCGTGCCGGCGGATGCTCGGCCGGATGCCGATGTGCTGCGGCTGTCGATCGGACTGGAGGATGCCGGTGACTTGATCGCCGACCTCGGGCAGGCGTTTGCGCGGGTTGCCGCGGAGGTTCGCGTGGGCTGACTTCGGCTCGCTCCGCTCGCTCAGTCCGTTTCGTCTCGCTCCGCTCGCTCAACGACCCGCGGGGGCGTAGCGCCGGACGTTGAGCGGAGGCGCGGAGCGCCGAAGACGAAACGGGGTGAGCGAGCGTCAGCGAGTCGAAGCCGCCCCCACGCCGCTCGGCACCCGCCGCGCGCGCAGCCGCTTGCCGATCACGCCCTGCCGCGGTGAGAACAGGTACACGAGCGCGAACACGCACCCCTGCACCACGACCACGAGCCCGCCGGATGCCGCGTCGATCCAGTAGCTGAGGTAGATCCCGATCACGCTGCACAGTGCCGACATGACGGGTGCGATCACCAGCATCCGTCCGAAGCGATCCGTCAGCAGGTAGGCCGTCGCGCCGGGGATGATGAGCATCGCCACCACGAGCACGACGCCGACGACCTGCAGGGCCACGACCGCGGTCAGTGCGAGCACGCCGAGCAGCAGTGCCCCCAGCATCCGGGGCGAGAGCCCGATCGCGAACGCGTGCGTCGGGTCGAAGGCGTACAGGGTGAGGTCGCGGCGTTTGACGATCAGTAGGCCGAAGGCGATCGCCGCGAGGATCGCGATCTGTATGAGGTCACCCTCGGATACCCCGAGGATGTTCCCGAAGATGATGTGGTTCAGATCCGTCTGGCTCGGGGTGACCGAGATCAGCACGAGCCCGAGCGCGAACAGGGTCGTGAAGACGATGCCGATCGCGGCGTCCTCCTTCACCCTGCTCGTGCCGCGGATCAGTCCGATCAGCCCGACTGCGAGGAACCCGAAAACCAGCGCCCCGATCGCGAACGGCGCCCCGACGACGTACGCCAGCACGACGCCTGGGAGCACCGCGTGCGAGACGGCATCGCCCATCAAAGACCAGCCCACGAGCACGAGCCAGCATGACAGCACCGCGCACACGACCGCAGCGATCACGGTCGTGAGGAGCGCGCGCACCATGAAGTCGTACTGCAGTGGCTCGAGAATCCAGTCCCAGATCATGCGGCATCCGTCCCGGCATCCAGCCCGAACGCCCTGGCGAGATTGGCCGGTTCGAGCGCCTCGGCGACCGCGCCCTGGAACAGCACCCGGCGCAGCAGCAGCACCGCCTCGTCGGCGAGCGAGGGCAGTGCGTGCAGGTCGTGGGTCGAGACGAGCACCGTACTGCCGGATGCCGCGAGCTCACGCAGCAGTCGCACGATCGTCGCCTCGCTGCGCTTGTCGACGCCGGCGAACGGCTCATCCAGGAGCAGGATGCCGGCGCGCTCTGCCAGCCCCTGGGCGATACCGCGGGCGACGAAGGCGCGCTTGCGCTGCCCGCCGGAGAGCTGTCCGATCTGACGGTCGGCGAGGTCTGCGAGTTCGACCCGTTCCAGCGCCTCGTCGACTGCCTGCTTGTCTGCGGGCCGCGCTCGCCGCAGCATCCCCTGCCCGCCGTACCTGCCCATCATCACGACGTCGCGCACCGAGACCGGGAAGGTCCAGTCGACGTCCTCGCTCTGGGGCACGTAGCCGATCAGGCCCCTGCGACGCGCGGATGCCGGATCCACTCCGTCGAGCCGCACTCGGCCCGTTGCGGGTTTCACGAGACCGATGATCGTCTTGAACAGCGTCGACTTGCCCGAGCCGTTCATGCCGATGAGGCCGGTCACCCGACCCGCCTCGATCGTGAGCGAGACGTCGTCGAGGGCGAGCACGTCGCCGTAGCGGACGGTGGCCTTCTCGACCGTGATCGCACTCATGATCCGCTCCCCGTGAGTCCCGCGATGATCAGGTCGGCGTCGTGGCGGATGAGGTCCAGGTACGTCGGCACGGGGCCGTCGGCCTCGGACAGGGAGTCGACGTACAGCGTCCCGCCGAACGTCGTCCCCGTGGCCTCGACCACCTGCTGCATCGCTCTGTCGGACACGGTCGATTCGCAGAACACGGCGGGCACGTCGTTTTCCTCGACGAACTCGATCGTCGCGGCGATCTGGCGCGGAGTCGCCTGCTGCTCGGCGTTCACGGCCCAGATGTAGGCCTCGGTGAGACCGGCATCCCTCGCGAGGTACGAGAATGCACCTTCGCATGTGACGAGCGCGCGCTGGTTCTCCGGCAGCGCAGCGAGCTCACCGGTCAGGTCGTCCTGCACCTGCTGCAGCTCCGCCTTGTAGGCCTCGGCGTTGGCGGTGAAGTCGTCGGCATGCGCGGGATCGAGGTCGCCGAAGGCTGCGGCCATGGTGTCGACGTAGAGCTGCGCATTCGCCGGGCTCATCCACGCGTGCGGGTTGGGCGTGCCGGCGTACGCGTTCTCGCCACCCTCCGGATCCGAGGCGATGTCGATCGGGTCGACGTCCTCGGAGACCACGACGTGCGGGACGTCCACTGAATCGACGAACTGTGCGAACCAGACCTCGAGATTCAGCCCATTGTCGAGAATCAGGTCGGCATCCGTCGCCTTGCGGATATCGCCCGGGGTCGGTTCGTACCCGTGGATCTCGGCACCGGGCTTGGTGATCGACTCGACCCGAAGGTGGTCGCCGGCGACATTCTGCGCGATGTCGGCGAGCACGGTGAAGGTCGTGAGAACCACCGGGCGGTCGTCGTTCGTGACGGCATCCGGTCCTGCGCATCCGACGAGCGCGACCGCACTCGCGACGAGGATCGCCACCCCGGATCGAAGAAATTTAGGCACACCGAAAATCTACCTTTTAGGCGCACCGAAAACAACCGACGCGCGTGGCGTCCCGGTACGAATGCAGGACGAAAGAACGGATGCAGGACGAATCGCCGTGGAATCGACCTGCAGGTGTTCATCCGGCCTGCAGGCGTGCGATCGACGCGGTCGACGGGCGCCTGGACCTCAGGCCGAGGGCAGCCGGACCGTCCCCGTGCCGGGGTGCTCGCGCGGCATCCGGTCACGGTTGTACGTGATGGAAGAGTAGCCGTGGGGCACCGGATGCCCGTCCTCACCCAGGCTGACGAACACGAGCTTCTCGATCGTGAGGATGCGCCTACGGGTGATCATGTTCCGCACCACGGCGCGCATCGTGAGCGACGTGCGTCCGAAGTGCGTCGCGGTCAGGCCCATCTCGATCAGGTCGCCCTGCAGAGCGGATGCTTCGAACTCGATCTCCGAGATGAGCTTGGTGACCACGCGGTAGTTGCCGAGCTGCACGATCGCGTAGATCGCGGCCTCCTCGTCGATCCACTTCAGCAGGCTTCCGCCGAACAGCGAACCGTTCGCATTCAGATCTTCGGGTCGCACCCACTTGCGGGTGTGGAAGTTGATGCCGTCATCGTGCGACTGCCATGCCTCTGCCATGTTCGTGAGCGTAGGAGGTCGATGATTCGGGGATGTTACGGGGGCATCCGCTCACGGCAGAGCCGCTCACAGCGGATTCCGCCCCCTTCGCCGCCTCGCAGAAGGAGGGTGGAGTCATGAGCGAAGAGAACCCCATCCCGCAGTTCGGCCCCGAGGCCAGACGTGCGCTGTTTCACGAACGCGTCCTGGTGCTCGACGGCGCCCTCGACGACGACAACGGCACGCTGCTGATGACGCAGCTGCTCACCCTCTCGGCCGAGGACCCGCTCGCCGACATCGCGCTGTGGATCCACTCTCCGGGCGGCTCGGTGCCGTCGATGCTGGCGATCCGCGACATCATGAGGCTGATCCCGAACGACGTCTCGACCCTCGTGCTCGGCCTCGCTGCCAGCGCCGGTCAGTTCCTGCTCTCCGGTGGCACGAAGGGCAAGCGCCGCGCGCTTCCGCACGCGAGGATCCTCATGCATCAGGGATCCTCGGGTATCGGGGGTTCGGCGGGCGAGATGGAGACGCAGGCCGACGACCTCCGGCACATGCGCGACACCGTGCTCGGCCTCATCGCGGACGACACCGGTCAGTCGCGCGAGCGCATATTCGAGGACTCGCTGCACGACCGCTGGTACACGACCGCGCAGGCGGAGGAGTACGGATTCATCGACGCGATCGTCTCGTCGGTCGCAGAGGTCATGCCGCGCCGGCGCGCGCGGGTCGGATTGGGGGCGGATGCCGTGGCATCCGCCGCCGTGTCATCCGAACCAGGAGGAGAGAAGTCATGAGCAGCTACACAATCCCGAACGTCATCGCGCAGCATCCGCGGGGTGAGCGCGTCATGGACGTTTACTCGCATCTGCTCGCCGAACGCGTGATCTACCTCGGCACCGGAATCGACGCGGGCGTCGCGAACGCGCTGATCGCGCAACTGCTGCATCTCGACGCCGACAGTCCGGACACCGGCGTGCAGTTCTACATCAACAGCGAGGGCGGCGACCCCGGTGCGGCGCTGGCGATCTATGACACGCTGCAGCACATCCGTCCTCGCGTCGCGACGACGGTCGTCGGCCAGGCGATCGGACCGGCCGCACTCCTCGCGGCGGCCGGTGCGCCGGGGGAGCGCGCGGCGTTGACGCATGCACGGATCGTGCTGCATCAGCCGGCCGGGCAGTCTCGCGGCGCGATTCCCGACCTCATCCTCGCCGCAGACGAGGTGGTCAGGGTGCGATCCGACATGGAGGCGGTGCTCGCCCGTCACACCGGACGCACCGTCGAGGTGCTGCGCGCCGACACCGACCGGGATCGGGTGTTCACGGCATCCGCCGCCCTGGACTACGGGCTGATCGATACCGTGCTGGGGGAGCGGGAGGGCGCCTGACCGGCGACACCGCGCGTCGGTGACCTGCCTGGCGACGACACTCTGGGGGCCAGATTCACGGATGTCGGACGGATTCGCCGAAAAGGTCCGTCATCCGTATTTTCGGCCCCCAGACCGTCGAGGCGATCAGGCCGCGAGTGCGAACGAGCCGCGCGCGCCGGCCGAAACCATGGCGGATGCCGGTACCGCGGCCGTGCGCAGTTCGTCTGCCACGCTGCTGGTGAGCTCGACGAGGCTCGTGTCGAGGGCACCGGCGATCGCGGCGATCATCTCGCTGGACGGCTCCTTCAGCCCGCGCTCCACCTCGGAGAGGTACTGCGGCGAGACGCCGGCCTTGTCGGCGGTCTCGGTGAGTGTCTCGTCGCGCTCGTGTCGAAGTCGACGCAGCTGGTCGCCCAGCATGTGGCGCCAGAGCGGCTCGGGCCCGTCCGCGGGGCGCGGGCGTCGTGGCGGGTGAGGCGTGCGGGGAAAGGGGACGATCTCGGCCATGCCTCACGATAAACCGGTGATTCGCCGGCGCGACAGCCGTTCTGCTCAGAGCAGAATCACCGGACCTGCCGACACTTCGGGGGCCGGACCGACAGATGTCGGACGGAAACGTCGGAATGGTCCGACATCCGTGAATCAGGCCCCCAGAGTGTCGGTCCCAAGTGTCGGCGGGTTCGCGGGACCAGCGGCGCCGAGCCCCGACCGCCCGGGTCTCAGCCGGTCAGCTGCTCCGCGAGGAACGCCGCCTGCTCCTGCCACTGCAGACCCTGGCCGCCCTCGTGCTCGTTGAACGCGTATTCGATGATGTCTGCGGAACCGCCCCAGTGATTCCGCGCCGCATACACGGTGGACGGCGGACACACCGGATCCATCAGCGCCACAGAGAAGAGGGCCGGGGCGGTCGCCCGTCGGGCGAGGTTCACTCCATCGAAGTACGACAGCGTCCCGAAGGTGCGATCCGCCGCATCGCGGTGGATCGACAGGTAGCGGACGATCTCGTTATAAGGATCGCGTCCCGTGAGTCCCACCGCCCGCCCGAAATGACACAGGAACGGAACGTCTGGCATGGCCGCGATCAGTCCCGTCGACAGGCCGGCCGCCGCGATCGCGATGCCGCCGCCCTGGCTCCCGCCGCAAACCGCCACGCGCGTCGCGTCGACGCGATCGAGCGAGCGGACAGCATCGATCGCGAGCACCGCGTCCGTGTACACGCGCCGGTAGTAGTAATCGTTCGGATCCTCGATTCCCCGGGTCATGAACCCGGGAGAGGCAGGACCCGATCCGTGCGGGTCTGGAGTCACGCCGCCGGTTCCCCACCCGCTGCCCTGACCGCGAGTGTCCATGAAGAAGTGCGCGTACCCGGCGGCGGCCCATCCCAGCCGTTCGTGCGGAAGGCCGCGTCCGCCGCCGTAGCCGTTGAACTCGACTACGGCCGGGAGGGCCTCATCGGTACCGGCGGGAAGCAGCAGCCAACCGCCGACCGGGTCGCCGCCGAACCCGCTGAAGGTGACGTCGTAGACCTCGACCGACTGCAGCGGAGAGTCGATGCGCGACAGACGGATCGGCTCCGCGAGAGCACGGGACTCGGCGAGCGTCTGCTCCCAGAAGTCGTCGAAGTCGGCGGGCTCCGTCACTTCGGGGCGGTAGGAGCGCAGCTCCTCGGCAGGCAGGTCGAAACGCGGCATCGCAGAATCCTTCACTCGGGGTCGTCCGGCAGTTTATCCATCGACGGTTCCCTACGGCGGGAGCACTGGATAGGCTAAGGGGCGAGTCTCTCCCCCCATCTGCGAATCCCCTCCATTCTGAGCTCCGCTCGATCGTGGAGGCGCGGTGCGCATTGCTCAGAAAGGTGTTCACCGTGAACGAATCCGTCGAGAACAGCACCGAGCAGGGGGCGGATTTCTTCGACCAGCTCGCGCAGGGCCAGGCCAGGGATCAGGGCAGCTTCACCGTCGGCTTCCGCGGGTACGACCGGGGCGAGGTGGATGCTGCGATCGCAGGCCTGCGCATGCAGGTGCAGCGCGCTGATGCCGAACTCGCCGAGGCGCGCGCCGGCGTGAACAAGGATGTCGAGTCGGTGCGGGCGGAAGTAGAAGCGGCGCGCGCAGAGAGCGAGACGCGGATCGCCGAGAGCGAAGAGCGCATCGCGGAGATCGAGAAGCAGCAGGAAGAGCGCCTCGCCGAGGCTCGCGCGGAGGATGAGAAGCGCATCGCCGCCCTCGAAGCCGATCTCGCGGCCGCTCGTGCGCAGGTCGACGAGTCGGAGCAGCAGGTCGCCGCGCTCTCGAACGAACTCGTCGATGCGCCGCGCAACGAGGAGGATGCCGAGGGGTCGCGCCTGCAGTTCGAAGCCGTGCTCCGGGTCGCCGAGGAGCAGGCATCCGTGCTCATCCAGAACGCCGCGGTGCAGGCCGAGCGGCTGCTCCAGGCCGCGCGCGAAGAGGCCGACGGTCGTCGTGCCGAACTCGCCGCCGAGGTCGACCGAGTCACCACCCAGGCGCAGCACGACGCCGATCAGGTGCGGTTGCGCATCGACACGGAGTACACGGCGCACGAGGCACGCATCCAGCGCGAGGCAGCGCACGCGGCCGAGAAGGTGAACCAGGCCGAGCAGGAGGCGGCGACCGTTCGCACCGAGGCTGAGAAGGGTGCCGCGGCGCTCCGGTCGATGGTCACGCGCGAGACCACCCAGCAGAGGGCGGATGCCGAGCGCGAGGTCCGTGAGATGAACGCCCGTGTGCTCGAGTTCGAAGAGACCCTGACCCGGCGACAGGACGACGCGCAGCAGGAGTTCCTCCTGCTGCACAACCAGGCCGTTGCCCACGCCGAGCGCATCACGGTCGACGCGAACGAGCAGGTCGCAGCATCCCTCGAGCACTCGAAGCGCATCTCCGCGAAGGCCGAGGACTACGAGCGCCTGATGCGCTCGCAGGCGCAGTCGATCGAGGCCGACGCGCAGATGCGGGCGCGCGAGACCCTCGAGCGAGCACGGCTCAAGGCGCAGAAGATCGTCAACACCGTCACCGGTCACACCACCGATGTGCTCCGCGACGCCGAGGACCGCACCCGCCAGCTGCGCTGGCAGCAGCAGCAGCTGAACAGCTTCATGGCCGAGGTTCGTGAGCTCATCCGCCCCGATGGAGTGCTCGGATCAGAGGCCGTGGACAGCGAGGACGCTGCCGACAGCTCGGGCGCCGCGGGCGACGAGAGCACCGAGGACGCCGACGATGTCGACATCCTCGAGGAGGGCGACGAGGTCATCGAGCTCGCGCCCGAGTCGGGCGAAGACGAAGAAGGGGCCGCCGAGGAGGAGTCCGATTCCGACAAGGAGTCCGATTCCGACGAGGAGTCCGATTCCGACGAGGAAGAGCCCGAGGACGAGTCTGTCGAGGAGGAGTCCGAAGGTGACGAGTCCGACGACGACGAGTCCGACGACGACAAGGACTGATCACACCTGATCCGCGAGGGGCACGGCAGCTGCGCAGCTGCCGTGCCCCTCCCTTTTCGCAGCGCCCGGATAATGCGATCCATCACCAAATAATGCGCATTATCGCCGTGACGACGGCGATGCCTGCTGGATACGATCGGGCGCGTAGCGCTTGGCACCAGCCTTGCCTGAGCGGCGCCGATGAGGGCGCCGGAGGGAGCAGTCCATGGCCATCCGAAGGAGAATCGCCGCTGCGGCGACAACTCTCGCACTCGTCGTGACCGCGTTCGCCGCGGGCGGCGCCGCCACCGCGGCGTCCACGCAGGAGGGCGACGAACTGCCGGTCTTCACGACACAGGGCCCGATCATCGATCGCTTCACCGACGAGACGTGGAACCCCGGCAACGAGTTCATCTTCCCGTCGGTGTTCCATGCCGGCGAGTACTTGGATGATCCGCTCGGCGAGTGGTACGTGTACTACGCCCCGCATGATGCTCCGGGCGGTATCAACCTCATGTACGCCGACTCGCTCGACGGTCCATGGACGCACTACGACGCCAACCCCATCGTCTCCAACGTCTGGGAGGGCATCTACGACGTCTCGCACGTCTCGGCGCCGGATGCCGTGTGGAACGAGGACACCGGTGAGGTGTTCCTGTACTTTCACGGCGAGAACTCGACCGACCGCTACGCTACCTCCAGCGACGGGGTGACCTTCGAGTACGGCGACGTCGTGATGACCACAGAACAGTTCGGCCAGGACGCGACTGAGACGTCGTACAACCGGATCTTCCCGAATCCGTTCCCGGAGAACGGCTGGGAGTACGCGATGTTCTTCATGGTCAATGACACGTCGAACGTGCGCCGCATCGGGTTGGCCTATTCGCACGACATGATCACGTGGGAGGCGCAGCCCGGCTGGGTGGTCGAACCCACAGCGGTCGAGGGCACGAACGTCGCCGGCCCCGAGCTGTGGGAGTGGAACGGCACGCAGTATGTGCTGTACGGCTCGAGTTCCGGCACGATATTCGCCAAGCAGCTGGATGAGGATCTGCGCAGCTTCGGCGACCCGATGCCGCTGTACATTCCGAGTCCGTTCCCTCCCGAGGAAGGACGCTCCTCCTCTCCCCAGATCGTCGAGGAGGACGGCGTCACGCACATGATCTTCGAGATCGGCGGGCGCAGCGGAACCACGATCGCGCACGCGACACTCGACCCGGAGGGCGTGCGCGATCCGCTCAACAACCATCCCGAGGATCCGATGTACGAGATGTGCACGGGCGAAGGATCGGATGAGTTCGACGGCGACGTGCTCGGTGCGGACTGGAATATCGTCCGCGACGGCGATGGCCGTCAGCGCGTCGAGGACGGCGACCTGGTCCTGTCGTCGCCGACGACGTCGATCGACGGTGCGACCATCCCCCTGCTGCCCGTTCCTGACGGAGCGTGGGAAGTCACCACCGAGTTGGATTATGCCCCGGAGGCGAAGTACCAGCAGGCCGGCCTCGTGCTGCACCGAGACGATGCGAACAACGCCAAGCTCGTCTGGTCGTTCGCCCAGCAGGGGCAGCGGTTCGACTTCACCTGGCGGAACGACGGCAAGGAGCGCTTCGACTCCTGGACGTGGGAGGACAGCGTGTTCCCGCCCGCAGACATGGGCGGTACGGCATGGCTGCGCGTGAGCAGCGACGGCGAGTGGATCACAGCATCCCTGTCCACCGACGGCGAGAAGTTCGTCCGCATCGGTCAACCGATAGATGTGCCCGTGCTCGCGCCGACCGGCGTCGGGGTCTCCGCGTTCCGCGGGGCGACGGATGCTCCCGACACGGAGGCACGGTTCGACTGGTTGCGCTTCACGCCGAGCGAGGCCGAACTCGCCGCGTGCGAGGAGGGTACGGATCCCACGGACCCGACCGACCCGACCGATCCCACGGACCCGACCGATCCCACGGACCCGACGGACCCTGATGACCCGAGCACCCCGGACCTGCAGGGCAGTGTCGCGTCGGCATCCGTGGCGCAGGGTCAGTCCCAGACGGTCTCGGCCACAGGCTTCGCTGCCGGCGAGGAGGTCACCGGCGTGATGCGTTCCGATCCGCTTCCGTTGGGCACGCAGGCCGCGGATGCCGGGGGAGCCGTCTCGTTCTCGTGGAAGATTCCCGCGGACGCCACGGTCGGCACGCACACCGTGACGTTGACGGGTGCGCAGTCGGGAGCTGTGACGGTCGAGTTCGAGGTGACAGCGGCGGCGGATACCGACTCCGACGACCTCGCTGCCACGGGCGTCGACGTCACGCCCGTGCTCTCGCTGGGCGCACTGCTGATCCTGCTCGGTCTCGGTTCGGCGCTGATCGCGAGTCGACGACGCGCCTGAGCGCTGATCGGCGGGAGGCATCGCTGTGTGCGACGCCTCCCGCCGATCGTGATCGTGGGACCGGCGTAGCCTGAAGCCATGTCGCAACTGGTGAGCGTGGCCGAACTGCAGGACCTCTCCGATGCGGGAGCGCGCATTCTCGATGTGCGCTGGCGGCTGGATCAGTCGGACGGTCGTGAGGAGTATCGGGCAGGGCACATCCCCGGCGCCGTGTATGTGGATCTCGAGTCCGACTTGTCGAGGCCCGGTCGCCCAGACGAGGGTCGGCATCCGCTTCCGACGACGGCGCATGTGCAGGATGCCGCCCGTCATTGGGGGCTCAGCACCGGCGACGTCGTCGTGGCCTATGACGACGCGGGCGGACTGCCCGCGTCGCGGGCATGGTGGCTGCTGCGACAGGGAGGCGTGGACGTACGCGTGCTCGACGGAGGCTGGAAGGCCTGGCTGGCCGCGGACGGCGCGGTCGAGACCGGCGATGTCACGCCGGAACCGGGGGACGTCGTTCTCGGTGAGATCACGGGCGACAGCCTCACGATCGACGAGGCGGCGGCCCTGCCGGCATCCGGTGTTCTGCTCGACGTGCGCGCCCCGGCGCGGTTCCGCGGGGAGGTCGAGCCGATGGATCCGATCGCGGGTCACATCCCCGGCGCCGTCAACGTGCCGACCACCGAGCACGTCCGCGAGGACGGCACGCTGCGCGATCTCGAGGACCTGAGAGCGCGGTTCGCCGAAGCGGGGATCGCGGACGGGGTCGAGGTCGGCGCGTATTGCGGGTCGGGTATCACCGCGGCGCACACTGCGCTGGTGCTGATCGAGGCGGGGATCCCCGCGAAGATCTTCCACGGCTCGTGGAGTCAGTGGTCGAACACTCCGGGGCGCCCGGTCGCCACGGGGGAGTAGCGCGGTGTTCTCCTATTGCAGGCCTCGGATCGAGCCGGTCGTCTTCCGCGATGCCGAAGGCGACGTGATCGAGTACGGCGGGCGGTGGCGAGCCGAGCCGCCGACGGACTCGTACTCGGTGACGAGCAATCTCGAGCGCTTCCGGCCTCTGCACGCGGTCGCCGATGCGTTGATAGCCGCACTGATCCTGGACCAGGATGTCATCGTCGAAGACGACGTCGATATGGCGTCGGACCTGATGCACCATCGTGACGATGTCGTTCGGGCTGTGCGGCTCTCGCCGATTGACTCCGCTGCGGCGCCGCTCACTTTCGTGTTCACCTCTTTTCCCTCCGTGCTGATCCATGCCGGGCTGATGCACGACTTCTTCTACCCGATCTGCGGCTGCGATGCGTGCGATGAGAGCTGGGAGCGGATGGCCGACTCGATGGAGTGGGATGTTGCGGCCATCGTCGCAGGCGGATACAGCGAGTCCGCCGACCGGGCGTCCGTGTCGTTCCGTCTGGTCGGAGAGAACGGAACGCGCAGTGGAAGCGGGCGAGGAGAGGATGCCCCGGCGGATCGCCTGGCGGCGGCTGAACCCCGTCTGGTCGCGCTCGACGGCTGGTCGGCGTGGCCGGATGCAGCCGCCGCATCGGTCACCCCGCCCGGCCCCTGATGGGCTGTGACGAACACCACAGGTATGTCGGCAGAATCGATCCGTCGCAAGACGCTCGCGGTGAACGGCAACGCGCGAGCATCATTCGGCACCAACGTGCTGCTGGCATCGTCCGAGGCCGCTACCCCTTCAGCCGCCGGAACTCGTTACCCGGTATGCGGGGAAGCCACAGGAAAGAAGAAGACCTCGGCTTCCGAGCGCGACGGAGCCGTGGTCTTCTTCTTTCAACCCTTCAGCCCGGTGTGCGCCAGTCCCTGGACGAACTGCTTCTGCGCGAACAGGAACACCAGCAGCACCGGCACGACCGTCAGCGTCGTCGCGGCCAGCTGCACATTCCACATCGGCCCGCCGTACGCATCGACGTACTGCGTCAGCGCCTGCGGGAGCGTGAACATGTCCTTGCTGGACAGATACACGATCGGCTCCAGGTACAGGTTCCACGACTTCAGGAACGTGAAGATCGCCACGGCGGCGAGGGCCGGCCTCGACAGCGGGAATGCGATCCTCCAGAAGATCCCCCACCGCCCGAGGCCGTCCATGCGACCGGCCTCTTCGAGTTCGGTCGGCAGCCCGAGGAAGAACTGCCTCATGATGAACACCGCCAGCACGGCCGGCGCTCCGAAGATCGGGATCACGATGAGCGGCCAGTGCGTGTTGATCAGTCCCAGGCTGTTCACGAAGCGGAACAGCGGCACGATCGTCACCTCACTGGGCACCAGGAGACCTGTGAGGACGACGAGGAACAGCGCATTCGCACCGGGGAAGCGGATGCGTGCGAACGCGTAGCCGGCCATGGCGGCGACCAGCATGGTTCCGACGGTCACGAGAGCCGCGATGTAGAGGCTGTTCCAGTACTGCTGCGCGAAGGGCTGCAGGCGGAAGACCTCGCCGTACGCGGCCAGCGTCGGGTTCTCCGGCCACAGCGTCGGCACCTTCTGCAGAATCTCGCCGATCGGCTTGAAGCTGCTGGTCACCATCCACAGCGTCGGGAACACGAAGGGGATGCTGAGCACGGCCATCAGCACGATGAGGCCTATCGACACCCACCGCCGGCGACGGCGTGCGGTCAGTCGCTCCGAGCTGAGCTCGCGGCGCCCCGTCACGATGGCGCGCGTGTCGACGGCATCCGTCTTCTCGAGCACATCAGTTCTCATGGAACACCCACCTCTTCCGGGTCTGCCACTGCACCAGCGTCAGCACCAGCACGATGAGGAACAGCAGTACCGCGATCGCGCTCGCGTAGCCGAAGTCGTTGAAGCGGAACGCCTGCTGGTATAGGTAGTAGACGAGCACGGTGGTCGAGTTGCCCGGACCGCCGCCCGTGAGGACAGCGATCTGCGCGAACACCTCGAGCGACCCGACGATCGTGAGGATCATCACGAGCAGGACGGTCGGGCTGATCATCGGCAGCGTGATCGACCGGAAGCGGCGCCAGGCGCTCGCGCCGTCGATGCGGGCGGCCTCTCCGATCTCCTCGGGCACGCCCTGCAGCGCGGCCAGGAACAGGATCATGTTCAGCCCGACGTTCTTGAAGACCTGCACGATGATGACGGCGACCATGGCCGTGAACTCGCCCCGCAGCCAGTTGGGGCCCTGGATGCCGAGAAGCGACAGGAACCCGTTCAGGCCGCCGTCCGCCTGGAGCAGGAAGCTCCACACGATCGTCCACGCCACCAGCGAGACGACCACAGGAGAGAAGAAGAAGGTGCGGAACGTCGTGGTGCCGGGGAGCTTCTGATTCAGCAGCACCGCCAGGAACAGCGCGAGCGTCACGTTCACCACGACCAGGCCGATGGAGAACCACAGGCTCGCCAGCAGCGAATCGCGAAGACCGGGATCCGACAGCATCCGCTCGTAATTGTCGGCACCGGAGAACACGAACGTGTTCGCGAGCACGTTCCAGTCGTGCAGAGAGAACCACAGCACCGCGACCAGCGGCACGATCACGAACGCGACGGAGCCGAGGACGACCGGCGCGATCATCGTGTAACCGACGATCCAGTCGCGCCGCGTCGCCGCGGAGCGGCGGGGACGCGTAGGTCGCCCGTCCCGCTCCGCGGCTTCGGCCGTCGCAAGGACGGCGGAGGAGGTCATCCGGATCAGCCCTCCAACAGCGGTGCGATCGTCTCGCAGGTGCCCCGGAGCACCGACTCCACGTCGGCATCCGCAGTCCACAGCGCGTCGAGCTCGGCGCGCACGGTGTCCTGCAGCTTGGCGAAGTTGGGGTGCGTCGGCTTCGTGACGGCATCCTGGATGCCGTCGACGACGACGGACTGCAGCTGCTCCTCGCTCAGACGCGGGTTGCCCGCGGCGAGCGTCTCCGCAGTCAGCAGCGACTCGCGCGGGGGCGGGAAGTACGCCGCCAGCTTCTCGGCGTTCTCCGGGTTCGTGAAGTACGCGAGGAAGTCGGCTGCGATCGTCGGATGCTCCGCGTTGGCGAAGACGCCGATCCCGCCCTGGCCGATGACGTTCTGACGGCCTTCGGGCCCATCCGGCAGCGGCACGATGTCCCAGTCGAACGTGTCGTCCAGGGCCGATGCGCGACTGATCTGCGTGATGGTCATGGCCGCGTCGCCCGCGAAGAAGTCCGCAGTGACACCCGGGCCGGGCATCGCGTCGTCGACGAAGATCGCGTCGTGGATCCACGTCATCGCGTCGACCATCTCGGGGTCGGTCAGCGTGCAGGACGCGCCGTCCTCGCTCCAGGGCGACGCACCCCACCCCGCCCATACGCTCGCGAGGTTCTCCCAGACCTTGTAGTCGAAGTCGCGCACGACCAGGCCGGACTTGCCCGATGTCTCCGCGGCCGCCGCCGACATGTCGCGGGCGGCATCGAAGGTCCACTCGCCCGACTCGACGAGCTCGGCCGGATTCGGCTGGCCGGCTGCGGCGAGCTGATCCGTGTTGACGAACATCGCGAACGGGCTGTTCGAGAACGGGTAGGCGAACAGCTGGTCGTCCTGCTCCCAGAGCGCGAGGGACGAGTCGAGCAGGTCGTCGTACTCGTATCCCTCGTGATCCTTCAGCGTGTCGGTGAGGTCGGCTAGCGCGCCCGACGAGACGAACTCGGGGGCGTAGCTCTCGAGGATCCAACCGAGGTCCGGGGCATTGCCGCCGGCGAGCTGGGTGGTGAGGGTCGTGGTGTAGTCCTCGAACGGGATGGGCTCGAAGGTCACCTGGGAGACGAGCTCGGGGTTCTCCTCGACGTACTCGTCGGCGATCTCCTGGAACAGCGCCAACTGCGTCTCATCGGCGGTCCACACCGTCATGCGCAGTTCGACGGGCTCGTCGGGCGTCTCGGTCTCTCCCGTGGATCCGCTGCATCCGGCAAGGACCAGGGCGCCGGCGGCGATGCCGGCACCTGCGGTGAGCGACAGGCGTCGTCGCGTGGTCAAGGGGCTCATGCTTACTCCTTCTCTGTGATTTCTCGTGGTGGTGCAGGGTCAGTAGGCGTATACGCGGCCTTCGGGCCAGTGCCGCTCGACGCCGCTCGCGTCGAGCTCGCGCTGGTAATCGGCGAGCAGATCGTCGGACGTGTGCACGGAGTGCGGTGTCGTCTGCTCGCCGACGCAGAATGCGGCCAGGTGGCCGGCCGCCTCGCCGATGTTCCATTCGACCGGGTGCAGGCGATAGCACCCGTTCGTGATGTGCGTGGTTCCGATGTTCTTTCCGGCTGCGAGCAGGTTGGTCATCCGCCGGGGGATGAGTGCTCCCAGAGGGATCTCGAACGGCGTGGATGCCACGTCGATATAGTTGTCGCCTCCTGTGGAGGGGTGCAGGTCGATCCGGTACATCCCGACGCCGACCGAGTCCTCGTAGCGGGTGGCTCCGGCGTCACCGCGCACGGCGTGCGAGACGTCGTTCTCGGTGATCGTCGTGAGCGCACGGATGCGCCGGGCCTCGCGGTGGTACGGCGCCTGGGCGAGGCCGTCGGCGCTGCCCATCACGTCGGGGCGCAGCCGGATCCCCGGGAAGCCCGTGCCGCCGTCCGGACGGGGAGCCTCGGTCTGCATCCAGTACACCATCGACAGGCTCAGCTGACGGGC
>JBQDFB010000011.1:0-13253 GCA_052085045.1 Microbacteriaceae bacterium | reverse complement strand
GACGGGGAGCCTCGGTCTGCATCCAGTACACCATCGACAGGCTCAGCTGACGGGCGTCGGCATAGCGCTGCAGTTCCACCTCGCGCGGCACGTCGAGTACGGGGGCGACGAAGTAGTCGATGCTCGGCCAGTTGACCAGGCAGATGTCGCTGGCGTAGAAGCCCTCCTCGAACAGATCGCGCGCCGCGATGCGCCGGAAGATCCACAGGTTCTGATCGCCGGCGTTCCGGGACTGATCGGCGTCGACCGCGAGCGCGTCGTCACCCGGGTTCGGGTCGAACTCGCGCGTGCTCAGCTCGAGGGTCCGGGGGTTCGGGGCCGTCCACGACAGCATCCGCTCGCCCTGCCACGCATCCGGCGCATACGCACGCCAGAAGTCGTACTGCTCGGGCCGCTCGATCGTGTGATCGCCGTCGACGTGCTCCACGACGAAGCACACGCTGACCGCCTGGATGTTCTCCGGCTGCGCGACCTCGGGCGCGCTCGGCTCGCCCGTCTCGTCCCGCGACTCGAATCCGGTGACGTACTCGGTGCCGGTGAGCGGCAGAAGCTCCCCGGTCTCGGTGGCATCCAGCACGTAGTCGGCGCCGACGGTCACCTCGCCCCCGCCGATCTCCGAGGCGAGGGTGACGCTCGTGATGCGATCGCTGTCGACGGTCGCGGCGATCGGACGTCGCCGCTCGAGAAGACGGATGCGACCGGTCGAACGGTGCGGGGCGAGCATCTCCTCGAGCACTCCGACGGCGATGCGGGGCTCGTGGCAGAGCTTGGACACCCAGCCCGCCCCGGGATTGAGATCGTCGCGTTCGCGTGCCGCATCGGTGAGCGGGTAGCGGCGCCGGTAAACGTCGCGGATGCCGTCGCGCAGTGCGCGGTAGCGCGCAGTGACGCCGAACTCCTCGACCCACGGATGCTCGTCCGGGGGGACGGCCTGGGAGGTGAGCTGACCGCCGATCCACTCGAACTCCTCGGTCAGGATCACCGTGGCGCCGCGGTCTGCGGCGGCAAGGGCGGCGGCGACGCCGCCGAGGCCCGCTCCCACGATGAGGATGTCGGCAGTGAGGTCAGGATCGGTCACGAATGGGTCCTTCTGTTTCGATGCGGTCGGATGCCGGGGCGAGCGAGTCGCCCTCGACGTCGGGGCAGTGCAGGATCTGGTGGTAGTCCTCGTCGTCGAGGGCGGGCGGGTTCGGCATCCGTCCGGCCGGTGCTCGCGATGTGGGAGACTCCTGGTCGACGATGCGCGACAGGAGCACGACGGCGCGCGCCCCCATCTCCTCGCGGGGCACGATGAATCCGGCCCAGCGGCGCCCGCGGATCCGGGCGTGGTGGGGCTGGCCCAGCAGCAGCATGGACACGTCCTCCGGCATGCGCAGGCCGCGCTGCTCGAGCTCATCGGCGAGCTCTTCCGGATAGTTCTCGGGTGCGACCAGGATGGCGCTCAGCCTCTGATCCATGATCTCGACGGCGGCGCCCGGCACGTCATGCACGTCGACGAGCCGGAGCGGCAGGCCGTGCCTGCGCATTGCCTGGCGGTACCCTTCGACGCGATCGAGAGTCGGCTGATCCGTCGACTGCGGACCGGCATAGCCGATCCGGCTGTGTCCGAGCTCGACGAGCCGATCCACCTGGCGGGAGGTGGCGGCGACGTAGTCGGCCCCGACGTAGGGCAGCAGTCGCCCTTCGCTCTCGCGCTTGCCGATGAAGACGAACGGATAGTTCGTATCGAGCAGGTGCTGCAGCTCACCGCGATCCTCCTGCTGGCCCAGCAGCAGGCAGCCGTCGGCGATGCCGAGGCGCTGCCATCCGTCGCGGGACAGCCGCCGGCTGCCGTCGACGACTCGGGCCGAGGTGAACAGCAGCATGTCGACGCCGAGCTTCTCGGCGGCATGCTCGATGCCGTTGAGGAATCCGCCGTAGAAGTCGTGACCTCCCCGCGGGAACGTCGTCTCGTATGTGAACACTCCCAGGATCTGGTTGCGGCCGCCGGCGAGCCGCTGCGCCAGCGGGTTGGCGGAGTATCCCGTGATGCGAATCGCCTCGAGAACGCGGTTGCGCGTTTCGTCAGAGATGCGCACTCCTGCGGGCGCACTGCCGTTGACAACGAAACTCACGGTCGACTGGCTGACGCCGGCCATGGCGGCGACGTCGGCCTGCGTGGAGCGGTGACGCGGCATCGATCCTCCTTGATCGGACTGCTGAGGGGTGACGAGACAGCAGTCTGATGCGGAGTGCGCGCGAGGTCAACGTGATAATGCGCATTATTAGTACGGCGTCCACGGGTGGAAGCGCGGGAAGCGGGCGCAGTAATCCGCATTATCGGATGCCGGTTCCGGCCGACGGCCGCACCGCCCGTCGGCCCGGGAGCGGTCGGGCGCGTCCGCTCTTCGCCCACGCGTAGACTGGGGGCACCACCCCGGAAGACCGAGGAACCGTCATGTCTGCCCCTGCTCGCACGTTCACCGTGCGCCACGTCCAACTGCTGCGCGCTCTCTTCGCCGCCGCATCGGCGCTCATGATCACGTTCTCGCCGGATCACTCGGCGGCCGTCGGATTCTCCGTCTTCGGCGGGTTCGCCGCCGCGAGCGGGTTCATCCTGATCGTGGCCGCATGGGTCGTGGCTTCCGCAGGCACACGCTGGCCGTTCATCCTGCTCGCGATCATCGGTCTGCTGGCCGCGATCGCCAGCGGCATCCCGCCGTGGCGCACCGAGGGGGCGTTCTTCGTTGTCGTGATCGTCTGGGCCGCGGCATCCGGCCTCGTCGAGCTGCTCGCGGGCCTTCGTGCTCGCCGGACCGACCCCGCAGCGAAGGACGCGATCACGGTCGGCTCGCTGGGCCTCCTGCTCGCCGTCGTGCTTCTTCTCATCCCCGCGGACTACTCGCTGCAGTACTCGGTCGACGGGGCGGGATCGCTGACACTCTCCGGCATCATCCTCGCCGTCGGCATGTTCGGCGGCTACGCGGCGATCGTCGCGGTCTTCCTCGCGATCGCCGGCTTCTCGCCGCGTCGCGCCGTCTCGGCCCCAGACGCAACGGCGACGGATGCCGGCGCCTCCGACGCCGCGAACGAATCGACCCCGACGGGAGGCGCCGCATGAGTGAGAAGAAGTCCACCCGTAAAGAGCTGCTGCGACCGCTCCACCTGCTCGGCATCGCCCTGGCCGCCGGGATCTTCGCCGCCATCGTGACGCTCGTCTCCACCGGGGCCTTCACGGCGCGCGTGAACGTGGCTGTCGCCAACGGCACCTACCAGGGCCTCACCCCGGTCGTGCTCGGACTGGTGGTCGGTGGCGGAGCGTTCATCGTGACGCTGCTCATCATGTCGATGCTGATCCTCGCCGTCGATCCGCGCGAGTACCAGGACAAGACCCTCGACCGCCCGGTGCTGTACGACGAGGAGTCCGGCGAGGCGTCGGCTTCCGATGCCGACGGCGACGAATCCGCAGGTACAGACCCCGCAGGTACGGACCCCGCTGCATCCTGACGCGCCGTTCGCGCTGTCTCGCTCTGCCCTCGCGCTGTTGTTTCCTGCGTCGCGCTGTCCATTCCGACTGACGCTGCAGAAGTATCAGCAGCGTCAGCGACTATTGACAGCGCGACCGGGTGACAGCCTCCGGTGACCGCGCGTGGGCGCCGCCCGCACGCCGCGCGCGCCCCGCGCCCGCTACTTCGCGAGACGCTCCGCGAGGCCGGTGTACGTCTCGGGGCGGAGCGCGAGCAGGCGCTGCTTCGCGGCATCTCCGATCTCGAGACCCTCGACGAACTCCGCGAGCTCGGCGGCCCCGACCCGGTGTCCGCGGGTCAGTTCCTTGAGCAGCGCGTACGGGTCACTGATGCTCGAGCGGCCGGCGACGACCTCGGCACGGATGACGGTCTGGATCGCCTCGGCGAGAACCTCCCAGTTCACGTCGAGATCCGCCAGCAGCACCTCGCGCGCGAGGGAGATCTCGTTCAGGCCCCGGCGCAAGTTGTCGAGCGCGAGCAGCGAGTGCCCGAACGCGACGCCGATGTTGCGCTGCGTCGTCGAGTCGGTGAGGTCGCGCTGCATGCGCGAGGTCACCAGCGTCTGCGACAGCGAGCCCAGCAGGGCGGCGGACAGCTCGAGGTTCGCCTCGGCGTTCTCGAATCGGATCGGATTGATCTTGTGCGGCATGGTCGACGAGCCGGTGGCACCGGCGACCGGGATCTGCGTGAAGTACCCGATCGAGATGTAGGTCCAGATGTCGGTCGCGAGGTTGTGCAGGATGCCGCCGGCGTGACGCACCCGGTCGTACAGCTCGACCTGCCAGTCGTGCGACTCGATCTGGGTGGTGAGGACGTTGAATCCGAGCCCCAGCCCTTCGACGTATTCGCGGGCGACCGCCGGCCAATCCACGGAGGGATCGGCGGCGAGGTGGGCCGACCACGTTCCCGTCGCGCCGGAGAATTTCGCCAGATAGTCGGATGCCGCGATCTGGGCGCGCACGCGCTCCAGGCGCCACGCGAAGACGGCGAGCTCCTTGCCCATGGTCGACGGCGTCGCGGGTTGACCGTGCGTGCGGGAGAGCATCGCAGCATCCGCATGTTCCGCGCCGAGCTCGCGCAGCTTGGCGATCACGGCATCCAGCCCCGGCAGCCAGACGTTCGCGACCGCGCGCTTGACGGTCAGGGCGTAGGAGACCGAGTTGACGTCCTCGCTGGTGCACGCGAAGTGGGTGAGCTCGGCGATCGCATCCAGGCCCAGCGCCGACAGCCGGTCGCGCACCAGATACTCGACGGCCTTCACATCGTGGCGGGTGACGGCCTCCTTCTCGGCGAGCCAGTCGATCTCGGCCTGGCCGAAGTCGCGGTACAGGCCGCGCAGGCGCTCCTTGTCGGCATCCGACAGCGGCGACGTCTCGAACAGCGACCGGTCGGTGAGGGCGATGAGCCACTCGACCTCGACCTCGACGCGGGCGCGATTGAGCCCCGCCTCGGAGAGGTAGTCGCCGAGGGACGAGACCGCGGGGCGGTAGCGGCCGTCGAGAGGACTCAGCGGCTGGACGGGGAAGGCGTTCGGGGAAGTCAGGGGGATCCTCCTGATCGGGCCCCTCAGTAACGGGGCGTCGTGCGGGGCTTCGTGCGGCTCTGACGCAGAGCGGGTTCGAGCTGGCGGAACAGGCCTCGGGTCGCGGTCTCAATCATAGCCAGCACGGCGTCGAACATCGCGGTGTCGGCGTAGTACGGGTCGGGCACATCGAGGCCGTCGGCGTCGCGGTCGAACGCGAGCAGCATCGTGATCTTGCCCTTCTGATCATCGTCGCGCGCCCACTGCCGCAGGATGCGTTCGTGGGTGCGATCGAGGGCGACGACGAGATCGTTCTCGGCGAAGGACTCCGCGGTGAACTGCCGCGCCCGATGCTTCGACCCGTCATAACCGCGGCGCTCGAGCGCCTCGAGCGTGCGCACATCGGCCCGTTCGCCGACGTGCCATTCGCCCGTTCCCGCGCTGCTGGTGACGAGGAGCGGGCCGAGCCCCTGGTGCTCGGCGAGGTCGCGGAACACGGCTTCGGCCATCGGTGAGCGGCAGATGTTGCCCGTGCACACGAAGATGACGTGGAACGGATCTGTCGGGGACACGCGTCCATTCTGCCTCCCTTGGCGCGCCTTGCACAGTCGAGTGCCGTGCGTTCATGACCTGTTCTGCACATCACGGGCGTCTGCAGACCTCTGCACCGTTCGCGCGTTCTCGGCCCTCGCGCGGTGTCGCCGCGGAGCATCCTGGTCACATGCTCAACATCGTCGCCGCCGAGGCATGGGCCTCGGACGCCGTCTGGAACTGGTACTCCGCACAGCGTGCCGTGAACGACGCGATCATCGCTCTGGAAGATGCCGGGGCTGCTCTGCTGCCCCTCGTCGCGGAGAGCGAGTGGCACGCCAAAGGAGTCGCGGCCCTGCATGAGCTGATCCTCGAACTGCGGGCGCGGACGGCATCCGAAGCAGGCGAGCTGAGCAGTCGGCTCTGGGAGATCGAAGCGATGGCGGCGTCATGAGCGGCGGCCTCGACATCACGCACGGAGGTGCGATCGCGGTGGACCCGGAGGCGCTTCGCGCCGTGGCGGATGCTCTGGTCGCACTCGCCCCGCACTTCGCGGATGCCGCGTCTGCCGTGCGGCGGGCACACGGCTGCCTTGCCGCGCTGCCGACGACCGGGACGTACATCGACACCGCCGCGCTGTGGGCGAGCGTCGATCGTGCTGAGGCGCTGCACGAGGAGTGCCGCACCGCGGGGGAGAACACCCGTCTCATGGCCGATGTCTATGAGCTCGTCGAGCGCCGGGCCGAGCTCGATGCGCTGGCGATTCAGGGGAAGCCGGCGACCGACGGCCTTCTCGACAGGATCGCCGCGCTCGAAGCATCCGATCCACGCGTTCTCGAGATGGAGACTCTGCTGATCGCCGAGTGGGAGAAGAACCGGTTCGACGGGCTGGATCAGCAGTTCGATGTGAAAGGCCTGCACGCGGGCCCGGGCATCGCGGTGCTCTTCGCGGCGGCCGCTGCCCTGGGAGCCAAGGGATTCGGCAGGCTGCCCCCGAACGCGACACTGTCTGGGAGCGCGGAGCCGGTTTCGGTGACTCCCGTCAGGACGACGGCTCCGATCGCACCGCCGACGAGTCTGGCCGACGGGTTCCGGCGACTGGATGCCTCGGCGGGGCAGATCACGGTCGAGAAGTACACGATGGCCGATGGTTCTCGCCGATTCGTGCTGTATTCGAAGGGCACGCAGCCGTTCGGATCCGACGAGCCGTTCGATATGGACTCGAACATCGACGCGTACCTGGGGGAGGAGCCGGCGTCGTACGTCGCGACCATCGAAGCGCTGGAGGCGTCGGGCGCGAAACCGGGCGACGAGGTCCAGGTGTATGCACATTCGCAGGGCGCCATGAACTCCGCCTACCTGTCGACGCAGAGCGAGTTCGACGTCTCGGTCCAGGTCACTGCCGGCAGTCCGATGCATACTGCCGTCGGTGAGGATCAGCTGCTCATCGAGATGCGGCACCCGGATGATATCGTCAGTGCGCTCGCCGGCGGTGGCCTGCCCGGCGGCAGCGGGGCAGCCGACAGCATCGTCGCCACGCGCGACGGGAGCTCGCTCGATCTCGGACTGCCAGCGCACATGCTGAGCAACTACATCGAAACCGCCGAGATGGTCGACGCGTCCGGCGACGTGCGACTGGAAGCGTGGCGCGACAAAGCCAGGGAGCTCAATGAAGCGGTGTCGATCGAATCGATCGAGTACGTGGCGAAGCGCGAGTGAGGGTCAGTCGCGGCGCTTGCGCTTCTGCGGGCGCAGAATCGCACCGAAGACGGCGTTGATGATCGAGATGATGATCGCGGCCAGCACGCCCCACCAGAACGATCCGACCGTGAGGCCCCAGCCGAAGCCGGAGGTGATCCACGCGGTCAGCCACAGCAGGAAGCCGTTGATGACGAAGCCGATGAGGCCGAGCGTGAGGATGTACAGCGGGAAGGCGACGATCTTCACGATCGTGCCGATGATGGTGTTGACCAGCGCGAAGATCGCGCCCACCGCGAGCAGCGTGAGGACGAACTGAAGCATCTCACCGGGGGCGAACGCGGTGATGTCGACCTGCAGCGCCGGGATCAGCGTGACGACCCACAGCGCGAACGCGTTGATGACGACTCGGATGATGAAACGCATGGTGCATTCAGTCTCGCACGATCGCCCTGCCCGCGGCAGTTGTCGCAAAATTTGCGACAGTTGGAGCCGGACTACCGTCAGCGGATGTGGGTGCGGAACATCTCGGCGATCTCGTGGAGTTCGAGGCTGCTCTGCGCGACCGCGAGCACGAGATCGAATGCCTCATCATTCGTGAATGTCACATCCAGATCGTTGATGCGGATGAAAGCGAACGTCAGGTAAAGCGAGAGCCTCTTGTTGCCGTCGAACAGCGGGTGATTCTGGGCGAGGGAGCTGATCAGAGCCGCAGCCTTCTCCGGAACCTCGGGATAGGCGTCGACGCCCAACATGCTGGCCGATGGTCGTGCGAGAGCCGAGAACAACAGGCCCTGATCGCGAACATTCAGCCCGAGCTTCTGGACCACCGCGAGAGCCTGCTCGGGCTCGATGTATTCGATCACGCGTCCTCGAGGCGGGTGATCGTCTCGGCGTAGCGCTCGCCGATCTCATCGATCGCCGTCAGTACGTTCGCCGTCTTCGACTCTGTCGCGCTGAACCGCTCCGCTGCCTCGATGAGCACGGCGTGCTTGGAGGTGTGCCGGGCGCGGGCGATCGCCTCGAGTTCCGCGTCGAGCTTCTCGGGGAGTCGTACGTTCATCGCCATACCAAAATGGTACCACTGAGATTTGAGGGACGCAGCGAGACCGCGCTCGTAGACTGACGACGTGACCGAGCCGATCCTTCCCCGCATCCGCCCCGAGATCGCCGCGCTCGCGCCGTACCGGCAGGGCAAGCAGGCGGGCCCCGACGCGTTCAAGCTCTCCAGCAACGAGAATCCCTTCGCGCCCCTGCCCGCGGTGCTCGAGGCGCTGCAGGGCACGACGCCGATCAACCGCTACCCGGATGCCTCGGCCACCCGCCTGCGCGAACGCCTCACCGTCCGCTACGGGGTCGGTCTCGACGAGGTGCACGTCGCCAGCGGCAGCGTCGCCATCCTCTACCAGCTTGTACAGGCTGCGGCATCCGTCGGCGACGAGGTGATCTACGCCTGGCGCTCCTTCGAGGCCTACCCGGGGCTCGTGCTCGTCTCCGGCGCGACCGGCATCCAGGTGCCGCTGGCATCCGACGGTCGCCACGACCTCGACGCGATGGCGGATGCCGTCACCGACCGCACCCGCGCGATCATCGTGTGCACGCCGAACAACCCCACCGGCCCGATCGTCACGAGCGCGGAGTTCGCCGCGTTCGCAGACCGCGTCCCCGCAGACGTGCTCATCATTCTCGATGAGGCATATGCCGAGTTCGTGACCGCCGCCGACGCGGTCGACGGCCTGGGCGAGCGGATCTTCGAGAAGCATCCGAACGTCGTCGTGCTGCGCACTTTCTCGAAGGCGTACGGCCTCGCCGGCCTCCGCGTCGGCTACGCGATCGGACACGCACAGGTGCTCAACGCGGCCCGCGCCACCGGCATCCCACTGTCGGTGACCTCTGCCGCCGAAGTCGCGGCGATTGCGAGCCTCGAAGCCGAGGAGGAACTGCTGCAGCGCGTCGCTGTGATCGTCGAGCGCCGCACGACGCTGGGAGACGGTCTGCGAGCCCAGGGCTGGGCCGTGCCGGAGAGTCAATCGAACTTCGTCTGGCTGCCGACGGGCGACCGCACCGACGAGATCGCCCAGGCGTTCCACGCCGCCGACATCGTCGTACGACCGTTCTCGGGTGACGGCATCCGCATATCCGTCGGAGAGCATGAATCCGTGGAGAAGGTCCTACGGGTCGCACAATCCGTTGTGGCACCCCTCCAGTGAACGACAGCGTCAAGCGGATAGCGTAGAACGGTGACCTCGTCAGAGACCGAATTCGTCCGCGTCCTGGAGGCGGACGGCCGTTACGCGCCGAACGCTGCCGCCGAGCAGTATCTGCCGCTGATCGAAGCGATCAGCGATGCGGAGCTCGAACAGTTCTATCGCGACATGGTCGTCATCCGCGCCATCGACAACCAGGCGACCAACCTGCAGCGCCAGGGACAGCTCGCGCTCTGGCCCCCGAGCCTCGGCCAGGAAGCCGCACAGGTCGGCTCGGCCCGAGCCGCCCGCGCTCAGGACACGCTCTTCCCGTCGTACCGCGAACACGCCGTGACGCGCATCCGCGGCGTCGATCCGCTGGGCATCATCAAGCTCATGCGCGGCGTCTCGCACGGCGGCTGGGACCCGACCGACCCGGCCAACGGCAACACTCGGCTCTACACACTCGTGCTCGGCTCGCAGACGCTGCACGCCACCGGCTACGCCATGGGACTCACCCTCGACGGGCGGTCCGGCACCGGCGACCCCGAGCACGATGAGGCCGTGATCGTCTACTACGGCGACGGGGCCTCCAGCCAGGGCGACGTGCACGAGGCCATGGTGTTCGCCGCCAGCTACCAGGCCCCCACGGTGTTCTTCCTGCAGAACAACCAGTGGGCGATCTCGGTGCCCGTCTCGACCCAGGCCCGTGCGCCGTTCGCCCAGCGGAGCAGTGGATACGGCATCCCGAGCGTCCGCGTCGACGGCAACGACGTGCTCGCCAGCTACGCGGTCTCGAAGGTCGCGCTCGACGAGGCGCGCTCGGGTCAGGGCCCCCGCGCGATCGAGGCGGAGACGTACCGGGTCGGCGCGCACACCACCAGCGACGACCCGACGAAGTACCGCACCAGCGACGAGGAGCAGTCCTGGGAGCAGCGCGACCCGATCACGCGCATGCGCGCCTTCCTCGAGGGCAGAGGCGCTGCCGGTTCGTTCTTCGACGAGGTGGATGCCGAGGGCGCTGCCGCCGCGGATGACCTGCGCGTGCGCACCCTCGAGCTCGGCCCGCCGCCGGCGAGCAAGCTCTTCGATCACGTCTACAGCGACCCGCACCCGCTGATGGACGAGCAGCGCGCGTGGCGCGAGCAGTACGAGGCATCGTTCGGCCCCGCAACTGGCAGTCAGGGAGGCCAGGCATGACCCTGGAGACGATGCCGTTCGCGAAGGCACTGAACGCCGGGCTGCGAAAGGCCATGGAAGACGACCAGAAGGTCCTGCTCATGGGCGAGGACATCGGCAAGCTCGGGGGCGTGTTCCGTATCACCGAGCACCTCGAACGCGATTTCGGCGACAAGCGCGTGCTGGACACGCCACTGGCGGAGTCTGGAATCGTCGGGACGGCGATCGGCCTGGCGATGGCCGGGTTCCGACCCGTGTGCGAGATCCAGTTCGACGGGTTCGTGTTTCCGGCGTTCGATCAGATCACCTCGCAGCTGGCGAAGATCACGAACCGGCACGAGGGCGCGGTGTCGATGCCGATCGTGATCCGCATCCCGTACGGCGGGCACATCGGGGCGATCGAGCACCACCAGGAGAGCCCGGAGGCGTACTTCGCGCACACCCCGGGCCTGCGTGTGGTGTCGCCGTCGACGCCGAACGACGCGTACTGGATGATCCAGGAGGCGGTCGGTTCGAACGACCCGGTGATCTTCTTGGAGCCCAAGAGCAAGTACTGGCAGAAGGGCGAGGTCGAGTTCGAGCAGTCCGCGGCCCCGCTGCACGCCTCGCGCGTCGTGCGAACCGGAACCGACATCACGCTCGTCGGGCATGGCGCGATGGTCACCACGCTGCTGCAGGCCGCCGCGCTCGCCGAGAACGAGGGCACGAGCTGCGAGGTCGTCGACGTGAGGTCGCTGTCGCCGGTCGAGTACGGGCCGATTCTCGATTCGGTCCGCAAGACCGGGCGGATGGTCTACGCCCAAGAGGCCCCCGCGCACGTCAGCGTCGGCAGCGAGATCGCCGCGACCGTCATGGAGCGGGCGTTCTACGCGCTCGAGGCCCCGGTCCTGCGGGTGTCGGGCTACGACGCGCCGTTCCCCCCGGCGAAGCTCGAGGGAACGTTCCTGCCCGATGCCGACCGCATCCTCGACGCCGTCGACCGATCGATGGCCTACTGATGTTCATAACTCCTCAAGAATTGCTGCCGATCCTCGTCGGGGGCGCGGCGGCGGCCAATTTCGCGCTCGCTTTGAGGAGTTATGAACGCCGTGCACGAGAGGACCAAGTATGAGCACGCAGAACTTCAACCTCCCCGACGTCGGCGAGGGTCTGACCGAGGCCGAGATCGTCACGTGGAAGGTCGCCCCCGGCGACACCGTGGCGATCAACGACGTGATCTGCGAGATCGAGACGGCCAAGTCGCTCGTCGAGCTGCCCTCCCCGCACGCGGGCGTCGTGGGCGACCTGCTGGTCAGCGAGGGGACGACCGTCGAGGTCGGGTCGCCGATCATCACCTTCGAATCGGATGCCGCGGCACCCGCTGCTGTGGCTCCCGCAGCCCCCGCGGCCGAGGAAGCCGGTGGCGCGGTGCTCGTCGGCTACGGAACCGGTGGTGGTGCGACATCGCGACGCAGCCGCCCGGCGGTGCGCCCGGTGCGCTCGTCGGTCGGCGTGATCGCGAAGCCGCCGATCCGCAAGCTCGCCCGTGATCTCGGCGTCGACCTGTCGTCGGTGACCGCGACCGGAGGCGACGGCGAGGTCACCCGCGACGACGTCATGAAGCACGCGTCGCAGGCGAGCGTGTTCCGCAACATCGAGACGCCGGAGTGGGGTGCGGTGCGCGAGGAGATCGTGCCGGCACCGGCAAGCGCACCGGTCGGTCTTGCGCGGGGCATCGCGCCCACGCCGCGGCAGACGGGCGCGGATGCTGAGCGCACGGAGTCGATCCCAGTCAAGGGCGTCCGTAAGGTCAGCGCGTCGGCGATGGTGCAGAGCGCATACTCCGCCCCGCACGTCACGGTCTGGAAAGAAGTGGATGCGACGCGCACGATGGAGCTCGTCAAGCGCCTCAAGTCGTCGCCGGACTATGCGGACATCCGTGTGTCGCCGCTGCTCATCGTCGCCCGCGCCGTGATCTGGGCGGTGCGCCGCAATCCGATGGTCAACGCTGCCTGGGTCGAGACCGAAAGCGGAGCTGAGATCGCCGTGCGCCACTACGTCAACCTCGGCATCGCCGCGGCGACGCCGCGCGGGCTGCTCGTTCCGAACATCAAGGACGCGCAGGAGCTCAGTATGAAGGACCTCGCCCGCGCCCTGAACCGCCTCACCCTCACGGCGCGCGACGGCAAGACGCCGCCGGCCGACCAGCAGGGCGGAACGTTCACGATCACCAACATCGGTGTATTCGGAATGGACGCCGGAACCCCGATCATCAACCCGGGAGAAGCGGGCATCCTCGCCATGGGCACGATCACCCAGAAGCCGTGGGTCGTCGACGGCGAAGTTCGCCCGCGATATGTCACGACGGTCGCCGGATCGTTCGACCACCGCGTCGTCGACGGCGACGGCATGAGCCGCTTCATCGCCGACGTCGCCTCGATCCTGGAAGAGCCCGCACTGCTCGTCGACTGAGGTTCGGGTGACGCTGCTTTCGACTCGTCGCTTCGCTCCTCGCTCAAGCCGTTTCGGCTCGCTGCGCTCGCTCAACGCCCCGCGCGACCTGGTCCCTGCGCTCGCTCAGCGCGCCCCGCGCCTGACCGGGCGTTGAGCGGAGTCGGCGGAGCCGACGCAGACGAAACGGGCTGAGCGAGC
>JBQDFB010000010.1:29554-46506 GCA_052085045.1 Microbacteriaceae bacterium | reverse complement strand
CCTAGTGCTTGCCGTCGCCGTCGAGGTCGGGGGCGCGGTCGAACACATCGGGGTCGAGCGAGAGGGCGGCGGCTTCTGCGGCATCCGTCTCGATGTCTTCACCGGCAGCGCGCGCCTTCTTCGCCTTGTGGCGCTCGGACAGGTAGTGCCAGAGCGTCACAACCGCGGTCCCTCCGACAGCGATCAGCAGGATGACGTCGATGTACTCGGTCACCAGGTCGGCCACCCAGGGGATGAAGGCGATCAGATACCCGACCATCGTCAGCCCGAAGCCCCAGAGCAGGGCGCCGATGAGGTTGTAGAGGCTGTACTTCTTCCACGGCATGTGGCCGACGCCGGCCGCGACCGGGGCGAAGGTGCGCACGATCGGGACGAAGCGGGCGAGGATCACGGTGAGCCCGCCGAAGCGCTCGAAGAACGCGTTCGTGCGCTCGACGTTCTTCCGGCTGAACAGGCCGGATTCTTTGCGTTCGAACACGGCGGGGCCGCCCTTGTGCCCGATCAGATAACCCACTTCGCCACCGAGGAATGCCGCGAGCGCGATCAGCAGCGACACGACCCAGATGTTGATGCCGAACACGTTGCTCGTGTGCGTCAGCAGCCCCGCGATGATGAGCAGCGTGTCGCCTGGGAGGAGGAACCCGACCAGCAGTCCGGTCTCGGCGAAGACGATGAAGCAGACGACCAGGAGCGCCCAGGGGCCAGCCGCGCTGATGATTACCTCGGGGTCGAGCCAGGGGATGAGCGCGATTTGATGCATGTGCGGAAGGTGGGACTTGAACCCACACGCCGTGAGGCACAGGAACCTAAATCCTGCGTGTCTACCGATTCCACCACTCCCGCGCTGGGAACATTCTAGGGGCCGGGGGAATGTCGCCGCGCGGACCATCCCTGTGGATAACTTTCGAGGCCGGTCTCGAATTCTTGCGAGGATGCCGGAGTGAGTCAGCCCTCCCTCATCGTCGCCGAGCGTGTGCGCCGTCGGCTGCGCGCCGAGCGCGCCGATCCTTCGCTCGTACCCGATGAAGCCCGGCGGATCGCCCAGGCCGAGGTGCGGCGGCACAACGACCTCGCCCTGTCGCACGGCGACGCCATGATCGACGACGAGGCTGCGCTCGTGCGCGACGTGCTGGCGTCGGTGAGCGGTTTCGGGGCCTTGCAGCCCTTCCTCGACGACCCGAGCATCGAGGAGATCTGGCTGAACGGACCCGACCGAGTGTTCATCGCACGCGGCGGCGTCTCCGAACGCGTTCCTCTCGAGCTCACCGACGCCATGGTGCGCGATCTTGTGGAGCGGATGCTGCAGTCCACCGGGCGCCGGGTCGATGTCAGCCAGCCGTTCGTCGATGCCTCGCTGCCCGACGGGTCGCGACTGCACGTCGCGATCGCGGATGTCGTGCGCGGATCGTGGGCGGTGAACATCCGCAAGTTCCTGCCGGGCTACCGCACGCTTGAGGCGCTCGCCGCCCTCGGCTCGCTGACCGAGGATGTCGCCGGGATGCTGCGCCAGGCCATGCACGAGGGCAGCAGCGTCATCGTGTCCGGGGCGACGCACGCCGGCAAGACGACGCTGCTCGGTGCGCTGCTGGCCTCCTGCGCCGATTCTCAGCGCATCGTCACCGTGGAGGAGACGTTCGAGCTCGCCGTCGACGGGCCGGATCTCGTCGCGCTCCAGGGGCGCCAGGCGAGCCTGGAGGGCACCGGCGAGATCACGCTGCGCCGCCTCGTGAAGGAGGCACTGCGCATGCGCCCGGACCGACTGGTGGTCGGCGAGGTCAGAGACGCCGAGGCGCTCGATCTCGTGCTCGCGCTGAACACCGGGGTTCCCGGTGCGGGCACGGTGCACGCGAACTCCGCCGTGGAGGCGCTCGAGAAACTGACACTCCTTCCGCTGCTGGCCGGGCGCAACATCGATCGCTCCTTCATCGCGCCCGCACTCGCGGCGTCCGTCTCGCTGGTGGTGCACTGCGCCAGGGATGCCGCCGGCAACCGGTATGTGGAAGAGATCATCGCCCCCACCGGCGAACTGGTCGAGGGGCGGATCATCACCCGTCCCGTCTATCGGGCGGAGTCTCGGACATGACGCTGCTGTTGGGAGGAATGCTCGCGGCGGGGCTCCTGCTGTGCGCGGCGCCGTGGCTGTGGCCCGCGGGCGCACGCACGAAGCGGACCGAACGGCGCGACGATCGACTCACCCGTCTCATGGAGGAGGCGGGGTTCGCGTCGATCGACCGGCACCGTCTCATCGCTGTGATCGTGACTCTCGCGGTGGTGGCGGGCGCGGTCGTCTGGCTCGTCACCGGGATCGCGGTGCTCGCCGTCCTCGCAGCCGTCGCAGCGGGAACCGCGCCGACCGCCTTCCTGCGCGGTCGCCGGCTGCGGCTGCTGAAGGCGCGGCGGCAGCTGTGGCCGGACGTCTGCGATCTGCTCGTCGCATCGATCAGAGTCGGTCTCTCGCTGCCGGATGCCGTGGCCAGCCTCGCTGAGTCGGCCCCTGTCGCCGTTCGCCCGGCGTTCGTCGTCTTCGCCAGGGATCTGCGAGCGACCGGCCGGTTCGAGAGCAGCGTCGAACGGCTCAAGACGACACTCGCCGATCCGATCGCGGACCGCATCGTCGAGGCGCTGAAGATGGCGCGTCAGGTCGGGGGTACCGAGCTGACCGGGGTGCTGCGCGCGCTCTCGTCGTCCGTTCGTGCCGACGCCGCTCTGCGCGGCGAGGTCGAGGCCAAGCAGTCCTGGATCCGCGGGGCAGCGGTACTGGGTGTGGTCGCACCGTGGGTGATACTGCTGCTGCTCGCGCTGCGCCCGGAGGGAGCCCAGGCCTACGCGAGCCCCGCGGGCGTGATGGTGATCATCGGCGGTGCCGCCGTGTCGGTGGTCGCCTTCCGGATCATGATCCGCATCGGCCGGCTGCCCGAGCCGCGGCGGTGGTTCGCATGACGGGGGTGACCGACGTCGCGATCTCGGTGCTGCTGGGCGGCGTGCTCGCTGCCGGGGCCATCTGCATCCTCGCCGCAGCGCCCCGTTGGCGGGCCGCGTCGCTGACGACGCGCATCGCGCCGTACGTCCGTGATGCGGTCGAGGATGCCGCTCTGCCCTCCGGCGTGCTCCCCGCCGCCGGCATCCTGCCCGTCGATGTCTCCTCCGGATGGCGACGCATGCGATCGCGGTTGCTCGGTGGCATCGGCGACAGCGATGCGCTCGCGCTGCGGCTCGCTCAGTCCGGAACGGATGAGGATCCTGCCGCGTTCCGCGCGCGCCAGCTCGGCTGGGCGATCGGCGGTTTCGTGCTGGGCAGTGCGCTCGTCGTGGTCCTCGCCGTCACGGGGCGGATGACCCCGCCGGCCGCCGTGCTGCCGCTGCTCTTGGGCATCGGTGCGGCGATCGGCGTGGACATGCTGCTGACCGCCCGCGTGAAGTCACGGCTCGCACGGCTCAGCGACGAGCTGCCGACCACTCTGGAGTTCCTCGCGCTGTGCCTGTCGGCGGGCGAGGGATTTCTGGATGCTCTCCGCCGGGTCGCCGCGATCGGGTCTGGCGAGCTCACCGAGGAGCTGCGTCAAGTCGTCCTCGCCGTGGGCACCGGGTCGCCGCTCGCCGATGCCCTGGGCGAAATGGCCTCGCGACTGCGGCAGCCCGGGCTGTCGCGCGCCGTCGACCAGGTCGTCGCGGCGCTCGAGCACGGTGCGCCGCTCGCAGCCGTACTGCACGCGCAGGCCGCCGATGCCCGCGAGGACGCCAAGCGCACACTGATCGAGCAGGCGGGGCGCAGGGAAATATTGATGATGCTTCCTCTGGTCTTTCTCATCCTGCCGCTGTCCGTGCTCTTCGCCGTTTTTCCGGGCATGTTCATCCTGCAGGTGGGACTGGGCTGAAGCGCCGCGCCCGACGACCGAGAGAACCCGATGAAAGGACCGATGATGACACGACTACAGAAATGGTGGGCAGGAGTCACCGCAGAATCGCGCGACCTCGTCGACGACGAGAGCGGCGATGTGCCCGGATGGGTCCTCGTGACTCTGATGACCGCGGGGCTCGTGGTGCTGATCTGGGCTGTCGCCGGGCCCGCGCTGACCGGGCTGTTCGAGCAGGCGATCTCGAGCGTATCCGGAATCTGAGATGAGCCGGTGGCAGGAAGCGGGGGATGATCGGGGCTCGAGCCCCGTCGATTTCGTTCTCGTCGGCGCCCTGCTGACCACGCTCACTCTCGCCGTGCTGCAGCTCGGATTCGCCGTCTACGTCCGCAACGTCGTGCACGATGCCGCCGTCGAGGGCGCGCACTACGCCGCGCTCGCCGACACGACGCTCGAAGACGGTGCTGACCGAACGCGTCTGTCGATCACCCGAGCTGTCGGCGATTCTTTCTCCGGTGACGTCTCTGCGGTGCAGAGTGATCGGCTCGGGCACCCCACCGCCGTCGTGACCGTCCGCACCACCCTGCCGGTCATCGGACTGCTGGGCGTTCCGTACGGGCTGGAGGTGGATGCCGATGCGCCGCTGGAGTCTCTGGGCGAGGAATGACGACGGTTCGGCGGCGCTGGAATTCATCACCGTCGGCGTCATCCTGCTCGTACCGCTCGCGTACCTCGTGCTCACGCTCGGCGCCGTCCAGGAGAATCTGCTCGGTGCCGAGGCTGCGGCTCGTCACACGGCCAGGGTGATGGGCCAGGCTGAGGATGCCGCGATGGCTGCCGAACGCGGTGACGCCGTGCTCGCCAGTGTCATCGAGGAGTATGGGATGGATGCCGCGAACGTCGCCGTCTCGGTGACCTGCACGCCCGCAGGCTCTGAGTGCCCGACGGCCGGTGCGACGGTCATCGTCACCGTGAGCACGCACGTGTCACTGCCGTTCGTGCCCGAGGTATTCGGACTCGATCGTGCGACGAGCATCCCGCTCGAGGCCGCCGCTGCGCAGAAGGTATCGCGCCTGTGGGGTGCGGAATGACAGCGGCGGGCCGCTCCGACGACGAGGGCAGCATCCTTCCGCTGCTCCTCGGGTACGTGGTGCTGGCCATCGCGGTGATCTTCGCATGCACCTGCGCCACTGACATGTACATCGCCCAGAAGCGGCTCGATTCGTTGGCGGATGCGGCGGCGCTCGCCGGAGCCGACGGATTCACTCTCGTCGTCGAAGACGCAGGCGTGCGCGCTGAGCTGACCGATGACGGCGTCCGCGATCAGGCCGCCGCTGTCGTCGCTGCGATGCCCTCGGGCGCTCAGCTGGTCGCCGCATCCGCGCCCGACGGGGTGTCCGCGCAGGTGACGGTGGCTGCCGACTGGCATCCGCCGCTTGTCTCGGCATTCGTGCCGGCTGTCGTTCCGCTCGAGGCGACTGCCACGAGCCGCACCGCGCTGCGCTAGTCGTCGGCAGCGGCGAGACGGAGCTCGAGTGACTCGATGATCAGGTCGAGGCCGACGTCGAACTCCGCTGTGAAGGAGTAGTCGCCGTCACGTGTGAGCTCGCCGACCAGCTCGGTGAGGTGCGGGTACTGCGTCCAGGGGATGTCGACCTCGACGGCGAACTCCGACGCGCCGGTGTCGGGATCGAAGGGCAGGTTCCTCTCGGTGAGGGCGAAGCCGTAGATGTAGGCGTCGAGGACTGAGGTGGCGTGCGAGGTCAGCAGTACGGGGAACCCGGCCAGCCGAAGACAGCCGATCAGGGCGTCGTGGCGTCGCAGCACGGCCGGACCGGGAGAGCTGCGATTTTCGACGAGGGCGAGCGACCACGGGTGTGCGGTGAGGACCGCTCGTGCGGAACCGGCGTGCTGGCGCACGCTCTCCTGCCAGGAGACTCCACGGCGCGGCTGCTCGATCTGCGCGAACACCCAGTCGGTGAGCGCGTCCAGCAGAGCATCCTTACCCGCGATGTGGTGGTAGAGGGACATCGCCTCGACACCGAGCTGGCGGCCGACACTGCGCATGCTCACGGCGGTGATGCCGCCACGATCGGCGACAGCCGCCGCAGCATTCACGATTCGCTCCGCACTGAGCGGCATCCGATCGTCCACTCCCACCTCCGCATCGACTCTTGCGCCCTTACAGGTATAAGGCTACTCTGATCGTAATGTGACTTACGGGTGTAAGGAGATCGACATGCGAGCAGCGCTCGTGACGCGCTACGGGCCGCCGGAAGCCGTCGAGATCGTTGAGGCGCCGATGCCGGAGCCGCGTGCGGGGGAGGTGCTCGTGCGGGTCGCGGCGACAGCGGTCACCGCGGCCGACTCCCGGCTGCGAGCCGCACGCTTCCCCGCCGGGTTCTCCGCATTCGCCCGTCCCGCGATGGGGTTCACAGGGCCGCGTGTGCGCATCCTCGGCAACTGCTTCTCGGGCATCGTCGAACGTGTCGGGCCGGGCGTCAGCACCTACGCGCCCGGAGACGAGGTCGCGGGCATGACCGGTTCACGCATGCGCACCCACGCCGAGTTCACGGTCGCACCGGTGAAGTCGCTCGCGCGCAAGCCTGCGGAGATCTCGCATGCAGATGCCGCCGGCATGCTGTTCGGCGGCACCACCGCACTGCACTTCCTGCGGGACCGCGCCAAAATCGAGCAGGGCGAGACGGTGCTCGTGAACGGCGCCGCGGGTGCCGTCGGATCGTCGGCCGTGCAGCTCGCGCATCTGTATGGGGCCACGGTCACCGGAGTCGCGAGCGCACGCAATCGCGAGCTCATCCTGCGACTCGGAGCTGCCGATGCGACCGACTATGCGGACAGGCCGATCGCCGCGCTCGACCAGCATTTCGACATCGTGCTGGATGCCGTCGGCAACCTCACGCGCCCAGACGGTCTTCGCCTGCTGACCGAACGCGGGCGACTGCTGCTCGTCGTCGCCGGTCTCATCGACACGATCCGTGCGACCGGTCGCGTCATCGCCGGGCCGGCACCGGAGCGGAGTGAAGACATCGCACTTCTGCTCGGACTCGCAGCATCCGGCGAGCTCGACCCCGTCACGGAGATTGCTGGCGGGCTCGAGGCGCTCCCCGAGGCGCATCGCATCGTCGATTCCGGTCGCAAGGTCGGCAACCTCGTCGTGCTGCCGCACGGCGACCGGAAATGAACGGCGGGAATATGGTCATGGTGGCGATGGAATGGGAACGCATCGTCCTGGCGGGCGCGTGGATCTCTCTGATGCTCATCTACCTGCTCGGCGACGTCATCCGCATCTTCGCAGGCCACGTCGAAGTAGGTCTCATCGGTGGGCAAGAGGCGGCGGACTGGGTGTGGACGGTCGCGTCCGCGATCATGCTCGTTCCGATCGCCATGATCCTCGTGTCGCTGCTCGTTCCCGCTGAACCGCTGCGGTGGATCAGCATTGCCATCTCGGCAGCCCTCGTCATCTTCAACCTCATGGGAATGCCGTACAAGGGGTTCTTCGACAACATGCTGCTCGTGGTCAGCTTCGGGCTCAACGCGTTCGTGATCTGGATCGCGTGGGCCTGGCGACCTGCCGTCATTGCGGACGGTCTCGCCGCGGGCTGAAGCGGGGAATCCAGCGGATGAACCCCGCGGCCCCGAGAAACCCGATCAGTCCCATCGCTGCCGCCGCCACGGAGAGCGATGCGAGCGCCGTCACCCCCGAGACGATGAGGGGCGCTGCCGCGCCGCCGGCATCCGTCAGCGTTCGCCAGGAGCCGAGGAACGCTGCGGGTTCCCGCGTCGGCGCGACGTCGGCGCCGAGCGTGAGCAGTAGGCCGCTGGAGAGACCATTGCCGACGCCGAGCACCGCCGCCAGCATCCCGAACCACAGCACCGCCGCGTCGCCGTCGTGCGTGAGCGAGAGCACGAGGAAACCCGCGCCCATCAGCACCATCGCCGGCATGGCGGCCCAGAGCCTGCCGAACCGGTCCATCACCTGGCCGCTGGCGTAGAACAGCGCGAAGTCGATCGCCCCGGAGACGCCGACGACCAGCGCGATCGTCTGCGCGTCCAGCCCGAGCGACACTCCCCACAGCGGCAACACCACCTGGCGCGCCGAGCGCACCGCCGACAGCGATGCGGCAGCCAGGCCGAGTCGGCCGAGCACCCCGCGGTGGCGCCACATGGTGCGGAAGATCCCATCTCGTTCGAACGTCGGGATCGAGCCGCTGACCGCCTCACCGGAGTCCTCGGCAGGGACCGGGCTGGCGTGGATCGGGGGATTGGTCTTCTCGGGGTCGGGCCCGAACAGCACGAGCGCGACCATCACCGCCAGGCAGGCCAGGAAGAACCAGATGGCCGCGTGCTCGTCGAACACCTGCAGGAGACCGGCCGTGATGAACGGGCCGACGAAGATCCCCAATCGGAAGCTGCCGCCCAGCAGTGACAGCGAGCGCGCCCGGAAATGCAGCGGCACGCGTGTTGTCATGAACGCGTGCCGCGCGAGCCCGAAAGCCGCAGCGCAGAACCCGAGCAGGAATACGGATGCCGCGAACACGGCGATGACCGGCGCGAGGATCATGCCGACGACCGCGATCATCGAGATGCCGCCCGCAATCACCATGGTGAACCGCTCGCCGATGCGCGCGACCGCCCACCCCGCGGGAAGATTGCCGCAGAGCTGGCCGACGACCAGGGCAGCGGCAACCAGGGCAGCGGCTGCGACGTCAGCTCCCATGTTCGCCGCGATCACCGGGATCAGGGGGATGACTGCGCCCTCGCCCAGCGCGAAGAGAACCGTCGGCAGGTACACCATCGGCCCGAACTGCTTCAGGACCGATGACGCGCTGCTCACGGAGCCCACCGTACTCCGCGCTCGAGGGCCCGCCGTCATCGCCGTCCGATCCGCGATAGGCTGAATCGTCATGCTCGAACTCGATCTCTCCGCCGAAATACAGGCGCTCAGGCACACATACGCCGACATCAGCGAGGTCGTCGACGTCGCCCAGCTCCGGGCGGACATCGCCCGGCTCAGCGATGAGGCGGGCGTGCCCGACCTCTGGGACGATCCCGAGAGGGCGCAGAAGATCACCAGTGCTCTCAGCCACAAGCAGGCCGAGCTCAAGCGGGTGAGCGACATCGGCCAGCGTCTCGACGACCTCGAGGTGCTCGTGGGCCTCGCGAACGAGATGGATGACGAGGACTCCGCTGCCGAATCGCGCACAGAGCTCGAGGCCCTCAGCGTCGTCATCAATCAGCTCGAGGTGCAGACGCTGCTCGACGGCGAGTACGACGACCGGGCGGCGATCATCACGATCCGCTCCGGTGCTGGCGGTGACGACGCCACCGACTTCGCCGAGATGCTCATGCGCATGTACCTGCGCTGGGCGGAGAAGCACTCCTATCCCGCCAAGGTGATGGACACCTCTTACGCCGAAGGTGCCGGCATCAAATCGGCCACGTTCGAGATCACTGCGCCGTACGCATTCGGCACGCTGTCCGTCGAGGCCGGCACGCACCGGCTCGCCCGGATCAGCCCGTTCGGCTCCGCCGACAAGCGGCAGACCTCCTTCGCCGCCGTCGAGGTCATTCCGCTCATGGAAGAGGCGACCGAGGTCGAGATCCCTGAGAATGACATCCGGGTCGACGTGTTCCGCTCCTCCGGACCGGGCGGCCAGTCGGTCAACACCACCGACTCCGCCGTGCGCCTGACGCACCTCCCGACCGGCATCGTCGTGTCGATGCAGAACGAGAAGTCGCAGATCCAGAACCGCGCCGCGGCGATGCGCGTGCTGCAGACCCGGCTCCTGCTGCAGCAGAAGGAAGACGAGGCGGCCAAGAAGAAGGAGCTCGCGGGAAACATCACCGCGAGCTGGGGCGATCAGATGCGCTCCTACTTTCTCTACGGTCAGCAGCTCGTGAAGGACCTGCGCACCGGCTACGAGTCCGGCAACCCCGCCGCCGTGTTCGACGGCGAGCTCGACGAGTTCATCTCGGCCGGCATCCGGTGGCGCAAGCGCAAGGACGACGACCAGTAATCGGCCCGGGTGTCGCTCGCGTCCCCGCGAGGCACCGCGCTTAGGCTCATAGGGCCATGATTCGGTTCGAGAACGTCACCAAGCGCTACCGCGGCACGAAGCGACCGGCCCTGTCGGGGGTCGACTTCGAGGTCGAGCGGGGAGAATTCGTCTTCCTCGTCGGAGCATCCGGTTCGGGAAAATCCACCTGCCTGCAGCTGATTCTGCGCGAGGAGATCCCCAGCACCGGGCGCGTCGCCGTGCTCGGACGCGACCTGCGCGCCCTCGCGAACCGCAAGGTGCCCTACTTCCGCCGGAACATCGGTGCGGTCTTCCAGGACTTCCGGCTGCTGTCGACGAAGACCGTCTTCCAGAACGTCGCCTTCAGCCTGCAGGTCACCGGATCTTCGCGCGGTTTCATCCAGCAGGCCGTTCCTGAGGCGCTCGCGCTGGTGGGTCTGGACGGCAAGGAGAAGCGGATGCCGCATGAGCTCTCCGGCGGCGAGCAGCAGCGCGTGGCGATCGCCCGTGCGCTGGTCAACCGTCCGCAGGTGCTCCTCGCGGACGAGCCGACCGGAAACCTCGACCCCGCGACCTCCGTCGACATCATGCGCCTGCTCGCCCGCATCAACGCCGGCGGCACCACGGTGCTGATGGCCACGCACGAGGCCGCGTTCGTCGATCAGATGCAACGCCGGGTCATCGAGCTGAGCGATGGCGAGATGGTGCGAGACGAGACGCACGGCGGTTACGGCGACCGCTCGGGCATCCCGCAGCTCGTACCGCAGGAGGAGCGCGGTGCCGCGGCGACCGCCGCGCTGACCGCGGTGCAGGAGGTGCAGCGCGAGACCGAGTCGCTCGAGCCCCTCACGGACGAGATGATCGCCTCCATGAAGGCCGCACGCCAGGAGCCGACGGGCGAGCCCGGGCCCGATGCTGAACCGAAGTCTTCCGGTGACGAGCCGAACACGACGCCGACCGGTCCGCGCACCCACCCGATCGGGCTCCCCGAGGTCGACGTCGCCGAACTGGGTGTCGCTGACCGCCTGGGACTGTCGGCCACCGATGACGACGAGGAAGTGGGGCCGACCTCGTGAGAGTGGGGCTGATTCTGATGGAGGCCCTCGGGGGCCTTCGGCGCAACATCTCGATGGTGATCTCCGTCGTGCTGGTGACATTCGTCTCGCTGACGTTCGTGGGAGCCGCGATCCTCATGCAGGGGCAGATCTCCACGATGCGCGACTACTGGACCGAACGCGCCCAGGTCGCGGTGTACATGTGCTCGCCGGTGTCCGAGGCCGAGACCTGCCTCGACGGCGCTGCCACGGAGGAGCAGATCGAGCAGGTGCGGGCCGAACTCGATGGTCCGGCGCTCAACTCGCTGATCACGGAAGCCCGGTTCGAGACGAAGGCGGAGGCGTACGCCAACCTCATCGACCAGATCGGTGAGGAACAGGCCAGCGTTCTCACCGAGGATCAGATGTTCGAGACGTTCTGGGTGACACTGCAGGATCCCACCCAATCGCAGGTGATCGTGGAGGCGTTCAGCGGCGTGAACGGGGTCGAGGAGGTCCTCGACCAACGTCAATATCTCGATCCGCTGTTCTCCGCGTTGACCGTGGCCACCTATATCGCCGTGGGCATCGCCGTGCTCATGCTGATCGCCGCGGTACTGCTGATCGCGACGACCATTCGATTGTCGGCCTATGCCCGGCGCAAGGAGATCGGGATCATGCGCCTGGTGGGTGCGTCGAACCGGTTCATCCAGACGCCGTTCGTGCTCGAGGGCGTATTCGCCGCATTCCTCGGCTCGGCCCTCGCCAGCGGGGCGGTGATCGCCGGCATGCACTTCGGGGTCGATGGGTACCTCAAGGGGCGTGTGCCGTTCATCACCACCTGGGTGAGTATGCAGGACGCCTTCCTCGTCGTGCCGATCCTCATCGCCATCGGCGTCGTGCTGGCAGCGCTCTCGGCGGGCTTCGCGATCCGCCGCTGGCTGCGTACGTAGCATCCGCTCTGCCGCTCGCCTGTGCTGTTGTAGGGTGGAGGGCTGGCCGAACGACAGGATGCACAGGAGACGATCATGCCCAGGGAACGCGGGGAGAAGGTCATCGCGACCAATCGTCGCGCCCGTCACGACTACGCCATCGAAAAGTCGTACGAGGCGGGGCTGGTGCTCACCGGCACCGAGGTGAAGTCGCTGCGCCAGGGGCGCGCGAACCTGTCGGACGGATACGCGTTCATCAAGGGGAACGAGATCTTCCTCGACTCCGTGCACATCCCCGAGTACTCGCAGGGGCATTGGACGAACCACTCCGCCAAGCGCATCCGCAAGCTCCTCATGCACCGCGAGGAGATCCACAAGCTCGAGCATGCGGTCGCCGCCGGCGGCTACACGCTCGTACCGCTGAAGCTCTACTTCCTCGACGGCCGCGCCAAGGTCGAGATCGCCCTGGCGAAGGGCAAGCGCGAGTACGACAAGCGCCAGACTCTGCGCGAGCGGCAGGACACTCGCGAGGCCGAGCGCGCCATGCGCATGCGCAATCGCGTCGGGGAGTAAGAGGAGCGGAAGCGCTTCAGAGGTCGGGTGTGAATCCGAATGCGTGCCCGAGGAACGCGAGCTCGCGCTCCAGCGCATCGACGATGGTCTCCCCGCGGCGGAAGCCGTGCCCCTCGCCGGAGTAGACGACGTACTCATGCGGGATGCCGCGCGCGGCCAGCGCATCGCGGATGGTTTCGGACTGCGACGGCGGCACGACCCGGTCATCTTCGCCCTGCAGCAACAGGACCGGAACGTCGATGCGGTCGGCGTGCGTGAGCGGTGAACGGTCGATGTACACCTGCTCGGCCTCCGGCAGGGGCCCCACGAGCCCGTCGAGGTAGTACTTCTCGAAGTCGTGGGTGTCCTCGGCGAGAGCGCGCAGGTCGCTCACGCCGTACCGGCTGATGCCCGCAGCGAACGCACCGCCGCGCACCAGAGCAGACAGCACTGTCCAGCCGCCGGCCGATCCACCGCGGATCGCGATGCGTGCCGGGTCGGCTCGGCCCGAGTCCGCCAGGCCGCGCGCGGCCGCGACGACGTCGTCGACATCGACGACGCCCCACTGCCCGTCGAGCCGATCGCGGTAGGCGCGGCCGTAGCCCGTCGACCCGCCGTAGTTGACGTCGAGCACGCCGATGCCGCGGCTCGTGTAGAAGGCGATCGCCGCGGATGCAGCCCCCGCGACGTGCGCGGTCGGGCCGCCGTGGACGAACACGATGTAGGGCGGCAGCTCGCCCTCGGGTGCGGATGCTGAGGGGTTCGCCGGTGCGAAATCGAACGCGTGCACCGGACCATTGGCGCCATTGAGCGTCACTTGGGTGGCTGGCGGCATCCAGAGCGGATCGGTCGGCTCGCCGCCGCGGATGCGCGTGACCTCGCCGGTCTCGACATCGACGGACCACAGCCCGGCGCGTACGGTCGCTCCTCCGCCGGAGAGCAGTACCCGGGAGCCGGAGACGTCGTCGACGCTGACATGGGCGCTGGCGGGGACGTCGAGTGTGCGGACGGTGCCGTCGGTGTCGATGACGACGACCTCGTCGGAGCCGTTGGTGCGGACGGCGACGATGCGGCCGTCGGGGAGCGGCTGGTACCAGCGGTTTCCGAGCACCCACAGGCCGTATCCCGTGTCGGCATCGGCGGGTGCGATCGTTTCGGGCGCCGATGCACGGATGCCGTCGAGCTGCAGCCGGTGCAGCCCCCAGCGCCCGCTCGGATCGTCGGCGTAGAGCAGTTCGGTGTCGCTCGTCCATTCCGGCTGCAGTGCCGCGCGCGTGCGGATCTCAGTGACCGCGGGATCGCCGACCGCGGCTATGCGCAGGCGGGCATCCTGCCACGGCATCCGCCGCTCGTTCCATTCCACCCAGGCGATGCGCGTGCCGTCCGGTGAGAGTGCCGGGTGTGCGAAGAAGTCGGCGCCCTGCACATGAATGCGCGCGGCGGACGGGTCGCCCGCTGCAGCTCCGTCTGTCGGGATCTCGACGATCCCGCGCAGGTGCGGTTCGGCGCGAAGATCTTCGCGTACGGCGAGGAGGCGACCGTTCTGCAGGCGCAGACCGCCGTGGTTCGGGCCGGGGGAGGTCAGTGCCACCGGCTCGCCGCCCCGCGACACCTGGTACACCCGCTGATCACCGGCATCGACGAAGAACAGCGTGCCGTCGGAGCCCGCCGTCCATGCCCCGCCGCCGTACTCGTGCACGCGCGAACGGGCGTTCCACGGCATCGGGAGCAGAGTCTCACCGGATGAGCTCCGAACCGTCACCCGCCCGCCCTCGGCAGGAACGGATTCACCCCACCAGATCTCGTCGCCGACGAAGCGGGCTCCGTCGATGCGCGGTGACGAGGCCGCGATGTCTGCGGCGGCGAACGGTGATGACCAGGTTCCGTAGGGAGACGTTGCGCGGGGCATGAGACGAGCCTATGCGCGCCCTGCGACATCGGGCCAAACCGGCTCAGACCGCGCGGAGCACCGCCACGACTTTTCCGAGCACCACGGCGTCGTCGCCGAGAATCGGCTCGAACGAGGAGTTGCGCGGCAGAAGCCAGGTGTGGCCGTCGCGCTGTCGGAACGTCTTCACCGTCGCTTCGCCGTCGAGCATGGCAGCGACGATCTCGCCGTTCTCCGCAGTGCTCTGCGATCGGACCACGACCCAGTCGCCATCGCAGATGGCCGCGTCGATCATCGATTCGCCGGAGACGTTCAGCATGAACAGTTCGCCCTTGCCGACCAGCTGACGGGGGAGCGGGAAGATCTCTTCGACCTGCTGCTCGGCGGTGATCGGCACCCCTGCTGCGATCTGGCCGACCAACGGCACCATCGCTGCGTCGCCCACGGGCGTGACAGCGTCTGCAGGGTTCTCGCCGCTGGCACCGGGGCCGACACCGGGCAGGTCGATGAGCACCTCCATGGCACGCGTCTTGCCCGGGTCGCGGCGCAGATATCCGCTGAGCTCGAGCTGGCCGAGCTGGTGGGTGACGCTCGAGAGCGACTTGAGGCCGACGGCGTCGCCGATCTCGCGCATGCTGGGCGGGTAGCCGTGCGCGGCAATTGAGGCCTGGATGACCTCGAGGATCGCCATCTGTTTCGCGCTGAGGTTCTTGCGCCGACGGGTCCGCGGTGCCTCGGCTTCGGTGGCGGAGTTGTCGCTCATGGGGTGCTCCTTCGTCGCGATTCCGGGGCTGCCCTTCGAATGTCGGTGGCCCGTGGTGGGGTGTCGTTATCGAAACCGTATCCGAGAAAGTCCCGGAAACGGAAGATCTGTTCGAGCGTGTCGAGCAAAAGGCTGGCTCGGTTTCGAAGAAGTCTTGACAGATGTTCGAATTCGAAGATACATTCGGTACGTAGCTTCGCATTCGCTGCTCCCGGCCGAGTGGCGAATGCGAACGCTACGCCACAGAGGCAGAGGAGATCCCATGAGCACCATCAGCATCAGCGCCCCGGCAGTCCGCCCCGTTCGCTCCGCGACACGGCTTCGGATGACGGCGCGCGGCCGGCGTGTGCTGGTCGCTCTTGCTGCGCTTCCGCTCGCGGCCGGGCTGGCTTTCGCCGCCATCAGCGGCGGCTCGGCGATCGCATCGGGCGACGCTGTTGCCACTACCGACTTCGCGACGGTCACGGTGCTGCCGGGCGACACTCTGTGGTCGATCGCCGAGTCGGTCGCGCCCGCGTCCGACCCTCGCACGGTGATCAACGCGATTGAGCGCCTCAACGCACTGGGGGCGGGTGCTCTGCAGGTCGGGCAGGAGATCGCGGTCCCCGCCGCGTACGCGAACTGACACCGCCGTTACGATGGGAAGGGTGACTGCTTCCCTCGGCGACCTTCCTCTCCGCGACGATCTGCGCGGCTTGACCCCCTACGGCGCACCGCAGGCTCCGCTGCCTGTGGCATTGAACGTGAACGAGAACACACATCCCGTGCCCGACGAGGTGGCCAGCGACATCCTCGACGACATCGCAGTCGCGCTGCGCGAGGTGAACCGGTACCCCGACCGTGAGTTCACGACGCTGCGCACCGGATTCGCCGAGTACCTCGGTCACGATCTCCGACCCGAGCAGATCTGGGCGGGGAACGGCTCGAACGAGGTGCTGCAGCACATCATGCAGGCGTTCGGCGGCCCCGGGCGGACGGTGTTCGGCTTCGCGCCGACCTACTCGATGTATCCGCTCATCGCTCAGGGCACCGGAGCGCGCTGGGTGGCGGGGCAGCGCGAGGCCGACTACACGATCACTGCCGAAGAAGCCGCAGCGCAGGTTGCGCAGGCCGATCCCGACATCGTCCTGCTCTGCTCGCCGAACAATCCGACCGGCACCCCGCTCGGCCTCGATGTCGTGGAGGCCGTCTACGAGGCGACGCGCGGCATCGTGGTCGTCGACGAGGCCTACCAGGAGTTCGCGCCGCGCGATGCCGTGTCCGCGCTCACTCTGCTCGGCGAACGCCCGCGGCTGGCGGTGTCGCGCACCATGAGCAAGGCGTTCGCGTTCGCCGGGGCGCGGGTCGGGTATCTTGCGGCCGATCCAGCGTTCATCGATGCGCTGCGACTGGTGCGTCTGCCCTATCACCTCAGTGCGCTGACGCAGGCTGCGGCTGTGGCTGCGCTGCGCAACGCCGACACGATGCTCGGCATGGTCGACGAGATCGTCGAGCAGCGCGATCGCATCACGGCGACGCTCGAAGCATTGGACTACCAACCGCACGAGTCCTGGTCGAACTTCGTGCTGTTCGGGGGAGTGGCCGATCCTCGTGCGACTTTCGAAGCGCTGTACGAACGCGGCATCCTCGTTCGTGACATCGGCATCCCGAACCACCTCCGCGTCACCGCCGGTACCGAGACCGAGACCACGGCGTTCCTCGACGCGCTGGCGTCGATAGACTCGGGCTCATGAGCGCTTCCCGAACTGCCCAGAGTATTCGCACTGCGCAGAGTTCTCGTACTGCCCAGCGAACCCGCACCACCTCCGAGTCGACCGTCGAGCTCGAGCTGAATCTCGATGGCACCGGGCACAGCCGCATCGACACCTCGGTGCCGTTCTTCGACCACATG
>JBQDFB010000010.1:0-29454 GCA_052085045.1 Microbacteriaceae bacterium | reverse complement strand
CGATGGCACCGGGCACAGCCGCATCGACACCTCGGTGCCGTTCTTCGACCACATGCTGACGGCGTTCGCGAAGCACTCGCTCACTGACCTCACCGTACGGGCCTCTGGTGACACGAACATCGACGCGCACCACACTGTCGAGGATGTCTCGATCGTGCTCGGGCAGGCCATCCTCGAGGCGCTCGGCGATAAAGCGGGCATCTCGCGGTACGGCGATGCGCTCGTGCCGCTCGACGAGGCACTTGCACAGGCGGTGGTCGACATCAGCGGCCGTCCCTACCTGGTGCACAGCGGCGAGCCCGCGGGCTACGAACACCACCTCATCGGCGGACACTTCACCGGATCGCTCGTGCGTCACTCGTTCGAGGCGATCTCGTTCAACGCCGGGCTGACCGTGCACGTGCGCGTGCTGGGCGGACGCGATCCGCACCACATCGCCGAGGCCGAGTTCAAGGCATTCGCCCGGGCGTTCCGCGAGGCCAAGGCACGTGATCCTCTCGTCGACGGCATCCCCTCGACCAAGGGCGCGCTGTGACCCGTACCGTCGTCGTCTACGACTACGGCTCGGGCAACGTCCACTCTGCGGTCAAGGCACTGATCGCCGCCGGCGCCGACGCGACTCTCACCGGTGATCGCACCGAAGCGCTCGAAGCCGACGGGCTGCTCGTCCCCGGCGTCGGGGCATTCGCAGCAGTGCGTTCCGCCCTGCACGAGCAGGGGGGTGACGAGGTCATCGAACGCCGGCTTGCGGGCGGGCGGCCCGTGCTCGGCGTGTGCGTCGGTATGCAGGTGCTCTTCGAACACGGTGTCGAGCGCGGTCAGGATGCCGAGGGCCTCGGAGAGTGGCCGGGCGCGGTGACCGAGCTCGACGCTCCCGTACTGCCGCACATGGGCTGGAACACCGTTTCTCCCGATGAGGGCAGCGTGCTGTTCCGCGGCATCGAAGATGAACGTTTCTACTTCGTGCACTCCTACGCCGCGCAGAAGTGGGAGCTCGAAGTCGCTCCGCCGTTCCCGGAGCCGCGGCTCACCTGGACGACGTACGGCGAGCCGTTCCTCTCGGCGGTCGAGAACGGTGCGCTGTCGGCGACGCAGTTCCACCCCGAGAAGTCGGGGGATGCCGGCATCCGGCTTCTGCGCAACTGGGTCGAGAGTCTCTGACGCGGGATGCCGCATTTGAGGCTCGGCCCGCCCGGCGGTACTGTCAGTTCTCGTGCCCTCCATCGGGGCACTTCACCCCTACTGAGGACGAGATGAACGACTTCGCGTCAACGCCCAAGCTCACTCTTCTCCCGGCTGTCGATGTCGCCGGGGGCAAGGCCGTCCGCCTGACACAGGGCGAGGCCGGTTCCGAAACCAGTTACGGCGACCCGTTGGACGCCGCGCGCGAGTGGGTCGATCAGGGCGCAGAGTGGATCCACCTCGTCGACCTCGATGCGGCGTTCGGCCGGGGCAGCAACACCGGCATCCTCCGCAAGGTCATCAAGCAGCACCGCGACCTGAACATCGAACTCTCCGGCGGCATCCGCGATGACGCCAGTCTCGAGGCGGCACTGGAGAGCGGTGCTGCACGAATCAACCTCGGCACCGCCGCACTCGAGAACCCCGAGTGGGCCGCAGACGTGATCAGCCGCTACGGCGAGGCCGTAGCCGTCGGGCTCGATGTGCGCGGAACGACGCTCGCCGCCCGCGGCTGGACGAAAGAGGGCGGTGACCTCTGGGAGGTTCTCGAGCGCCTCGAAGACGCCGGCTGCAGCCGCTACGTCGTCACCGACGTGACCAAGGACGGCACGCTGCGCGGCCCGAACCTCGACCTGTTGCGCGAGGTCACCTCGCGCACGCCCAAGCCGGTCGTCGCCTCCGGCGGCATCTCCAACCTCGATGACATCGCCGCCCTTCGCGAGCTCGTCCCGCTCGGCGTCGAAGGCGCGATCGTCGGCAAGGCGCTCTATGCCGGCGCGTTCACTCTGGCCGAGGCTCTGGATGTCGCCGGAGACTGACGACGCCTGCGATCACGGCGCCGGCAACACCGCTGACTCTGCTGGGCTCCCGTGGGAGGGACGCAGCTTCGAGTCCAACCCGCACGCGGCTGACGACGGGTCCGCCGACCCGGCGCTCCTCGATGCTCTCCTCCGATTCCGGGCGGGGGAGGGCAGTCAGGCCGAGGTGGTGGATGCTTTCCGCTCCGCCCGCGTGCTGATCCCGCTCATCGCCGAGAAGGGCGAAGAGGGCGTGGCGCCCAGCGGCCTGGCGGTCGACAAGACCCAGGAACTGTCGATCGTCACGGTCGCAGCTCCCGACGGGCGGAAGGTGCAGCCGGTGTTCTCGTCCGTGACGGCGATGCAGGCGTGGGATGCCACGGCGCGACCGATTCCCGTCGAAGCCGTGCGCGCCGCGCTGGCGGCATCGTCCGAGGACACCGATCTGATCGTGCTGGATCCGACCTCGGAGACGGAGTTCGTCATCCGCCGGCCCGCCGTCTGGGCAGTCGCTCAGGAGGAGCCCTGGGAGCCGAGCTTCCTATCGCCGGCGGTGTTCACGGCGCTTCAGGAGAGCGTCGCGCACGAGCTCGCCGTCCTCGACGTGGCCGTCGCAGCCGGCGATCCGGACGCGCGCCTGCGCGGGCCCGAGCTCATCGTGATCCTGGACCTGATCGATGGTCTCGAACGCGAGGTGCTCGATGCGGTGCTCGCTCGTCTCGCGCAGCGCTGGTCGACCGACGACCGCATCGCCGTTCTCGCCGACTCCCTGACGGTCAAGCTCCGCCGCGCCGACTGACCTGCAGCGGAGTAGGCCGGATCAGGTGACCGGGCCTGTCCACTTCTCGCCGGGGCCCTCGCCGATCGGGTCGGGGATGGTGGATGCTTCGCGGAAGGCGAGCTGCAGCGAACGAAGGCCATCGCGCAGCGACCGAGCGTGCATGTCGCTGATCTCGGGGGCCCCAGCCGTGATCAGACCCGCGAGCGCGTTGACCAGCTTGCGGGCCTCGTCGAGGTCGAGCTGGTCCTGGGCGTTCGGCTCATCGGCGAGGCCGAGCTTCACGGCCGCCGCGCTCATCAGGTGCACGGCGGTGGTGGTGATCACCTCGACCGCGGGCACATCCGCGATGTCGCGAGTGGCAGATGACGCTGCCTCTTCCTGCTGCTCCCAGCGCTCATTGCGCTCGTCGGGGCTGTGTTCGTCCGCCGGAATCGTCACTTCGCCTTGCCTTCTGTTAGACTTTGCCGGGCTCCGGGGCGTTTTGCTCCGGTTCGAAAGAGGATTCACTTCCCACCCGCGCTTGCCGTTCCAGGCTACCGGGTCTAGCACTCCGCCGGTTCACGCCGGTAGGTCGGCCAGTGTCCGGCGATCCGGGTGCGCCAGCCGATGTCTGAATGTCGGCGGGTGGGGCAGAGACTCCTTTTTCGCAGTGCGTCGCAGAAAGCGCCGCAGTGGCCGAATCCCCATCGTCTAAGGAGTTCCGCATCAGCGATCCCCGTACCAATGAGCGCATCCGCGTCCCCGAGGTCCGCCTCGTCGGCCCCGCGGGTGAGCAGATCGGCGTTGTCGCCGTCCAGGTCGCTCTCCGCCTCGCGCAGGAAGCTGACCTCGATCTCGTCGAGGTCGCCCCCAACTCGAAGCCGCCAGTGGTCAAGATCATGGACTACGGCAAGTTCAAGTACGAGGCTGCCCAGAAGGCGAAGGAAGCTCGCCGAAACCAGGCGAACACGATCCTCAAGGAAGTCCGCTTCCGTCTGAAGATCGAGGCTCACGACTACACGACCAAGCTCAAGCGTGCCGAGGGCTTCCTCAAGGCCGGTGACAAGGTCAAGGCCATGATCCTGTTCCGCGGTCGCGAGCAGTCGCGTCCCGAGCAGGGCGTGCGATTGCTGCGCAAGTTCGCCGAAGACGTCGCCGACCTCGGCGTCGTCGAGTCGAACCCCACGATCGATGGACGCAACATGGTCATGGTCGTCGCACCGCTGAAGAACAAGTCCGAGGCGAAGGCCGAGCAGAACGCGAGCCGTGACGCCCAGCGCGCCGCCAAGCGGTCGACCTCGTCCGAAGAAACACCTGCGGAGTAGATCCGACACCGAAGAAGTCCCGCTCCGTGCGGGTTCACATCGTCGCCTGAGAAGGCGCTACACGAAGGAAGAGAAGATGCCGAAGCAGAAGACCCACTCGGGTGCCAAGAAGCGCTTCAAGATCACCGGCAGCGGCAAGCTGAAGAAGCAGCAGGCCGGAATGCGTCACAACCTCGAGCACAAGTCGAGCCGTCGCACCCGTCGCCTGAACCAGGACCAGGTGCTCTCGCCCAACGACACCAAGGTCGCCAAGAAGCTTCTCGGCCGCGGCTGAGCGCCCGAACGCACGAATAGGAACACAGGAAAATGGCAAGAGTCAAGCGGGCGGTAAACGCCCACAAGAAGCGTCGCGTCATCCTCGAGCGCGCCTCCGGTTACCGCGGTCAGCGTTCGCGCCTCTACCGCAAGGCCAAAGAGCAGGTCATCCACTCGCTGGTCTACTCGTACCGTGACCGCCGCAAGCGCAAGGGCGACTTCCGTCGTCTGTGGATCCAGCGCATCAACGCCGCTGCCCGCCAGAACGGCATCACGTACAACCGCTTCATCCAGGGCCTCGGCCTCGCCGGTGTCCAGGTCGACCGTCGTATGCTCGCTGAGCTCGCGGTCAACGAGCCGGCGACCTTCACCTCGCTGGTCGAGACGGCCAAGAAGGCTCTGCCTTCTGACGTCAACGCACCGAAGTCGGCTGCGTAAGCATCCTCCACAAGCGGGCGCTCTCCTCTCGGGGGAGCGCCCGTTTCTGCATTCTCGGCTCGTATCCCTAAACTGAAGCCGTGCTGGAGAACCCCCGCTCCCCGCGTGTCAGAGCCGTCGCGAAGCTCACGAAACGCAGTGCCCGCACCGACACCGGACTTTTCCTCCTCGAGGGCCCGCAGGCGGTCCGCGAGGCGCTGTCGTACCGTGCGGATGCCATCGTCGAGCTGTTCGCGACGCCCGGGGGTTGGGAGAAGCATCCTGATCTGCGATCGGCGGCCGCCGAGCACGGTGTGAACGTCGAGTTCGTCACCGAATACGTCCTCGGCGCCATGGCCGACACGGTGACACCGCAGGGGATCATCGCTGTTGCCCGACAGATTCCGACCTCGGTACGAGATGTGTTCGCAGCATCCCCACGTCTCATCGCCATCTGCGATGAGATTCGCGACCCCGGCAATCTCGGCACGATCATCCGCGCCGCCGACGCGGCAGGGGCGGATGCCGTGGTGCTCACTGGCAGGACGGTGGATCCGTACAATCCCAAGGTCGTGCGCTCCACGACCGGGTCGCTGTTCCACCTTCCCGTCTCGGTCAGCAGCGACCTCGAGGATGTCGTTGACCGCGCTCACGCTGCGGGGATCACCGTGCTCGCCGCGGATGTCAAGGGCGATGATCTGTTGCGCGCACGCGCGGACGGCGTGCTGTCGAAGTCGACCGCGTGGCTGTTCGGCAACGAGGCCCGCGGTCTCGAGCAGTATGCGCTCGACCTCGCCGATCACGTGCTGAAACTGCCGATTTTCGGTCGTGCCGAATCGCTCAATCTCGCAACGGCAGCCAGCGTTTGTCTGTATGAGAGCGCCTTCACCCAGCGTGCGCTCGACAATCGCTGATCCTGCATCGCGGGTTACAACTGTGTAACCGGCGGCACGATGTGCTGGTTACCGGGCGACAGTCCTTCTAGTGTGGGCACATGACCGAGACTGGTGCACCCCTTGTCGTCATGGACAACGTCCAGAAGCACTATGGCGACTTCCAGGCCCTGACAGACATCGATCTGACGGTGAACGCGGGTGAGGTGGTCGTCGTGATCGGCCCCTCCGGCTCGGGAAAGTCGACGCTCTGCCGTACGATCAACCGCCTGGAGACGATCACCAGCGGAACGATCAAGATCGATGGCAAGGAGCTGCCGGCCGAGGGCAAGGAGCTCGCCCACCTCCGTGCCGACGTCGGCATGGTCTTCCAGTCGTTCAACCTGTTCGCACACCTCACCATCCTCGAGAATGTGACTCTCGGGCCGATCAAGGTGCGCGGCCTCAAGAAAGCCGCTGCCGACAAAGAGGCGATGGCGCTCCTCGAGCGCGTCGGTGTCGCCCAGCAGGCGTCGAAGCTTCCCGCACAGCTCTCCGGTGGTCAGCAGCAGCGCGTCGCGATCGCGCGAGCGCTGGCGATGCAGCCCAAGGTCATGCTCTTCGACGAGCCCACCAGCGCGCTCGACCCCGAGATGATCAACGAGGTGCTCGACGTCATGGTGCAGCTCGCCAAGGAGGGGATGACGATGATCGTCGTCACCCACGAGATGGGCTTCGCGCGCAAGGCGGCGAATCGCGTGGTCTTCATGGCCGACGGCCGGATCGTCGAGGAGGCGAAGCCGGAGGAGTTCTTCACCAACCCGAAGAGCGATCGCGCCAAGGACTTCCTCTCCAAGCTCCTCACCCACTGACCTTTCCTCTCACACACAGCACACGAAGGAGACGCACATGCGACGCACACGGACACTGGCGGGACTCGGGATCGCGGCGACCGCGCTGCTTGCCCTCACCGCCTGCAACAGCGGCAGCCCGGCCGACCCCGACGGCGGCGGCGACGACGGCGGCGATGAGGCGCTGTTCGAGGTGGCGACGGACGTCACGCTCGAGGGCAGCCCCACGTACGACGCCATGGTGGAGCGCGGCGGACCGGTCATCGGTGTCAAGGAGGACCAGCCCAACCTCGGCTACCTCGACGTCACCACCGGTGAGCGCAGCGGCTTCGACATCGAGATCGCGCGCTGGATCGCAGCATCCCTCGGGTTCGAAGAGGGCGACATCACCTACGAGCCGATCGCCTCGGCGAACCGCGAGCAGGCGCTCGTGAATGGTGACATCGACTACTACGTCGGCACCTACTCGATCACCGATCAGCGCAAGGAGCAGATCGACTTCGCCGGTCCTTACTTCGTCACGGGCCAGGGCTTCCTCGTCGGTGCCGACAGCGAGATGACCGAGGTGAGCGACGTGTCGGACTTCAACGGCATGACCGTCTGCTCGGCGACCGGCTCCACGCCGATCCAGAACATCAAGGAGAACTTCCCCGAGATCGACACCGAGGAGTACGACATCTACTCCCAGTGCGTGGACGACCTGCTCAACGGCAAGGTCGACGCGGTCACCACCGATGCTGCGATCCTGATCGGCTACGCGGCGCAGAACCCCGACGAGCTGAAGGTCCTCGACGGTCTGTTCACTGAAGAGCGCTACGGCGTCGGACTCCCGAAGGGCGACACCGCTCTGATGGACCACATCAACACGCTGTTCACCGACGGCGGCGACACCTGGCAGGGCATCTTCGACGCGACCCTCGGTCAGTCGGGCATCGACGTCGAGCAGCCGGCCGTCGACTGATCCATGATGCGGGGCGGCCCAGTGGCCGCCCCGCATCATCCGATACCTGAGAAGGGGAGGGCGCGTGGACGCCATCTTCGGCAACCTCGACCTGTGGGGCGAGGGCATCACGTACACCCTGCTGGTTTTCTTCGGCGGCGCCATCATCGCGCTGGTGCTGGGAACCATCGTCGGAGCGATGCGAGTCTCACCGGTGCCGATCGCCCGCGCCGTCGGCACCGCGTACGTCACCCTCGTGCGCAACACCCCGCTCACGCTGGTCTTCTTCTTCTTCGTGTTCGGGTACAGCGCGTTGGCGCTGCCGACACTCTCCAACACCGTGCTGGGCATTCTGGCGATCGGCGTCTACACGGCCACCTACGTCGCCGAGACGCTGCGTGCCGGCATCAACACCGTGCCCGTCGGCCAGGCCGAAGCGGCTCGCGCCATCGGTCTGCCGTTCGGTCAGGTGATGACGCAGGTGGTGCTGCCCCAGGCGTTCCGCTCGGTCGTGCCGCCGATGATGAGCGTCTTCATCGCGCTGCTGAAGAACACCACGGTCGCCGCCGGGTTCTCCATCGCAGTACTCCCGCAGCTGCAGTCCGCGATCTCCAACTCGCACACCCGCTCAGGCACCCCGATGGAGATCCTGCTCTGGGTCGCCGTCGTCTTCATCGCTCTGGTCATGCTCCTGACCTGGCTGCAGCGAACTCTTGAGAACCGATGGAGGATCGCACGATGACCTCTGTCCTCTTCGACGTCCCGGGCCCTCGTGCCCGTCGTCGCAATCTGATCCTCGCGATCATCACCGTCATCCTGGTCGTCGCGGTCATCGCTTTCGTCGTCTGGCGGCTGTCGCTGACGAACCAGTTCAGTGCCGCGAAGTGGAACGTCTTCACCTACACGACGGTGTGGACAGCCATCGGCGAGATGCTGCTGAACACGCTGCGCGCGTTCGCGCTGGCCGCCGTTCTGAGTCTCGCACTCGGGTTCGTGCTCGCGATCGGGCGGATGTCCGACCACGCTTGGGTGCGCGTTCCGGTGGCCGTGATCACGGAGGGCTTCCGTGCCGTCCCGGTGCTGGTCATGATGATGATCCTCTATTACGGTCTGCCGACCCTCGGCATGAAGGTCGAGCCGTACTGGGCCGTGGTGATTGCGCTCATGCTCTACAACGGGTCGGTCCTCGCCGAGGCGCTCCGTGCCGGCATCGAGTCGCTCCCGCGCGGGCAGAAAGAGGCCGGGTACGCGATCGGCCTGCGCAAGAGCGGCGTGATGACGCTGATCCTGTTGCCGCAGGCGGTGCGGGCCATGCTGCCGGTGATCGTCGCCCAGCTCGTCGTCGTCATGAAGGACACCGCGCTCGGATTCCTCATCACCTATCACGAGCTGCTGTACTACGCGAAGCTGCTCAGCTCGCAGCCGGGGCGGCCGATCCTGCAGTCGGCGCTCATCATCGGCGGCATCTACATCATCATGTGTCTGATCCTGTCTGGCATCGCGAAATGGGCCGAAGTGAAGACTCGTCGCTCGCCGAAGCTGAAGGCGCTCGACGCAGACAAAGCTGGTGTGATGCACGAGGGCACCGACACCGAGCTCATTGCGGCGCAGACGGGGGCGGGCAAGTTCGACCAGGGGCTCGGCCGCTGAGCGGAGAATGATCGCCGCGCAGCGCCGGTAGACTCAGGTCTCGTGTCAGACGCTCCAGAGATCACGCCCGAGGCGGTGGAATCCGCCGTCGCCGCAGCGCTCGAAGCGATCGGCGCCGCCGCCACAACCGCAGAGCTGAAAGCGGCTCGCGCCGCGCACGTCGCTGAGGGATCACCGCTCGCGGTTCTGAACGCGTCGATGCGCCAGGTCGCCCCAGAGCACAAGGCGACCTTCGGCAAGCTCGTCGGTCAGGGGCGCGGTCGCGTCACGCAGGCGCTGGCCGCGAAGGAGGCTGAGCTCGCCGAGGCTGAGCTTTCCGCGCGCCTCGAGGAGGAGCGGGTCGACATCACGGCCGTCTCCTCGCGGACGCGCATGGGGGCGCGGCATCCGCTCATGCAGCTCCAGGACGACATCTCCGACGTCTTCGTCGGGATGGGCTGGGAGATCGCGGAGGGCCCGGAGCTCGAGCACGAGTGGTTCAACTTCGACGCGCTGAACTTTGATGTCGATCACCCGGCCCGCCAGATGCAGGACACGTTCTTCGTCGATCCCGTCGATCGGCACCTCGTCATGCGCACGCACACGAGCCCCGTCCAGGTGCGCTCGATGCTCGACCGCGAGGTTCCGATCTACGTTCTGTGCCCCGGCCGGGTGTACCGCACCGACGAGTTCGACGCGACCCACCTGCCGGTCTTCACCCAGGTCGAGGGCCTCGTCGTCGACAAGGGCATCACGATGGCGCATCTGAAGGGCACACTCGATCACCTCGCCCGCCAGCTCTTCGGAGCCGAGGCGAAGACGCGCCTGCGCACCAACTTCTTCCCGTTCACCGAGCCGTCTGCCGAGTTCGACCTGTGGCACCCGACCTTCAGGGGCGGCGCGCGCTGGATCGAGTGGGGCGGCTGCGGCATGGTCAACCCCAACGTGCTGCGCGCGGCGGGCATCGATCCAGAGATCTACAGCGGCTTCGCGTTCGGCATCGGCGTCGAACGCGGGCTGATGTTCCGCAGCGACGTGCAGGACATGCGCGACATGGCCGAGGGCGATATCCGTTTCAGCGAGCAGTTCGGGATGGTGGTGTGATGCGCGTCCCGCTTTCGTGGTTGCGTGAATACGTCGATGTGGCAGCGGATGCCACGGCCGATGACATCTTCGGGGCGTTGGTTTCGGTCGGGTTCGAAGAGGAGGAGCTGCACCGCTTCGAACTCTCCGGCCCGGTCGTCGTCGGCAGCGTGCTCTCCTTCGAGGAGGAGTCGCAGTCCAACGGCAAGACCATCCGCTGGTGCCAGGTGGATGTCGGCGAGGGCGAGCCGCGCGGTATCGTCTGCGGCGCATCGAACTTCGCTGTCGGCGACAAGGTCGTGGTGACACTGCCCGGCGCCGTGCTGCCCGGCCCCTTCCCGATCGCCGCGCGCAAGACCTACGGTCACGTCTCCGACGGCATGATCGCCTCGGCCCGTGAGCTGGGCCTCGGGGATGAGCACGACGGCATCCTGGTCCTCGCGACGCTCGGCATCGACGCGCCCGCTGGGACGGACGCCATCGCTCTGCTCGGGCTCGACGACGAAGCCGTCGAGATCAACGTGACTCCTGACCGCGGCTACGCGTTCTCGATCCGCGGCGTCGCGCGCGAGTACGCGCATGCGACCGGTGCGGACTTCCGCGACCCTGCCGAGCACGAGTGGGATGACGTGCAGCCCGGCGAGGGCTTCGCGCTGGCCGTCGACGCCGAACCGCTGCGCGAGAATCCTGCTGTTCAGGAGTTCGTCGCCCGCGTCGTGCGTGACGTCGACCCGTCCCGGCCGACTCCGCCGTGGATGGTCGCGCGCCTGTCGCTGGCCGGCATCCGATCGCTCGGCATCCTGCTCGACATCACCAACTACGTGATGCTCGAACTCGGCAACCCGATTCACGGCTACGACCTCGACAAGCTGTCCGGCGGTATCACCGTGCGCCGCGCGCAGGCGGGCGAGAAGCTGAAGACCCTCGATGGACAAGAGCGGGCGCTCCACGTCGAGGATCTGCTGATCACGGACGAGTCCGGGCCGATCGGCCTCGCCGGCGTTATGGGCGGCGGTACCACCGAGATGTCGGATGCCACGCGCAACGTGCTGATCGAGGCGGCGATCTTCGATCCGATCTCGATCGCGCGCACCGCCCGCCGGCACAAGCTGCCGAGCGAGGCCTCCAAGCGCTTCGAGCGCGGCGTCGACCCGCTCGTGCCCTTCGTGGCCGCGCGCCGGGTTGCCGACCTGATGGTCGAACTCGCCGGCGGACGTATCGACGAGCTCGGCGGCGCTCTGTACGCCGAGTTCGAGATCGCCGGCATCGCGCTGCCGGCGGAGTTCGTCCCCGGACTCATCGGGGTCGATTACACCGACGAGGAGATCGTCGGCGCGTTGGAGACCATCGGCGCCGAGGTGACCGAGACGTCCGACGGGTGGCTGGTCATTCCGCCGAGCTGGCGACCCGACCTGATCGACAAGTGGACGCTGGCTGAAGAGGTCGCTCGCATTCACGGGCTCGACCAGGTGCCCTCCGTCCTGCCGACTCCGCCCGCCGGACGCGGGCTCACCGCCGCGCAACTGGGGCGTCGCCGCGTTGCGAACGCGCTGGCGGCCGCCGGACTCGTCGAGACGCCGGCGTTCCCGTTCACGACCGAGGCGCAGAACGCGCTGCACGGGTCGGCCTCGGGGGAGAAGCTGCCGAGCGTGAAGCTGGCCAATCCGCTCGACGGGCAGGCGCCGTTCCTGCGCCGTTCCCTGATCCCCGGTCTGCTGCAGATCGCGCATCGCAACATCTCCCGCGGTCTCACGGATCTCGCGATCTTCGAGACGGGGTCGGTCTTCCTGCCCGAGCCCGGCGTCACCTACGGCACCGACGAGGTCCCGCCGCTCGGGCAGCTCCCCTCGGACGAGACGCTCGCCGAGTTGAACGCGTCGATCCCACCGCAGCGCCGCCACATCGCTGCGCTATTCACCGGCAATGTCACCGCCCGCCAGCCGGGACGCGACGCCGAGCCCTACGGGCTGTCGAATGCTCTGGATGCCGTGCGCGTCATCGCCGTGGCCGCCGGCGTCGAGATCGATGTGGCGCAGGGGCAGCGAGCAGCGCTCCACCCTGGTCGCGTCGGTGTGCTGAGCGTGGCCGGAGCGGAGGTCGGCTATGTCGGCGAACTGCACCCGAACGTGGCGTCCGATGCTGATCTGCCGGGTCGCGCCGTCGTGCTGGAGCTCGACCTCGACGGCATCCTGACGGTCGCCGGAACACGCGTCGTGGCCGCATCGCTGTCGACGTACACCGCGGCCACGCAGGACGTCTCGCTGGTGGTTCCGGCGTCGGTGACCGCGGGCGAGGTTCGTGCCGCGCTCGTCGAGGGCGCGGGTGAACTGCTCGAATCGGTTCGCCTCGTCGACGACTACCGCGGAAAGGGACTGGATGCCGGGCAGAAGAGCCTGACGTTCGCGCTGCGGTTCCGGGCATCTGATCGCACACTCACCGCGGCCGAGGCGACTGAGGCGAAGCTGGCCGGCGTCGCCGTGGCGACTGAACGCTTCGGAGCGAGCATCCGCGACTGACCTGCGTCTCCCGTGCGCGTGTCCGGTGCGCGCACGGGGTCGGGGCCGTGAGGATGGATGCATGACGTCTACCTCGCCGTTCGCCTCGTGGTTGCGGGATCTGCCGTCCCTTACCGGAGAGTCTCCGCCGTTCGATGTCGGGACGGCGCCGGATGATCCTGTCGTGCTCTTCGCCGAGTGGATGCAGGATGCCGTCGCCCGCGGCGTCGCCGAGCCCCATGCGGCCACGCTGGCGACGGCGGATGTCGCTGGCGTTCCCGACGCCCGAACCCTGATCATCAAGGACGTGAGTCTGCGCGGATGGGCGTTCGCGGGGCCGCGCCGATCTGCGAAGGGTGCGCAGCTCGAGACGAACCCGTCTGCGGCGTTGAACTTTTGGTGGCAGCCGGTCCGGCGCGCTGTGCGCGTGCGCGGCACGGTGCGCGAAGCGTCCGACGCCGAGAGCGCTGCCGACCTCGCCGCACGGTCGCCCGCGGCGCGCGCCGGAATCAGGCCAGGGGAGTGGGTGCGCTGGTGGCTCGAGCCTGCGCGCATCGAGTTCTGGCAGGGGGCGACGGATCGCCGTCACCTGCGACTCGTCTACACGCGCGACGACGACCGCTGGCTCCGCCAGGTCGGGAATGGAGAGGATGGCGATGAGTGACTACGAGGTGACAGAGATCGGTGCGCCGGATCAGTGGCGTGCGCATTTCGGCGGGTTCGACCAGGCGCGTTCGCGCGACGGTCGGCGGGTGGTGGATCATGAGTTGACGATGCAGTACATCGGCATGACGGCCAATGCCCTTGTTCCGGGCGAGGAGGCCGGCTACTGGCACACGCACTCACGCGTGGAGGAGCTCTACGTGTTCCTCGACGGTGTCGGGCAAATGGGGCTGGATGACGACGTCGTCGAAGTCCGCGCCGGTTCGGTCGTCCGGGTCGGGCAGGGTGTACTTCGTACGTGGCGCGCTCGTCCGGACAGTCCGGGAGAGCTGCGATGGCTGTGCATTCGAGCCGGCGGTGAGGAGTTGCCGGAGATGCCGAACGATGGTTCGCGCGATCCCGAGCGGCCGATGCCGTGGTCGGATTGAGGCGACGGTTCTATCGAACATAAGAACTAGATAATAGCGCTTTGTGCTGGCATTCATCGAACAGAAATGCTAGTATTGACGCATGGACGAGTACGACGATGTGGACGACCGGCCCCGTGATGCCGCGTTCTTCATCGAGTCCGCTCTCGACGATCTGCAGTGCGCCGATATCGATCTGAACCGTTACGCCGCTCGTCGCGCTGCCCAGATCGCGGATGCTGTGACCTTGGCGCGCCGCAATCCTGAGGTGTACGTGTTCGAACACGGGCGTGAAGCGTCTGACCTCGCCGAGCGTGCCGCCGTCTTCGACATCGCACTGCGGTTGAAGCGCTCCGAAGAAGACGTGCAGAGCGAGCTGATGGTGGTCCGATACGCGATGGCGCAGTTGCCCACGCTCTGGGGCCATGCCCGTGACGGCTTCGTCTCGATGCATCTCGTCGGCCGTGCCGTCGGTGCGTTGGGTCGTCTGCGCGCGCCCCGGGGTGCAACCCAGCAGCAGAAGGATGCCGAACGCGAAGCGGCTCGGCGGATCGACGAAGCGACATCGGAGTGGGCGTTCTCGTGCTCACCGACGAACTTCCTCCGACGGTTGCGGCGATTGACCGAGCGACTCGACCCGGAATCCGTCGAGGTCCGTCATGCTCGGGCGCTGGCCGATCGCCGCGTCTTCGTCGACCACATGGACAACGGCATGAGCTGGATCAACGCCTTCATCCCGACGACGGAGGCTCTCGCCGTGGACCGCCGGCTCCGTGCGACGGCGAAGCAGGTGAAGAAGAACGACCCCTGCGAGGCGCGGACGGTCGCCCAGATCCGCGCCGACCTGTTCTCCGAGTGGCTTCGCGGCGTCGGCACCGAGCATGCCGTGCAGACCAAGGTCTTCGTCACGATCCCGGTCCAGCTGCTCGATGGTGGCGACACTGCAGCCCTTCCCGAGCAGCCCGCCGAGATCGTGGGCCACGGGCCGATCGATCCTCTGACGGCGAAGCAGCTTTTCCTCGACGCCGGCGTCTTTCGTCGGGTGATCGTCGATCCGATTCACAGCGTGGTGGTCGATATGGACCGTCGAAGCCGTCGTGCGACACAGGCACAGCGCGATTGGCTGGCCCTTCAGCACGGCACGTGCGCACGAGACCGCTGCGCCAGACTCGCGCTGGACGCCGAGATCGACCATCGCATCCCGTGGGCACAGGGTGGCAAGACCGATCTTGAAGATCTGCGTCCGCTCTGCCCGCGCGATCACGTGACTCGACATCGAACTCGCGCGGTCTACCGGTCCCGTCCCGATGGCTCCGTGCAGGTGGTCACGCCGACAGGGTTCCGCACCGCAGCACCACCGCGCGAGGTGCTCGCCGCCGAGCCGGTCGCGCCCCCGTTCTGACATCTGTCCTCTCGATTTGCGGATGCTGCGCCACGAGCGCTACTGTCGCCACATGCCCTCGGCCACCACTGCTCCCTCGACGCTCGTTCCGAGCGTCGTCGTGGTGCGCCGTCGCCGCAACCGTCTGGGCGGCCGCCGACTCTAGGCGACCCCGCGTTCCCCGTCACCCGACCGAACGGTCGAGCGGGTCGAGCGCAGGCGTCGCCGCTCCGGCCCCTGACCCCGACACCGTTAAGGTAGAAACATGACGTATACCGTCGCCGTCTCCGGCGCATCCGGCTATGCGGGCGGCGAGATCCTGCGCCTGCTCGCCGGTCATCCTGACATCGAGATCCGCACCGTCACCGCGCATTCGAACTCGGGCCAGCCGTTGATCGAGCATCAGCCGCACCTGCGCTCGCTGGCTCACCTGACTCTGCAGGACACCACTCCCGAGATCCTGGCGGGGCACGACATCGTCTTCCTCGCCCTCCCGCACGGTCAGTCGGGTCAGTACACGGATGCTCTCGGTGACGTGCCACTCGTCATCGACGCCGGCGCCGATCACCGGCTCACCTCACAGGATTCCTGGGACGCGTTCTACAGCGGCCACTTCCACGAGCCGTGGGCGTATGGCGTTCCCGAACTCATCGTCGACGGCGGAAAGCAGCGCGAGAACCTGCGAGATGCGAAGCGCATCGCCGCCCCCGGCTGCAATGCGTCGACGGTGAGCCTGAGCCTCGTCCCGGGCGTCGCCGCTGGCGTCATCGATCCGTCCGACATCGTGAGCGTTCTCGCGGTCGGCCCGTCCGGGGCCGGCAAGAGCCTGAAGCCTCACTTGCTCGGCAGCGAGCTGCTGGGCACCGCCACCCCCTATGCCGTCGGCGGCACCCACCGGCACATCCCCGAGATCCAGCAGGCTCTGACCGCCGCCGGAGCGAAGGCACCGCGGGTCTCCTTCACTCCGGTGCTCGTGCCGATGGCCCGCGGAATCCTCGCCACGTCATCCGCGCCCATCGTCGACGGCGCGACTGACGAGCAGATCCGTGCCGCCTGGCAGGGCGCCTACGGCGACGAGACCTTCGTGCAGCTGCTCCCCGAGGGCAACTTCCCTCGCACCGCTGACGTTCTGGGCGCCAACACCGCGCTCATCGGGCTCGCCATCGACCGTGCGGCGAACCGCGTAACGGTCGTCACCGCTGTCGACAATCTCGTCAAGGGCACCGCGGGCGCCGCCATCCAATCCATGAACCTCGCGCTCGGCCTCGAAGAGGGCACCGCACTGACCACGAACGGAGTCGCCCCATGAGCGTCACCGCACCCCAGGGCTTCGAGGCGACCGGCGTCGCCGTCGGCCTCAAATCCACCGGAAACCCCGATGTCGCCGTCGTCGTCAACCGCGGCCCTCTCAAGGTCGGCGCCGCCGTCTTCACCAGCAACCGCGCCAAGGCGAACCCGATCATCTGGTCGCAGCAGGTCGTCGCCGACCGCACCGTCGAAGCGATCGTGCTGAACTCGGGAGGGGCGAACTGCTTCACCGGCAGCTTCGGTTTCCAGACCACGCACCAGACCGCTGAGAAGGCGGCCGAACTGTTGGATGTCTCCGCGTCCGACATCCTGGTCTGCTCCACCGGGCTCATCGGCACAGGCGACGAGGCATTCCGTGCCAAGGTCCTCACCGGCACCGAGCAGGCGATCGCCGAGCTGAGCGCAGACGGCGGTGCCGCAGCATCCGAGGCCATCATGACCACCGACTCGGTTCCCAAGGTCAGCACCTACCAGCGCGACGGATGGACGATCGGCGCGATGGCGAAGGGCGCCGGGATGCTGGCACCGGGGCTTGCGACGATGCTCGTCGTCATCACCACCGACGCCGTGCTCACCCCCGTCGAGGCCGACGAGCACCTGCGGGCAGCGACCCGAGTGAGCTTTGACCGGCTCGATTCCGACGGCTGCATGTCGACGAACGACCAGGTCAGTCTGCTCGTGAGCGGAGCGTCGGGCGTCGAGCCCGAGGCAGAGGCCTTCCGCCTCGGACTGATCGACGTGTGCACGAACCTCGCTGTGCAGCTGCAGGCCGACGCCGAAGGTGCCAGCCACGACATCACGATCCAGGTCATCCACGCGGCATCCGAAGACGACGCGGTCGAGGTCGGACGCTCCGTCGCCCGGAACAACCTGTTCAAAGCGGCGATCTTCGGCAACGACCCCAACTGGGGGCGCGTGCTCGCCGCCATCGGCACGACGCGCGCGGAGTTCGACCCGTACGACGTCGACGTCGAGATCAACGGTGTGCGCGTGTGCACCGCGGGAGGGCCCGACCGCCCGCGCGAGGACGTCGACCTCACCCCGCGTGCGACGAATGTGACGATCGATCTCAGGGTCGGCGAAGAAGCGGCGACGATCTACACCAATGATCTGACGCACGATTACGTTCACGAGAACAGCGTCTACTCCTCATGACAGACATCCAGGACACACCGCCTGACGTCGCAGCGGAGAAGGCCACGACCCTGATCGAGTCGCTGCCGTGGCTGAAGAAGTTCCGCGATCAGATCGTCGTCGTCAAGTACGGCGGCAACGCCATGGTCTCCGATGAGCTGCAGGAGGCGTTCGCGCAGGACATCGCCTACCTCCGCTACGTCGGCGTGCAGCCGGTCGTGGTTCACGGCGGCGGGCCGCAGATTTCGAACATGCTCGACCGCCTGGCAATCCCCAGCGAGTTCAAGGGCGGCTACCGGGTCACCAACACCGAGGCGATCAGCGTCGTGCGCATGGTGCTCACCGGTCAGGTCAACCCGCAGCTGGTCGCCAAGATTAACTCGCACGGCCCGATTGCGACCGGTCTCAGCGGTGAGGATGCCGGACTCTTCGGCGGACGACGCCGCGGTGTGGTGATAGACGGTGAGGACATCGACCTCGGTCGCGTCGGCGATGTCGTCCAAGTCGATCCGACCGCCGTGCTCGATCATCTCGCCGCCGGTCGCATTCCGGTGATCTCGAGCATCGCGCCGGATCTCGATCACCCTGGTCAGTCGCTCAACGTCAACGCGGATGCCGCGGCATCCGCCCTTGCCGTCGCGCTGAACGCGCGGAAGCTGGTCGTCCTCACCGATGTGCCGGGACTGTACGCGGATTGGCCGAACAGGGATTCGCTCGTCTCGCACCTCACCGCGGCGCAGCTCACGGAAATGCTGCCGACGTTGGAATCCGGGATGATCCCGAAGATGCAGGCGTGTCTCGACGCTGTTCAGGGCGGCGTGGATGCGGCCGCGATCATCGACGGACGGGTGCCGCACTCGGTGCTCGTCGAATTGTTCACCAGCAAGGGAATCGGAACTGAAGTGGTACTCGGACAATCGGAGGTGACGGCGTGACCGTCTGGAAAGAAGACGCGGCACGGGATCTCGTTCTCAACGCCGGGGAGCGGCTCGCACTGCTCACCCGAGGTGAGGGTTCGTACGTCTGGGACGACAACGAGAAGCGCCATCTCGACTTCCTCGCCGGCATCGCCGTGAACTCGCTCGGCCACGCGCACCCGGCATTCATCAAGGCCGTCTCGACGCAGGCCGCGACCCTTGCGCACGTGTCGAACTACTTCGCCACCCCGCCGCAGCTCGAACTCGCCGCGCGTCTCAAGCGCCTCACCGGAGCCGGCATCGACGGGCGCGTCTACTTCTCCAACTCCGGCGCCGAAGCGAACGAGGCGGCGTTCAAGCTCGCCCGGCTCCACGGCGGCGCCGAGCGTCCGCGCATCCTCGCTCTCGAGAACGCTTTCCACGGCCGCACCATCGGCTCCCTCGCGCTCACCGCGAAGAAGGCGATGCGCGAGCCGTTCGAGCCGATGCCTGCTGGCGTCGAGCACATTCCGGCCACGATCGAGGCGCTGGAGGCGACGATCGACGACCGGGTCGCCGCGGTCATCGTCGAGCCCATCCAGGGGGAGGCCGGCGTCGTCGAACTTCCCGAGGGATACCTCGCGGCGGCCCGCTCCCTGACGCTCAAACACGGCGCGCTGCTGATCATCGATGAGATCCAGACCGGCGCCGGACGCACCGGCCAGTGGTTCGGGTTCAACCACGAAGGCATCACACCCGACGCCATCACCCTCGCCAAGGGGATCGGCGGCGGGTTCCCGATCGGGGCGCTGGTGACCTTCGGCGCTGCGAGCTCGCTGTTCACCCCCGGTTCGCACGGCTCGACATTCGGCGGCAACCCGCTCGGCACGGCTGTCTCGAACGCTGTGCTCACCGAGATCGAGAGCGCGGGGCTCGTCGAGAACGCCGCCGCCCGCGGCGCGCAACTGCGAGAGGCGATCGTGAACATCGACTCGCCGCTGGTGACCGGCATCCGCGGCCGCGGACTTCTTATCGGCATCGCGCTGGCAGCCCCGGTCGCAACTGCCGTCGTCGCCGCCGCGCAGGACCGCGGCCTCATCGTCAACGCCGCCAATCCCAGCACGGTGCGCATCGCACCGGCACTGACCATCGGCGATGCCGAGATCGAAGAATTCCAGACGCTGTTCGCCGCAGCCCTCGCCGACGTCCAGGCGAGTCTCGCGGCATCAGAAGAAGACAAGGCCAACGCATCATGACCCGCCACCTGCTGCGCGACGACGACCTGACTCCCGCCGAACAGGACGAGATCCTCGACCTCGCCGTCGAACTGAAGAAGGACCGCTGGGCCGACAAATCCCTCGCGGGCCCGCAGACGGTCGCCGTCATCTTCGACAAATCCTCGACCCGCACCCGCGTCTCATTCGCCGTCGGCATCGCCGACCTGGGCGGTTCGCCGCTGATCATCTCGACCGCGAACAGTCAGCTCGGCGGCAAGGAGACGCCGTCCGACACGGCACGCGTGCTCGAGCGCCAGGTCGCCGCGATCGTCTGGCGCACCTACGCGCAGGCCGGTCTCGAGGAGATGGCCGAGGGAACGCGTGTTCCGGTCGTCAACGCGCTGTCGGACGACTTCCACCCGTGCCAGCTGCTCGCCGACCTGCTCACGATCCGCGAGCACAAGGGAGACCTCCGGGGGCTCACCCTCGCCTTCCTCGGTGACGCGCAGAGCAACATGGCCCATTCCTACGCGCTCGCCGGCGTCACCGCCGGAATGCATGTGCGGATGGCTTCGCCCGAGAACTACGCCCCGCGGGCTGACGTCATCGAGGCTGCCGATCGTCGCGCCGCAGAGACCGGCGGATCGATCACGCTCTACACCGACCCGGTCGAAGCGTCCGCCGGTGCGGACGTCGTCGTCACGGATACCTGGGTGTCGATGGGCAAAGAAGAGGAGAAGCTCGCACGCATCCGCGATCTCGGCGGCTACAAGGTCACCACCGAGACGATGAGCCTCGCCGACCCGGAGGCGATCTTCATCCACTGTCTGCCCGCCGACCGCGGCTACGAGGTCGACCCCGAGGTCATCGACGGGCCGCAGAGCGTCGTCTGGGATGAGGCGGAGAACCGCCTGCACGCCCAGAAGGCACTGCTGGTCTGGCTGCTGCGCCAGAACTGACCCGATGGCTGGTCGCCTGCGCGAGAACTGGAGCCGTCTCAACGGCCGCGACCGGATCGCGGGCGTGGATCTCGCGCGCGGCTTGGCCGTCCTAGGCATGTTCGCCGCCCACCTGCTCGTCACCGCAGGCGCCTTCGTCTGGACAGACCCGAGCACGTGGACGGCGCTGGTCGACGGACGCTCGTCGATCCTGTTCGCTACGCTCGCCGGCGTCTCGATCGGACTCGTCACCGGCGCTCGCACACCGCTCACCGGGCAGCCGATGTCGATTGCTCGGTGGCGGCTGGCGCTGCGTGCGGCGATGCTGCTCGTCCTCGGCATCCTTCTCATCCTCACCGGCGTCCCGGTGTACGTGATCCTGCCCGCCTACGCGATCCTGTTCCTGCTCGCCCTGCCATTCACTGGGATGCCCGCGAAGTCGGTGTTGTGGACCGCGGTCGCGCTCGCCGTGATCATGCCTCTGCTGCAGCCGGTGCTGAACACCCTGCCGATCTGGCGGATGCCATTCAGCGCCGAACTCGACGTGCTGATCGGCTGGCACTATCCGTTCACGGTCTGGATCGCCTTCGTGCTCGCGGGACTGGGGATCGCCAGGGCGGGAATCGCACGGCTGTCGGTGCAACTGCGGATGCTGGTCGCCGGCGGCGCCCTCGCCGCCATCGGCTACGGGCTCGCTGAACTGCCGGCACCCGCAGCCGGCCCGTTCTGGGGAGCGGTGTGGTCGGCGGATCCGCATACGTCCGGGCTGCTCGAAGTGATCGGCTCCGGCGGACTCATCATCGCCGTGATCGCCGTGTGCCTGCTGCTCTGCCACGTCGCGGTGCTCAAGGCGATCACCCTGCCGCTGCGAGCCGCCGGCGCCATGCCGCTGACGGCATACACGGCGCAGCTCGTGATCTGGGCGATCGTCGCGGGCGTCGTACTCGGCGACACGACCGACCTCGCCGGGTTCCGCGCACTGCACGCGTTCTGGCCGCTGACGATCGGGGTGCTGGTCGGCTGCACGGCCTGGGCGCTCCTGATCGGCCGCGGACCGCTGGAATGGGTGCTCGATCGCACAGCCAAGCGCGTCGTTCCGGCAGATGCGCCCCGGTAGTCTGGAATGATGAGCGAGGCGAAGCACGACGGCACGAACGAGGGCGCACTCTGGGGTGCACGATTCGCATCGGGGCCATCTCCCGAGCTGGCTGAGCTCAGCCGCTCCACGCAGTTCGACTGGATCCTCGCGCCGTACGACATCGCCGGTTCCCACGCGCACGCCAAGGCGCTCGCCGCAGCCGGGTATCTCGATGCCGACGAAGAGCAGAAGATGCACGAGGGGCTCGACACCGTTGCCCGCAAGATCGCCGACGGCACTGTCGTTCCCACGGCATCCGACGAAGACGTGCACGGTGCTCTCGAGCAGGCGCTGATCGCTGAGCTCGGGCCTGAGCTGGGGGGTCGTCTGCGCGCCGGCCGCTCGCGCAACGACCAGATCGCGACGTTCGTGCGCATGTATCTCATCGACCATGCGAAGGTCATCGCGCGCGACATCCTGCGCGTCATCGACGCCCTCGTCGCTCAGGCAGAAGCCCACCCTGAGGCGATCCTGCCGGGGCGCACTCACCTGCAGCATGCGCAGCCGGTGCTGCTGGCCCACCATCTGCAGGCGCACGCCTGGCCACTGGTGCGCGATCTCGAGCGCCTGGTCGACTGGCGGGTGCGCGCGGGCGTCTCGCCCTATGGCGGGGGAGCGTTGGCCGGATCCACGCTCGGCCTCGATCCCGATCTCGTCGCGCGCGAACTGGGTCTCGACCGTCCGGCGGAGAACTCGCTCGACGGCACCGCCGCACGCGATGTCGTCGCCGAGTTCGCGTTCATCACGGCGATCATCGGAGTCGATCTCTCGCGGCTGTCCGAAGAGATCATCCTCTGGAACACCCGCGAGTTCGGCTTCGTCACGCTGCACGACAGCTGGTCGACCGGGTCGAGCATCATGCCGCAGAAGAAGAACCCCGACATCGCCGAGCTCACCCGGGGCAAGTCCGGTCGCCTCATCGGCAACCTCACCGGGCTCATGGCGACGCTGAAGGCTCTGCCGCTCGCGTACAACCGCGACCTGCAGGAGGACAAGGAGCCGGTCTTCGACTCGGTGAACACCCTCGAGGTCGTGCTGCCCGCCTTCGCCGGCATGGTCGCGACGCTGCGATTCGACACCGATCGGATGGCCGAGCTCGCACCTCAGGGGTTCTCGCTCGCCACCGACGTCGCCGAATGGCTCGTCAAGCGCGGGGTGCCGTTCCGCGACGCGCACGAGATCTCTGGAGCGCTCGTGCGCGCCTGCGAGGAGCGTGGGATCGGACTTGAGGATGCTGACGATGCCCTGCTCGCGCAGGTCTCCGAGCACCTGACGCCTGAGGTGCGCGCGGTGCTGAGCATCGAAGGGTCCGTCGCCTCACGCGCCGGCACCGGGGGCACTGCGCCGGTGCGCGTGGAGGAACAGCGCGCCGAGCTCATCGCACGAAGCCAAGCGGCCGTGCACGCGCTCGGTCTGTAGCCGTACGGGTCAGACGCGCGACTCGACGAACGTCGCGAGCTGGTGGGCGACCGTTCCCCAGCCGTCGTGGAAACCGAGCTCCTCGTGCTGTGTGCGGTCGGCGCCGTTCCGGTGCTTTGCGATGGCGATATATTCGGTGCCTTCCGGGTGGTCGGCCATGGTGATCACCGCGGTGACGAAGGCTGATTCAGCGGGGCGCCATCCTGAAACGAGGGCGTCGGTGTAGACGATGCGCTCGAGTTCATCGACGGCGAGGAAGCTCCCGGTGATGTGGGGGCCGAATTCGTTGCCGTCGTCGCTGATCTCGGTGCGGAATCCGCCACCGGGCACCAGTTCCATCTCCCGCACCCTGCAGAGCTGGGGTGCGGGAACCCACCACTGCTCGAAGCTGGCGGGATCCGTCCAGGCGTTCCACACCGCCGCGCGAGGAGCCTTGATGACGCGTGTGATGGCGAGGTCGAGTGCGGGATTCAGTTCAGGGTTCATGCGTGGTCCTCCTGGTCGTGCTGTTGGGTGTGTCGGACGTGCTGTTTGCGGACGAACTGCTCGAGGCGGTCGGTGCGACCCTCCCAGAGTCGTCGGTTCTCGGTGAGCCAGTCCTCAATCACAGAGAACTGTTCGGGGCGCAGTTCACAGGTGCGGACGCGGCCGACCTTCTCTGTCGTGATCCATCCAGTGCTCTCCAGGGAGCGGATGTGCTTCATGAAGGAGGGGAGTGCCATGTCGAAGGGGGCAGCCAGTTCGCCGATGCTCGCCGGTCCCTTCCCGAGCCGGCCGATCACGGCGCGTCGGGTCGGGTCGGTGAGTGCCTGAAAGACCCCGTCGAGTTCCATCATTTGCTGAGCCACGTGGCTAAGTTACGCCGCGTCGATACTGAGGTCAAGGGATAAGTGTTGAGGGGTGAGTAACGCACTGATATCTCCAGATCATCAGTCTTTGACTTATATTCAATAAATATCAGTGATACGCTGATCGCATGACGGTGGTTGTGACGGCAGACATCATCGGATCCCGGCAGCTCGCCGACCGGGCCGAGGCGCAGCGCGCGTTCGACGAGACGATCGCTCGCGTCGAGAGCGACCTTCCCGTCGCGACGCAGGGGCTGCGTCCCACGGTCGGCGACGAGCAGCAGGCGATCTACCCGACGCTCGAAGCGGCCCTCGGTGCGATCCTGCTGCTGCGCCTCGCCCTGCCGGATGGCGTCGAGTTCCGCTACGGCATCGGAATCGGCCAAGTCGGCAGGGTGCCCTCTTCGAAATCCGAGCTGGGCATCTCCGACGGTCCGGGGTGGTGGGCGGCGCGCAGTGCCGTCGAGCACGTCGTGGCGCTGCAGAAGCGTGCCGCACCGCAGGCGCGCAGCTGGATCGTCGCCCATGACACTGTCGCCGAGTCGTACACGGATGCCGTGCGATGGGCGAATGCCCATCTGCTCACGCGGGACGAGATCGTCGGAGCCATGTCCGAGCGCGTGCGCCGATTGACGTATGGGCGCTGTCTCTCCTTGACGCAGCGCGAACTCGCCGCAGCGGAGGGGATCACGCAGTCTGCGGTCTCGCAGGGCCTGTCCTCATCAGGCGCTGCCGCGGTCGTCGAAGGGTTCCGCCTTCTCGACCTGGGCTGAATCTCACCCCAGGCTCAACCGGATGATCGTGCCGATCACTCCGGCCCAGAGCAGACTCGCGACTGTTCCGATGATGAACCGCTCTCGCGCCTCGGGCTCTGCGAGCTCGGGGAATCGGCCGATGCCCTTGATCGCGATGACGGCTGCGACCGCTTCAGGAAAGCCGACGACGATGGCAATCACCGCGGCGAGGCGCTCCAGGTAGCCGATCACGGTGCCGCCCCGCATCAGCGTGCGCGTGTGTTCGGGGTCGGCGTCGTGCGCGGCGACGATCAGGATGCCGCCGTCCGCTGTCTCGCGCACGCGGTTGCCGGTGGCGATGTCGAGCGCCCGACGGGTGAACGGGTTGCCGCCGATCGTCGCCGCGGTGATCCCCAGGGTCGTCAGCCCGATGCCGACGAGGACCGGTACGTCCGTCGGGGGGACGACCACGACCGTGATCACGGCCGCGGCGATCAGGACGCCGCACACCACCATCGGCGGTGTGGATGGTCTGCGCACGTTCACGAGCGAGATGACGAGCACCGCGCTCATCACCGCAGCGATGCTCGCGGCGAGGACCACGGAGAGGAGCGGATCGGCCGAGGACATGCCGTCAGCTTCGCACGCGCATCCGACATCGCCGCGGAACCGCGCGGCGACACCGCGCTGATAACCTGGAGCGCGTGTCGAATTCCGCTCTGACGACTGCCCCGCAGGCGATCGATCCCACGTTCGAGAACGTGTGGGACGAGCTCGTGTGGCGTGGGCTCGTCCACGTGTCCACCGACCAGGAGGCGCTGCGCGCCCTTCTCGCCGGAGACCCGATCACCTATTACTGCGGGTTCGATCCGACCGCGCCCAGCCTGCATCTGGGAAACCTCGTGCAGCTGCTGACGCTGCGACGCATTCAACTCGCCGGGCACAAGCCGCTCGGACTCGTCGGCGGTTCGACCGGGCTGATCGGCGACCCGCGGCCGACGGCCGAGCGCACTCTGAACACCAGAGAGACGGTGGAAGAGTGGGTGGGCCGCCTGCGTGCCCAGGTCGAGCGTTACCTCAGCTTCGAGGGCGACAATGCCGCGCGCATGGTGAACAACCTCGACTGGACGGCGCCGATGAGCGCGATCGACTTCCTGCGCGAGATCGGTAAGCACTACCGCGTGGGCACCATGCTCAAGAAAGATGCTGTCGCCGCGCGGTTGAACTCCGATGAGGGGATCAGCTACACCGAGTTCAGCTACCAGGTCCTGCAGGGCATGGACTACCTCGAGCTCTACCGCCAGTACGGGTGCGTGCTGCAGACCGGTGGATCGGATCAGTGGGGCAACCTCACCAGCGGCACCGACCTCATCCGCCGGGCCGAGGGCGCATCGGCGCACGCGATCGGCACTCCGCTGATCACCAACAGTGACGGCACCAAGTTCGGCAAGAGCGAGGGCAATGCCATCTGGCTGGATGCTGACATGTGCAGCCCGTACCGCATGTACCAGTTCTGGCTCAGCACCGCGGATAGTGACGTCATCGACCGGCTGAAGGTTTTCACGTTCCTCACCCGCGCCGGGATCGAGGAGTACGCGCAGCTCGTCGAGACCGAGCCCTTCCGTCGTGCCGCGCAGAAGCGTCTCGCCCTCGAGGTCGTCACGACGGTGCACGGTGCGGATGCTGCTGCTGCCGTCATCGCGGCCTCCGAGGCGCTGTTCGGTCAGGGCGACCTGAATGCACTGGATGCTGCGACGCTGCGCACGGCGTTGGAGGAGCTGCCGAACGCGACCGTTCCCGCCGAAACCTCTGTCGTCGACGCTCTGGTCACGACTGGTCTGGTGACGAGCCTGTCCGAGGCGCGTCGCGCGATCACGCAGGGCGGTGTCTCGCTCGACGGCGTCCGCGTGGAAGATGACGCGGCCGTCGTGCAGGCAAGCCTGCCCGGTGGAGTGTCGGTGCTGCGCCGCGGCAAGAAGACGCTCGCGGGCGTGTTCATCGGCTGACGCGTGCCCTTCACCCCGAGTCACGCGGTCGTCGCGCTGCCGTTCCTGCGCACCCCGCTGGTGCCGGCGGCGATCGCGATCGGCGCGATGGCCCCCGACCTGCCGCTTTTCGTGCGCGGGTTCGGGGTGACCTATTCGTTCACCCACACCTATGCCAACGTCGTGTGGACTCTGATCCTTGCGCTCGGACTGTTCCTGCTGTGGCGGGTCGTGCTGCGACCGGTCGCGCCCGAGCTGTCGCCGCAATGGCTGGCGCGCCGGCTGCCCGCCGACTGGGATATGTCGGCTTCGGATGCCCTGAACGATGCTCTCGGGCTCGGGTCTTCCGGGGTGGGGTCTTCCGGGAGGCGGCGGCGGCGGGCGCACGTACTGTGGCTCGCGGCATCCCTGCTGATCGGCGTGATCTCGCACATCCTGTGGGACGAGTTCACCCATGAGGGGCGACTGGGCCTGGACCTCGTGCCGGCACTCGGCGAGCAGTGGGGGCCGCTGCAGGGATTCAAATGGCTGCAGCACGGTTCGAGCGTGATCGGGCTCGTGATCATCGGGGTGTGGGCACTGCTGTGGCTTCGACGCGCAGCGCCACGACCCGCCGTGGTCCGCTCGACCCGACCATGGGTACGGGTGGTGTGGTGGTCTTCGCTGCCGGTCATTCTCGTCGCGGCCTGGCTGATCGGATACGCGATGTTCGGCCCGTTCACGCCGGGGTTCACTGTTCAGCACCTCGCCTACCGGGTGCTGCCTCTGGCGTGCGGCATCTGGGCGATGCTCACGCTGGCACTGTGCGTCGTGATCACCATTCTGGGGAGTCGGACGCCCACGGGCGGGGCGCCGAGAAGCTGAAACCTGACAGCGCGGGTGCCGCCGTCGTGATCGTGCGCCCACCGACCCAGAACTCCTGAACGTGCTGCGCGGGATCGATCGCGCGCTCCGGCTGCGGTTGGTCTCGTCGCGGCATCCCGAGCAGTTCCGCGGCGACTCGGCGCAGAGACGTCGTGACCCGCCAGCTGCCCCCGTCGGCGCGGCGCCTGCGGATCGCCTCGACGACGCGCGCGGCGAGCAGGTATCCGGCGCTGTGATCGAGTGCCTGCGCTGGGAGCACTCCGGGAGTGTCGCCGTCGGGTGACTCGACGAGCGCGATGCCGGATTCCGCCTGCACGAGACTGTCGAATCCGGCACGGTCGGGATGCTCCGCGCCCCACGCGCTCAGCTGCGCGACGACCAATCCGGGATGCCGGTCGGCGAGGGCGTCGGGGGAGAGGCCCAGACGCTCGAGGGCGGCGGGGCGATAGCCGAGCACGACGACATGCGCCTGGGCGAGCAGCGCTTCCATCTCAGGCGTGCGCGCATCGAGGATTGCGCTGCGTTTGCCATGGCCGGTGTCGAGATGCTGCCACTCCGGTTCCGGCAGGTGCGGGGGATCGATGCGCAGCACGTCGGCTCCCAGCAGGGCGAGAGTGCGGGTGCAGACCGGGCCGGCGATCACGCGGGTGAGATCGAGGACGCGGATGCCGTCAAGCGGTGCATCCGCTCGTGACGATCCCATGCGTCCCGGCGCCGCATCCCCGGTGCGCCGGAGCTCGACAAGCGGGTGGTCCCGCAGGGCGGCATCCCGATCGGGATCCTCTGGCGAGACGACGACCGCGAGACCTCCGGCCCTCGCGATGTGCCCGACGGAGTCACGGGCGGGTGCTGCGGCGAGCACGCCACGCACATCATCGGCACTCGCGTCCTCGCGGAGATCGAGGGCCCGGAGCAGCGCCGCCGCATGGTGCGGGTAGTTGCCGTGGGTGCGCAACCAGCCATCCGCAGCCCGCCAGAACCCCGAGTACGGCGACCAGACATCGGGCGTTTCCCCGTCGATGCGGAACAGGCGGTCGCTGCGATAGGCGAGCGCGATCCGATCGGGGTCGAGTGCGGCAGTCGTCTCGGTGCCGGCCGCGAGCAGAACGGAGGCGACGCTCGCCCAGGCGAGATCGCCGGTCGCCAGGCGCGAGGGGAGCGGCACGGGGTAGGTGGGACCGGGGATCTCGTTCATGCCGGACCCAATGGGTGGCCGAGCGCACGCCAGGCCTGGCGTCGCACCCGCTCGACCGGGTCGTCGACCAATGGATCGACCGCACCGGCGGGGTCCGCAAGCTCGTGGGCGGCAATGACCTTCAGCGCCATCTCCCGCACGCGCCATGCCGGATCGTCCACAGCAGCCAGCACGATCTCAGGCCTTTCGGGCGGACCGAGATGTCTGAGGCCCCGTGCTCCCCACACTCGCGCCCAATAGTCGGGCCAGCCGATGGTGCCGCGCAGCCAGGCGATGTCGGGGTAGCGCGGATCGGTGTCCGACACGCGTCCGGCGAGGAGCTCTTCGCACCAGTGCACGACGACCGCATGGCCGAACAGTTCGGCAGCGAACCGCACCGATTCGCGAGGGGTGCGGCGGCGGTCGGGGAGGAGTCCCATGCCGCGAGCGTACGACCAACACGCCCGGGATGCGAGCATGATTTGCCGGAGCAGAGGATCGCACGTAAATTATTACCTGTTCGCCCCACAGGGTTGAGCAGAGCCCCGGTTCAGCTCCCCTCAAGCGGCAGAACAAATCCCACACACGGAAGATCACCTCGGTGAGATGCTGCGTGCGGGAAGCTCTGTGGTTCCGCAGATCGCACCGAGTTCGCTCGGAGTGTCGATTTGACTAACGGTCACCACGGGGTAAGATTGAGAAGTTGCCCTGCGGGCCTGGTTGTGATGGCTGGGTCGTGGGT
>JBQDFB010000009.1:13282-50936 GCA_052085045.1 Microbacteriaceae bacterium | reverse complement strand
CGGCGATCGACGGGTTCGGCGGGTCGGTGGTGACGATCGATGGCGAGCGCGTCCGTGTCGTGCCGTTCGTCGAGCGTCTCACGCCCGACGACGTCGTCTTCCACTTCGATGCCGATGCTGTGGCCGACATCATCCGGGATGCCGGGCGCCCCGTGGATCCCGCGGAGTCGCTCGCGCCCTGAGCTCGCTGCTCGAACCGGCCCCGTCAGCATCTCTCGTAGTCTGATCCCATGGGAGCTTCGCGTCGTCAGCGCTTGATCGCGATGGATCGTGTCGTCGACATCGGATTCGCCGTGCTGCTCATCGTATGTGGGATTCGATATTTCAGTAGGCATCCACTCGAGGGCGTCGGCTCTGCCGCGCTCGTCCTCGCGATCGGTGCGGGTGTGAGTTACGCGATCGCCGTGATCGGCCGGCGCAGCCCCGAACCCGTGGTGCACGGTGCCGGGCTGGACGCGGTCGGATCGAGACAGGCGATCGGGCTCCTCGTCGCCACGGGCTTCTGGCTGCCGCTCGTCGTACTCGCCCCCTCCTTCGGATGGTGCGGTTTCGCGCTCTTCTTCGCTGTGCACCGAGTGATACGCGGGCGCCTCGCAATCGTCATCTCCGCTGCCATCGTCGTGGCTGTGAGCGTCGGGCTCTTCCTCATGTCACGTGGCGATGACCTCGGACTCGTGCTCGGTCCGTTCTTCGGTGGCCTCGTGCTCACCTACGCCTACACCGCACTCGATCGGGCGCTCGACGCGCAGCGGACGCTCATCGCAGAACTGGTCGACACCCGCGAACAGCTTGCACGTTCCGAGCGTGATGCCGGCGCACTGGCCGAACGCGAACGTGTGGCCGGCGAACTTCACGACACTGTGGTCCAGCGCACGGCGACAGCTCTCCTCATGCTCGAATCCGATGACCTGCACGGCGGCGAGCAGTCCCCCGTGGTGAGCGAGGCGCGTGAAGCGCTCCGCGAAGGCCTCGTGCAAACGCGACAGCTTCTTCACGGCCTCGCCGATCCACGCGAGAGCGAGGTTCCCCTCGCCACGGGGCTGAAAGCGCAGGCGCAGACCGCGGGCGCAGAGTTCACCATCATCGGTGATGAACGCACTGTCTCCGATGCGGTTTCTCACGCACTCCAGCGCGTCGTGCAGGAGGCTCTGGTCAACGTTCACAAGCACGCGCAGGCGACGTGGTCGCGCGTCACCCTCACCTTCTTCGACGCTGAAATCGGCGTGGATGTGGCCGACGACGGGCGCGGGATCTCCGCCCCGGCACACCATTCGGGGATGGTGGATCCCGACTCCGGCGACTTCGGCATTCGAGCGATGACGTGGCGTGTCGAGAATCTGGGCGGGACCCTCACCGTCGAGTCGTACCCGAACGAGGGGACGGTCGTGTCCGCGATCGTCCCCGACGCTGCCCCAAGGACGGGCACATCATGATCAGGATCCTGCTGCTCGATGACCACCCTGTCCTGCGGCACGGCGTGAGGTCGCTGCTCGACACTCAGAGCGACTTCGAGGTCGTCGCCGATGTCGGCTCTGCCGCGGAGGCGGCCGCCGCGGCTCCTGACATCGACATCGCACTCGTCGACCTCGATCTCGGTGACGATGCCCCCGACGGATTCGACGCGATCCGCGAGATCCGCCGGGCGAATACGGCCACGAGCGTGCTCGTATTCACGGCGTACGACTCCGACGCAGACATCGTGCGGGCGCTGGATGCGGGCGCTGCCGGCTATCTCGTCAAAGACAGCAGACCTGCCGACCTGTTCCGGGCGATCATCACCGCCGCCGAGATCAGTCCGAGGATCGTGCCGTAGATCAAGGGAATACGCGGGTTGGTCACCTCGGTGCGCGTCACAGTGCGACGTCCTGCGGCCAAGTGCAGGATCAGGATCGTCCACAGACCGGTGACGATCATGATGACGACGAGACCGATGATGTACGTGACGTCGATGATCGGCGGATCGTTGAGGAGCGCCGGAGGTTTGCGCATGAAGTAGGGAGTGAGGATCGGCAGTTGCAGGACGACCTTGCCCATGCCGCGGCCTGCCGCGAACCCGTATGCCACCCCCAGCAGGACCAGGATCAGTGCGAGTGCCCAGGTCTGACCCTGCAAGAGGATCGAGACCACGCCGAGCAGCGTCAAGGACGCCACAACCAGTGCCCCGACGCGCACGCCACCGCTGATCCAGCCGAAGGATGCCGCCAGAACGCCGAAGAACGCGACCGCGCTGACGCCCGGCACCCAGTTCGAAGCGATCAGCACGGGTGCGGCGATGATCACCAGACCGGCGAGCAGCTTCAGCGCGAGGATGACGGTGCTGCGTCGGCCCCCCACGGGCAGGGCTTCCGTCGTGGAACGTTGCATGCTCACTCCCTCTGCCGTCGAACCTTCCGGTTCCTCAGCCTGATCTGAGGCTAGCGGGCAACGCTCTCCGGCCGGGCGAAGGGTTCGAGCGGTCGTCAGCGTGTCGCTGGGCTAAGCTCAGCGCAAGGCGCGGGATGACTCTGCGGAGCATCCGAACGCGGACACATATCGTCACGCCTGAGGAGGCATCTGGTGCGGAAACTGTGGCCGAATGACTTCGGGATCGGCGGTGTGTTTCATCGTCAGCCCCTTGATGAGCGCTCCGACGTCGCATACCTGAGCGGCAAGCTCGCCAGATATGTGGTGGACGGAATACCAACGCCGGTTCCCGACGGCGTGACCGTAGCGGCCGCGACCGAGATCGCTCATGAAAACCCGGGCCAGATGGCCATGTTCCTCTACGCGCATCCTCGCGCCGAGCAGATCGAGGAGCTTGCTGCCGCGTGGGATCTTCATCCGGTGCTGTTCGAGGACCTCATCCATGCCGGTCAGCGTCCGAAGCTGGAGCGCTACGGTGACACTCTCTTTCTCGTCGCGAGAGCAGCGAGGTATCTCGATGACACGGAAGAAGTGGATTTCGGAGAATTCCACGTCCTTCTGCGCCCAGGAGCAGTGGCAGTGATCTGTCAGGACGACCGGTGGATCAGTGCCCCGGACGGTGTCAGACACCACCCGGACGACATTGACTTCGGTGATCGCGAACGCGCGATGCTCACCGACCAGGCCCTATTGAAGATGGGACCGATCGCGGTCGTGTACATGCTCCTCGACACAATCGTCGAGGCCTACCTGCCCGTCCTCCACGGCATCACCAACGACAAGGAGGAGATCGAGCGGCAGGTCTTCAGCGGCGACCTCTCCGTTGCAGAGCGCATATATCGGTTGAGCCGGGAAGTGATCGAGATCCAACAGGCAATCGCATCCCTGACCGATGCCGTCGACATGCTCCGCTCTGACGCGGAGGATCAGAAGGTCTCTCCAGAACTGCTCACGCGCCTGGATTCCGTAGCCGACAATCTCACCCAGGCCGCCACGAAGGTGTCGATGCTCCGCGAAGCGCTCACGCAGATCCTGAGTGTCAACGCGACGCTGGTCAATCAACGCCAGAACGAAGACATGAAGAAGATCTCCGGGTGGGCGGCGATCCTGTTCGCACCATCACTGGTCGGCGGGATCTACGGCATGAACTTCGAGGTGATGCCGGAGCTGAGCTGGCATCTCGGGTACCTCTTCGCCTTGGGGGCGATGCTCGTGCTTGCCGTTGTGCTGTATCTGGTGTTCAAACGCAGCAAATGGATCTGACCCAGCAAACTCAACACACGGTGGACCTAAGGGGATTCGAACCCCTGACCTCCTCGATGCGAACGAGGCGCGCTACCAACTGCGCCATAGGCCCGTGAACCTCAGCTAGATTATCACGCTCGAAAGCAGCGATGCGCCGAGACGGCGCTCAGCCCGTGGCGCGCCGCTGCAGCAGCTGGCGAACGTGCTGCTCGATCTCGGCGTCATCCACGAATCCCATCCGCGCATACGGCGACGATTCCTGCGTGGCGGCAGGGGCGGATGCCGCGGGGAGCGATACCGGCTCGGCCGGGGCCATCTGCTCAGCGCGCCTGCGGAGTTCGGCCACCCGCTCGGCACGATGCAGCTCCTGCTTCGCCTGGATCTCTGCCTGGGCGGTCTGGGTGAGCGATCCACTCACCGATGCCATCGGCGCCGGCAGCGGGCGCGGCGTCCATGAAGCGCGCCCCTGGTCGTGCAAGGGCGGCGAGACCCGTGGCGCCGTCTCTGCTCGCACCGTCGCTGCCGGGGCGCCAAGAGCGCGGCGAGCGACGGATGCCATCTTCTGCAGCGTGAGCGCGCCGGCGACGGCGACCGCCCCGCCGACCCAGATCAACAGCTGTGCACCACCAGTGACGAGTAGCCATACACCGAGACCGGCGACTGCAAGACCGAGCACGAGAACGGCGGTGGCGACGACCCGCACTCGGCGCCGCGCACGCGCCTGACGAAGCACAGGATCGGCGCGCGTCGCAGCGAGCTCGGCGCGCAGTTGCACGAGTTCGGCCGCCTCTTTCTCGGACTGCACCCGCTTGGCGAGCTTCTGCTGCGCGAGCGCGGTGCGGGCGTTGAGCTCCAGCCGCACCTCGTCGGGCGTCTCGCTCGTCTCCGCGAGCACACGCAGCGCCTGATTCAGACGCACGGCGTTCCGCTCGGCGGCGTTGTACTGGTACTTTCCGCGCCAGGAAGGGAGCAGGTACAGCATCCAGAGCAGCACCGCGACAAGGACGATAACGCCCCCACTCAGCACCGGCCCATTCATAGGCTCAACGGTATGCGACCGCGTGCCGCGCGACCCCGACTCCGGGCGCGTGTCGCACGCCTCTCATGAGAAATTCAGATCGGCAGGCGATCCGAGGGCGGGATGCTGGCGGCATCCTGCGGGGCACGGCCATTGACCCATCGGGCGAGCACGCCGTCGGGGACATCCTCGCGGGTCAGCGCGAACGCGTAGTGATCGCGCCAGTCGCCATCGATGTGGATGAACCGGCGACGGAAGCCCTCGTATCGGAAGCCGAGCTTCTGCACGACCCGCAGGCTCGCCGCGTTCTCGGGACGGATGCAGATCTCCATGCGGTGCAGTCCGTACTCCGTGAAGCATGCGTCCGTCGCCATGGCCACGGCGGTGGGCGTGATGCCGCGACCGGCGAAGCGCTCGCTGACCCAGTAGCCGATCGTGGCCGAGTTGAGCGAGCCCCGAGAGACACCCCACACGTTCAGCTGCCCGGCGATCTCACCGTCGTGCAGCATCACGAACGGGTAGCCACCGCCATCACGGTACTGCTGCAGGAGCCGACGGATGCTCAGTCTCATGTCAAAGCCGGAGGCACCGTTCGGGATCGTCGCCTCCCACGGCTGCAACCAGGCTCGGTTCCTCAACAGCTCCTGTTGAAGGACGCGCGCGTCGCGGATCCGGATGAGCCTCAGCTCGACCGGACCGTGGCGATGCCCCTGCAGGAAGTCCATGCGATCCCCGTCGCCCGAGCACTCACAGGCTCTCGGCGAACCCCTTGAGCCAGGGGCGCAGGTCGGCGCCCAGGTCTTCACGGTCGGTCGCGAGTTGCACGATCGCCTTGATGTAGTCCACCCGGTCGCCGGTGTCGTAGCGGCGACCGCGGAAGATCACGCCGATCACTCCGGGGCCGTCTTCGTCTGCCGCGAGCTCCTGCAGAGCATCCGTCAACTGGATCTCGCCGCCCTTGCCCGGCTCGGTGCGCTCGAGGATCGGGAATACCGACGCCGGCAGCACGTAGCGGCCGATGATGGCCAGGTTCGAGGGCGCATCCTCACGCGCTGGCTTCTCGACGAGACCGGTGACACGCACGATGTCGTCCTGATCGGTCGCCTCGACGGCGGCGGCGCCGTACATGTGGATCTGCTCGGGGTCTACTTCCATGAGTGCGACGACCGTGGCGCCCGTGCGCTCGTGCTCGGCGATCATCGTCGTGATGAGCGGGTCGCGATCATCGATCAGGTCGTCGCCGAGCATCACGACGAACGAGCTGTCGCCGACGTGAGTCTTGGCACGCAGCACCGCGTGACCGAGTCCCTTCGGCTCGCCCTGGCGAAGGTAGTGGATATCGGCGAGATCGCTCGACTTCATGACCCGCTCCAGGCGCTTCATGTCGCCCTTCTCCGTGAGCTTGACCTCCAACTCGGGAACCGAGTCGAAATGGTTCGAGATCATGTTCTTGTTGCGTCCGATGATGACGAGGATGTCATCGATGCCGGCTGACGCCGCCTCTTCGACCACGTACTGGATCGCCGGTTTGTCGACGACCGGCAGCATCTCCTTGGGCATGGCCTTCGTCGCGGGGAGGAACCGCGTACCCAGGCCCGCTGCCGGAATGACCGCCTTGATTGACTGCTTTCCCATCAGGCCAGCTTACTGGGGTCTCGCAGAGGACCGACACGTAGAATCCCAGCATGTCGTCCGAGGCCGAACAGGAGAAGCGCGCACGGCGCATCGAGCTTCGCGCACAGCGCCGGGCCCTCTCTGACCAGCAGCGCGCAGACGCGGCATCCGGACTGACCGCGCAGCTCGACGCTCTCGTCGACGCGCACGGCGCACGCTCGATCTCCTGCTTCCTCTCCACGAAGACAGAACCCGGCACTCGCGCATTCGTCACCGGAGCCGTGCAGCGCGGCATCCGCGTCCTGCTGCCCATCACTCGCGCGGACGGACTGCTGGACTGGGCGATCGCGAACGATTCCGATGAGCTCGCCGAAGGCCTGTTCGGACTTCCCGAGCCGACCGGGGAAACGTTGAGCCCCCTCGCGGTGAACGATGTCGACCTCATGATCATCCCCGCCGCCGCCGTCGATGCCGACGGCACCCGGCTCGGCTGGGGCCGCGGCTACTTCGACAAGACCATCGGATCGATGCAGAACCGCCCGCCGGTGTTCGCAGTGACCTATGATTCCGAAGTAGTCGATTCCCTTCCGCGCGAGCTGCACGACCAGCCGGTCACCGGCGTCGTGACGCCCACGCGGACCCTCCACCTGTCGCATCCGCGACCCTGAACCAGCCGGACGAACATGCCCACCTACGCTTACGCCTGCACCTCGTGCGATCACGCCTTCGACGCCGTCCAGAGCTTCTCCGATGACGCACTGACCCTCTGCCCCGAGTGCGGGGGTGCCCTGCGCAAGCGGTACGGATCGATCGGCGTGACGTTCAACGGCTCCGGGTTCTATCGCACCGATTCGCGGAGTGGCAGTGGCGAAAAGTCCGGTTCAGCGGCATCATCGAAGACGGAATCGTCGACGAACGCCAAACCGGCACCCGCGGCGGCTCCAGCCTCGACGTGAGGCTTGATCACACCTACGGGGGTTCCCATGTTCAAGGGCTTCAAGGAGTTCATCGCCCAGGGCAACGTCATCGATCTCGCGGTCGCCGTCGTTATCGGCGGTGCATTCACCGCCATCGTCACCGCGGTCGTCGACAGCATCATCACACCTCTAGTGGCACTGTTCTACCAGCCGGATGATTCCGGCAACATCGGTCCGGTCATCACGGGCATCTACGGTCAGGAAGTCACGTTCCCGCTGGGCAACCTGATCACCGCGATCATCAGCTTCATCGCCGTCGCACTCGTCGTCTACTTCGTCTTCGTGATGCCGATGAACAAGTGGAAGGAGCGCCAGGCCGCCAAGAACCCCGCGGTCGAGGAGCCCACGCTGCCGAACGAGCAGGAACTGCTCATCGAGATCCGCGACCTGCTGCGCAAGGACGCCGACACCAGCGCCTGATCCCCGGGGCGCGAACGGCGGTCAGTAGTGCGGGGGCACGTCCCCGAGCAGCCTGTCGTCGTTCGCGCCTTTCGCATCGCTGCCACCACGGCGCTCGGTTCGAGCAGGCTTCTCCCCCGCCTCGGGTGCCGGATCTGTACCCGGCACCGGCGTCAGCCGTGCACGACGGCTGCCGGGAACGCGCACGATCCGCTGCCGCTTCTCGCCCACGGCACCCGCGTCGCCGGGCTTCTGATCAGGCATCGCCCGGAAGGTCGATCGGCTGGGTGTCGGTCTCGGCTCTGACCGCGTCGGCGGCGATCCCGAGGACGGCGGCGATGCGGGATGCCGCGGTCACCGGGTCGCTGTACAGATCGAAGGCGTGCACGCGCACGTAGTGCCAGCCCAGGCGTCGCAGCACGTGCGGCCGCAGGCGCAGGGTCTCACGCAGCGAGTCCCCCAGCGTCTCGGGATCCGATTCGATCACGACAGCCTTGCCGTCGTGCTGGGCGACCAACGGCAGCAGACCGCGGTAGTCGACGTCGACCGATGCTCCCAGGCGGCGCAGCTCACGAGCCAGGGCGAGGGTGAGCGGATCGGCGAGGTCTTCCAGGCGCGAGTCCCTCCCCCGCGAGGCGAGGCCGCCGAGGATCGACATGAGGGTGGATGCTCCGTGCTCGAGCCGCCCGTCATCGAATGACGATGGGCGAATCGACGACACCAGCACCATCGACCGGCGCGCACGCGTCATGCCGACGGTGAGCAGCCGCTCACCGTCCGGCGTCGACAGGTCGCCGAAGTCGCTGAGCACCCGACCGTGCTTGGTGAGCCCGTAGCCGAGCGAGAAGATGACGCGGTCGCGGCTCTCGGCCACGGACTCCTCGAGGGTGAGCACGGCGAACGGCTCGGCGGTATCGCGGCCGACGAAGTCGGCGACATCCGATCGTCCGGCGAAGGCCGTCGTCACCGCGGCGCGCACGCGCTCGGCGTGACGGGCACTCGCGGTGACGACCATGAGCGATTCCGACGGGCGATGCACGGCATGCTCGACGACGAGGGTGACGACCCGCGCGACCTCAGCGTCGGGGCTCTCGACGGCGCCGGAGATCGGATCGGGTGCGCCGACCCCGCCCTCGACGTAGTCGACGGTCAGGCTGCCGCGGCCGAGGTACGATCCTGCCCACGGGAGCGAGGTGATCTCTCCGCCGTAGAAGGCGTCGTTGATGAGCTCGGCGAGGTCTTCGCCGCCTGCTCGATAGCTGCGCGTCAGCGTCATGACCGGCAGCAGCTCGGCAAGTCGCTCGAACGCCGACGTCTGGTCGAACGGCACCTCCGCCTCCCAGTCCTCACCCGCATCCACCGCCAGCTCGAACGGTGTCGGACGCTGCGTGACCGGGTCGCCGAACGCGACGACCTGGCGACCACGGCGAATGGCGGGGGCGGCTTCTGCGAGGTTGATGGCCGCGGCATCCACCAGCAGCACCGTGTCGAACTCGACCGAATCCGGGATCTCGGGCACGAGATACGGCGAGGCGATCCACGCCGGCGCGAGCACGTTCATGAGCGTCGGCGCGGCCGAGACGATCTCCGCCGTCGTCGGGGTGCCTTGGGTGAGCGCGCGACGAAGGTGCTGTGACTCTGTCGGTTCGTCGACGATCGCGATGCGCCACTGGTTCGCCATCTGCCAGGCCAGCAGGGGTCCGGCCATCGCAGCGTGCGCCTCATCGACCAGGCGGTAGTCGCGCTCGAGCCGGTCGACGACCGCCGTATTCGCGCCGAGCAGGGCGCGGTTGTCCTGCAATGAGCGCTCCAGCAGCGACTGCCACCAGGCGAACTCGAGCTCATCGGCCACCTGCTCGTCAGAGACGTGGCGCACCGAGAGCTCCGCCAGCAGAGGCTCGAGGCCGAGCGTGGCGAGCTTGTCGCGGATCGTCGCGCGCTCCACGAGATTGTCGAACACATCCGACTTGGCGGCGAGACCGGCAAGGGTTCGCACCAGGCGCTCCACGGGCAGGGCGGCGAGCGGCTCGCGGCGTCCGAGGGCGGCGTCGAGTTCGGCCAGCTCTGCCGTTGCCCGTTGCCATGATGCGTACACGTCGCCGAGCCCGAGTGGCACCTCCGGCGCGACGCCGGCGTCGACGAAGCGCTGCCACTGCGTGCGCTGCTGCTGGATGCGCAGCAATGCCTCGTGCATCTCGGTGATGTGCACGCCGGGGCGCACGTACTCCTTGGCGAGACGGCGCAGCCGACGCCGGTTCGCCGCAGACATCGCCGGCGCATCGCGGCGCGAGCCGTGCGCCTGGATCAGCTCACCCAGCGGGCGCTCGAAGACCGTCGGGCTGAACCGGTCGAGCGAATCGCGCATGCCCTCGAGCAGGCGCAGGTACTCGCCGAGTTCGTCGATGGTCGCGAACGGACGCATCCTGGTCTGCGAGATCAGCTCGTAACCGCGTTCGAGCAGCGCCGGGATGCTGGTGGCGTGCAGCCGTCCCGCGAGCTCGTGCGCCGACGTGGCATCCTGGGTGCTGCGGAAGTTCACGCCGTACCAGGGCGAATCGTCCGGGCCGAAGCGGAATTCGCCGAGCTTCGCCGCCTGCACGAGCGCTGCGGCGGCCTCACTGCGGTCTCCGGCGAGTCGGCGCAGCGTCTCGAACCCGAGCCGGGCCGTCGTCGACGGCGGCGTGGGGAGGGATGCGAGCCGGGTGAGCTGGCGCGTGGCATCCAGCATCGTCACCCCGACGCCCTCGATCGGCGCCGTCAGCGCGCCGCGGTAGTCGAGCAGCACGTTGCGCAGGCGCACCAGCGCGTCATCGACATCGCTGACCTTCGGTGCGGTGGCCTTCTCGTTGCGGCCGATCGCCCGGACCAGATCACGACGGATGCTGCCCGGTGAGACCGCGAGGCTGTCCAGGCCGATGCCGCTCAGGCGGTGGCGCACGCCGTCGAGCGTCGATCGGCGCGCTGAGACGACGAGCACGCGCTTGCCGGCGCGGACGAGTTCGCCGAGGGCGTTGATGACGGTCTGCGTTCCGCCGGTGCCCGGCAGCGTGGAGACGACCAGGGAGTGCCCCGCCGAGATCCGTGCGAGCACGGATTCCTGCTCGGCATCCGCGTCGAGCAGCAGGGTGTCCGACGCCGGTGCGCGCTCGTCCGGGCCGGTGACATGCGGAAGCGGGAGCGCAGCGGTGACCTGCTCGCGATCGGCCACGTGGCCGGCGAGCGCGTTCAGCAGTCGATGGTCGAGGGTGCGGCTGTCGCGCGACATCGAGGCGCCGACGTCGGCGAAGGTCGACACGACCAGGCGCGGCAGAACGGTGAACGTATCGATCGACTGGGTGGCCGCGCGCAGCCGGTCGATGACGGGCTGCGGCTTGAAGATGCCGCTGTCATAGGCGAGGGATGCCAGCGCGTCGGCATCGATGGTGATGCCGAAGTGATCGCGCGCCACCCGCACCAGCTCGGGATTGACGGTGAAGGCGCCCTGCAGCTTCAGCTCGTAGTCGGTGTGATGCCGCCGGATCGCAAGCGGACGCAGCAGCACCGGAGCGGCGAAGTCCGACCCGCCGATCCGCCAGCCGGCGAGACCGACGGCGAGGTGGACGGCGTCGATGCCGCGGACCGTGCGCAGTTCGGTGTTCTTCGCCGTGATGCGTTCGGCAGCCATGCGGGCGGTGCGCAGACCGACCTCGTCGCGGAAGAGATTCGACAGCAGCGTCGATTTGCCGGTGATGAACTGCGGCAGGCTCCCCGGGTGCGCCTTGGAGATGTCGATACCGCCCTCGACGGTGTCGCGGTAGGTGATCAGGGGCGAACGTCCGCCGAGATCGGCGGCCTCGGCACGCAGACGGATGCGCTCGGACTCGGCGATGTGCGCGACCGCGATAGCCGTCGGGTCGTCCTGCTGGTCGCCGATGGTCACCGCGGCAGCCGATGCCGCGGCAGCCGCGGCCTTCTCTTCACGTCGCCACACATACGACAGACTAGGCTCCGGACCAGCGTGCGCCCTGTATCCTGGGCGGGTTTCACCGGATTGGCCCACCTTTCCTCCACATCGGAGAGGGTTTCGCGGCTTCTCCCCCACTCGTGGATTCTCGCCGCCGGCGGGGTCGGCGCACGGTTCAGGATGGGCTCATGACATTCCGCTACGACTTCGCCCCCACCCCGTTCGGTGACGCGCTGGTGGTCTTCTCGGATGAGGGCATCGTCCGATTCGACCTCTCCGAGGCCGCCGACCCGTCGGTGCCGTGGCTTCTGGAAGATGTCTCCGCCCGGCTCCGCGACGTTCCCGTTCCCGACCCCGGTGCCGCCGATGAGCTGGCGCATCTGCTCGATGACTACTTCGCCGGCGATCCGATCCGCTTCGACGACCATCTCCGACTGGACTGGCGACTCGTCGAGGGGTTCCACCTCGCCGCGCTGCAGGCGATCACCACGATCCATTGGGGAGAGACGATGAGCTACGGCGAGGTCGCCGCCGTCGCGGGGAGCCCCGGAGCCGCCCGCGCCGTCGGCACCGCGTGCCGGCTCACGCCCTTCTCGATCATCGTGCCCGTGCACCGCGTGGTGCGCTCCGACGGCTCACCCGGCCAGTACGGCGCGCATCCCGAGCACAAGCGATACCTTCTCGACCTCGAGAAGGCGTAGACGACGGGAACCCCCGGCGAGTGGGCCGCCGGGGGTTCCCGTATTACTGGTGGAACGATCGCGATCAGTGATCGACGGCCTTCTCGGCCCCGAACCCGGTGAGCGAGCGCACCTCCATCTCCGCCGCCAGTTGCCTCGACTCCACCGTGCGGCTGGTGATCGTGCCGAGCCACCCGAGGATGAAGCCGAGCGGGATCGAGACGATGCCCGGGTTGTTCAGCGGCCAGATCGCGATGTCGATGGTCGGGATCATCGACGTCTCCGACCCGGAGAACACCGGCGAGAGGACGATGAGGATGATCGCCGACCCGAGACCGCCGTACATGCTCCACACGGCACCACGGGTGTTGAACCGCCGCCAGAACAGCGAGTACAGGATCGTCGGCAGGTTCGCGGATGCCGCGACCGCGAAGGCCAGCGCGACCAGGAAGGCGATGTTCTGCCCCTGCGCGCCGATGCCGCCGACGATGGCGAGGATGCCGATCACGACCACCGTGCGGCGCGCGACCTTGACCTCCGCGTTGGGATCGGCGTCCACCGGAGTCCCGTCGGCCTTCTTCCGGCCCTTCTGGATGACGTTCGCGTAGATGTCGTGCGCGAACGAGGCCGCAGCCGTGATCGTGAGACCGGCGACCACCGCCAGGATCGTTGCGAACGCCACCGCCGAGATGAAGCCGAGCAGCAGCGGTCCGCCGAGGTACTGCGCCAGCAGCGGCGCCGCGGAGTTCACCCCGCCGGGAGCCGCCTGGATGACCTCAGGACCGACCAGAGCGCCCGCGCCGTAGCCGAGCACCAGCGTCAGCAGATAGAAGCCGCCGATCAGCCAGATGGCCCACACCACCGAGCGACGCGCCTCCTTGGCCGTCGGCACGGTGTAGAACCGCATCAGCACGTGCGGCAGACCCGCCGTGCCGAGCACGAGCGCCAGCCCCAACGACACGAAGTCGAGAGGATTGGCACCGTACTGCAGCCCCGGGGCCAGGATCGCCTCGCCCTGCGGCGACGCCTCGACGGCCGACTCGAGCAGCGTGTTCAGGTTGAAGCCGTTGATCGCCAGCACCCAGATCGTCATGACGATCGCACCGCCGATGAGCAGGAACGCCTTCACGATCTGCACCCAGGTCGTGCCCTTCATGCCGCCGATGAGGACGTAGACGATCATCAGCACACCGACAACGGCGATGACGATCGATTGTCCGACGCGCCCGTCGATGCCCATGAGCAGCGACACGAGTCCGCCGGCTCCGGCCATCTGCGCCAACAGGTAGAAGAAGCAGACGGCGAGCGTGGTGATCGCCGCTGCCATCCGTACCGGACGCTGCTTGAGACGGAACGACAGCACGTCGGCCATCGTGAACTTGCCGGTATTGCGCATCAGCTCGGCCACCAGCAGCAGGGCGACGAGCCACGCGACGAGGAAACCGATCGAATAGAGGAAGCCGTCATACCCGTTGACCGCGATGGCACCGCAGATCCCGAGGAACGACGCTGCCGACAGGTAGTCACCGGCGATCGCGAATCCGTTCTGCGGCCCGGTGAAAGAACGACCGGCCGCATAGTAATCGGCGGCGGTCTTATTGTTGCGGCTGGCACGGATGACGATGAACAGCGTCACCGCGACGAATGCCGCGAAGATCGAAATATTGAGGACCGGATTGTTCTCACCGGTCGGCGCTGCGGCCAGGTGCACGATATTCATGAGTGCGCCTGCGCCTTCTCGAGTTCTTCTCGGATCTCCTGCGCTTTCGGATCAAGCTTTCGGTTCGCGAATGCCACGTACGCCATGGTGATGGCGAAGGTTGTCACGAATTGTGCGAGTCCGAGCAGCAGACCGACGGTGATGTCGCCCCAGACCCGCTGACCCATGAATTCCGTTGCATAGGCTCCCAGTAGGACATAGACGAAATACCAGATGAGGAACAATGCCGCGAGCGGGAAGATGAACGAGCGCTGCGTTCTTTTCAGAGTCTGGAATCGCGGCGATTCCTCGACCGCGATGTAGTCGATTCCGCCCGCCGGTTCGTCGGTGGTTCGGTCAGTCATGGGGCCTCCTTGCCTCATGTCGGATCCTCGCGCAGCGGTGGCCGCGCGAGTGGTAGGGTCGACGCCACGAAACGGGGGGCGACGCCATCACCCCCGAAAGTAGGTACCGAGGATTTCAACGATCACGTTCGATCCGGATGCTGATCTCGTCGCACAGGCGGTGCGCGAGCTCGCTCGGCGCACCCGCTTCCCGGTCGCGTTCGGCGGTCTCTTCGAGGACGGCGCCGTCCCGGTGACGAGCATCATCGGAACACGCACGCACAGCATCGACGGCCTCACCGTCCGCCCGGAGCGCGGATTGGGCGGACGCGCCATGACAGAGCTGCGTCCGCGCATGACCAGCGACTACGGCTCATCACGCCAGATAACGCACGATTACGACCGATACATCCTCGGCGAGGGGCTGCGCACCCTTCTGGCGGTTCCGATCGTCGTCGACGGCCGTTCGCGAGGCGTGCTCTACACGGGCGCTTGGCGCGAGGCTCCCGTGGGCGGGGTGACGACGGCGCCAGCCATGACCATCGCAGATTCCTTGGCATCCGAGCTGCGGATCCGCGACGAGGTCGACCGGCGCATGCGCTCGCTCTCGCCGCCGGAGGCGGCGGTCGATGCCTCGGATCGCGAGGAGCTTCGGGAGAGCTTCGCCGAGCTGCGCGGCATCTCCGCAGAGATCGAAGACGCGACCCTGCGTGCACGTCTGGTCCAACTCGAGAAGCGGCTCCTGGCATTCGCCGGCGTCGAGGGACCCGCCACGGCGACCGGTCCGATCAAGCGCGCGATTCCCGCAGTGCACTTGTCACCGCGCGAGACCGATGTTCTCGCCTGCGCCGCGCTGGGCTGCACGAATGCCGACATCGCGGCCCGCCTCGGACTTCGCGAAGGAACCGTCAAGGCATATCTCGGAACGGCCATGTCGAAATTGGATGCTTCCACCAGGCATGCGGCGGTCGCCCGCGCCCGCCGTGCAGGAATTCTTCCCTGAGCGGAATTCTGTGGCATATCGTATTCGCAATGCGTATGATTGCGGAATGGCTCGACGTATTGTGCACCAGTTTGTTGATGATCTCGATGGAACGGTTCTTGAGGCTGGTGAGGGGGAGAGCATTCATTTCTCTCTCAATAACACGGCTTATGAGATCGACCTGACGGCCGAGAATGCCGATGCATTCCGAAAAGCTCTCGAGCCGTATATCGCCAGCGCTCGACGAGCGACGGCGACAGCGGCGCGCGGAGGATCCCCGAGAAAGCGTTCCGCATCGTCGCCGGAGACGGCAGCGATCCGCGAATGGGCACACGAGAACGGCCACAAGGTCTCGGAACGCGGTCGCATTCCGGCCACGGTCATAGAGGCCTATCGCGCCGCGCACTGATCCGACCGCCGTGCCCCGTGTGCGCGTCCGCCGTCGATCGTGGGCACGCGTACTCGCGCCGGCGATCCTGATCCTCGCGTGGCTTGCCGCCGCAGCATTCGGCGGCCCGCTGTTCGGCAAGGTCAGCGAGGTCTCGTCCAACGACCAGACCAGTTACCTGCCCTCCTCTGCCGACGCGACCACGGTGCAGGATCTGCTGGGCGAGTTCAACGACTCCGATGCGATCCCCGCGATCGTCGTCTTCGTCGGCGATGCCGAGCTCGACGAGGACCAGCTCGCGGCGATCGACGATGCCATCGCCGCGGCCGGCGACGTCGAGGGTGTCGCCGACGAGGTGTCTCCGGGCATCCCCTCGGATGACGGACATGCCGTACAGGCCTTCATCCCGATCTCGAGCGAGGCCGATCTCGGCGACACCGTGGCAGCCCTCGACGAGGAACTGCAGAGTGCGACACCATCGGGTGCGAGCGTGTACGTCACCGGGCCCGCGGGGTTCTCGGCAGATCTCGTCGCGGGCTTCGCAGGAATCGACGGGCTGCTGCTGGGCGTCGCTCTGCTGGCGGTCTTCCTGATCCTCATCCTGGTCTACCGCTCGCTGCTGCTGCCGATCGTCGTGCTGTCCACGAGCCTGTTCGCGCTGTGCGTCGCCCTCCTCGTCGTCTGGTGGCTGGCGAAGTGGGAGATCCTGCTGCTGAGCGGTCAGACCCAGGGCATCCTGTTCATCCTCGTGATCGGCGCGGCGACCGACTACTCGCTGCTGTTCGTCGCGCGTTTCCGCGAAGAGCTGCGCTCGACCCAGGACAAGGGCGCAGCGATAGCCGCCGCGTGGAAGGGGTCGATCGAGCCCATCGCGGCATCCGGGGGAACCGTCATCGCAGGGCTGCTGTGCCTGTTGCTGAGCGATCTGAAGTCGAACAGCACGCTCGGGCCGGTGGCCTCCATCGGCATCGTCTTCGCCATGCTCTCCGCACTCACTCTCCTGCCCGCGCTGCTGTTCGTGTTCGGCCGGGCGGTGTTCTGGCCTCGGCGGCCGAAGTTCGAGCCGGAGGCGGTGCACGACGAGACCGGTGTGGCCACCACGGGACTCTGGGCACGCCTGGCCAGGGGAATCAAGCGCCGTCCGCGCCTGATCTGGATCACCACGACACTCGTGCTCGTCGCGGGCGCGGCCGGGATCACCCAGCTCGACGCCACCGGTGTTCCGCAATCCGACCTCGTGCTGGGGGCCTCCCCGGCACGCGACGGTCAGGTGGCGCTCGGTGAGCACTTCCCCGGCGGGTCGGGCAGTCCGGTGTACGTGGTTGTCGCCGAGGACTCGCTGCAGGATGCCGCGGACATCCTTCTCGACGATGACGGGATCGACTCCGTCGCCGTCACCGCACAGGACTCCCCCAGCGGCACGGCGAACGTGACGGCCGACGGGGTGGCAGCGGTCGGACCGCCGGGAACGCCCGCCCCCGATCCGACGGTCGTCGACGGCGAGGTGATGCTGCAGGGCACGTTGACGGATGCTGCGGATTCGGAGGCCGCGGCCGAGACGGTGCGCGAGCTGCGCGTCCAGCTGGATGAGCTCGATGCCCTGGTCGGCGGGGTGACGGCCACCTCGGTGGACACGAACGATGCCTCCATCCATGACCGCAATCTGATCATCCCGATCATCCTCGCGGTGATCCTGGTCATCCTGATGATGCTGCTGCGATCGATCCTCGCACCGGTGCTGCTCATCCTGACCACGGTGCTGTCGTTCGGCACGGCGATGGGGGTGTCCGCTCTGGTGTTCAACGGGGTCTTCGACTTCCCCGGGGCCGATCCTGCTGTGCCCCTCTACGGCTTCGTGTTCCTCGTCGCGCTCGGCATCGACTACAACATCTTCCTGATGACGCGCGTTCGCGAGGAGACCCTGAAGCACGGAACCCGCGAGGGCGTGCTCCGCGGGCTCTCGGTCACCGGCGGCGTCATCACGTCGGCAGGACTCGTCCTGGCCGCCACCTTCGCGGCACTGTCGGTGATCCCGGTCCTGTTCCTCGTGCAATTGGCGTTCATCGTCGCTTTCGGCGTGCTCCTGGACACCTTCGTCGTCCGGTCGCTGCTCGTACCGGCGCTGGCGTACGACATCGGACGCACGATCTGGTGGCCGTCGAAGCTCCGCCACGGTCAGCGCTGAGCGATCGCGACAGTCGCGGGGCCGCTCTATAGCCCGCGCATCCCGCCGGGTCAACCGGGTCTGCGTCGGCGGCGCTGTGCCGTAGCATCCACAGCAACCGACGAAAGGATGCGACCGTGGTAGATGACGGAGGCGCCCCGCAGGAGCCGAAACGTCCCGACGAGGACGAGATGCCGGACACCGAGCAGATGGAACAGCCGAGCTCGGAGAAGGAGCAGGGCGAGGAGCCCCAGGCACCGGCGCGCGAGGAGCCGGAGCCCAGCCACGAGGCGGTCGGAATCGGCATCATCGGCCGGCCGCAGGTCGAATCGGACGAGGACGACCCCTCCGCGTAGGCCGCAGAGCTCAGGCTAGACTGATCGGGCCAGCCTCTGTAGCTCAATGGAAGAGCAGTTGCGTCCTAAGCAAACGGTTGGGGGTTCGAGTCCCTCCAGGGGCACGTCTTCTCCGAGACTCCAGCACGCGGCTCTACGCTAAACCCGGTGATTCCGGGTCGGCGATCCGCTGCGAGAGCATCTGCATCCGCTGAAGCAGATCCTGCAGCTCCGCGTCGCTGGAGTCGCCGAACCAGCCATCAACGGCAGGGGTGAGCGCCTCGCGGATCGAGGCGAGGAGTTCGCGCCCCGGGGCGTTGAGGTGCACGCGCTTTCCGCGCGGGCTGCCGGGCTCGCGCTCGGTCGATACCGCATCGAGGTCTTCCAGACGAGCGACGGCCTTCGACACGCCGGGCTGCTGGATATCGATCGCCTGCGCGAGCTGCGTGATCGTCGCCCCCTCCGGATTCGCCTCCAGATGGGTGAGGAGCGCCATCTGCGAGTACGAGAGACCGAGCGGTGACAGCAGCGACGCCGCTCGCGACTGGAAGAGCTGACTGAGAATGCCCAACTGCCTCACGAGCCGGGCCTGCAGGTGCGGTTGCGTGTTCATTCCTAGGACTATAGGCTCAACTTGTCAATATTCCTGGGAATGTTAGGAAACCTCATGTCTCACATCGAAGCCGTTCGTCCGACAGCATCCGCTCGCCCGCTCTCCACGTCACGATGGCGGGTGTTCCCGCTGTGGCTCCATTCCGTCCTGGTCGTACTCGCGCTCGCCCTGATGATGGGGGTGAACGGCGAACTGCAGAATCGCTACGACGCCACCGGATACCCGGTGACGTTCTTCGAAGGCCAGACGACGTTCTCCGGCACCGCGGTGAAGGGGCACTGGGCAGAACTCGCGCAACTGGGCACGCTCGAGGCCTTCGCCCAGGTGCAGCAGTTCGATTTCATCTTCATGGCGTGCGTCGCCGCGTTCGGCGTGCTGGGCGGGCTGCTGATCGTGCGGCTGACGAGCGGACGGCTCGGGCGCACGATCGGCTACACGACTGTCGTCGCCGCGATCACCGGGGCACTGAGTGACGCGCTGGAGAACGTTGTCAGCTTCGTCATGCTCGCCGACCCCACGGGCTTCGCCGATGCCCTGGCGATCGCGCACTCGGGGTTCGCCGTGCTCAAGTTCGCCGGAATGACCGTCGCGATGCTCGCCGGCACCGTCGGTGCCGTCATCGTGATCATGCAACTCGTGCGGAGCAACCGCTCACGACGGGACGGATGAGCGTCACGCGGCGAGCGCGAGGTACGGCTCCCAGCACGGGTCGCTGCGTTCGGTACCGCGCACCGTCCAGCGTCCGCCGCTGGGCGGTCGCGGCATGAAGCGCAACTGCCAGTGCATCTCCTGCGGTGTGCGGTCGCCCTTGACGTTGTTGCAGCGCAGGCAGCAGGCGACCAGGTTCTCCCAGGAGTCCGCTCCCCCGCGCGAGCGCGGAAGCACGTGATCGACGGTGGATGCCGACTTGCCGCAGTAGCCGCAGCGGTGGTTATCCCGGCGCAGCACCCCGCGTCTGGTGACCGGCACCCGTCTGCTCAGCGGCAGGCGAACGTATCTCGACAGGATGATGACGGCCGGCCGATCATAGGAGGCGGCCGCGGCCCAGACCGGGTCATCCACGACACGTTCGATCACAGTGGCCTTGTCGTTCATCACGAGCACCAGGGCTCGTTTGAAGGACACCACCGCGAGCGGCTCGTACCCGGCGTTCAGAACAAGTGTGCGCATCGTCATCCTCTCGATCCGCCGGGACGGCTTCCCGGCACTCTCGACTCACACGACGTCACATGGACGGAAACGACCCGCAGAAACGAAGAAAGACGCCGCCCTATGGGCGACGCCTTTGACACACGTCAAGCTCAGTGCATCCCTCCGGGCAATGCCGAAGGACGTAACGACCGAGGGCATCCATGGTGCGGATGCTCGGTATACGTTCCATCGGCTTCTCCTGTCCGTGCGACGACGGGTTCAGGCTAACCCATCCGGCCGACGTATCACGAAACGACCGGTGAACACTCCGGCGCGTGTCGCTCGCGGAGACGGGTGCCGGATCAGCCGGCGTTGGCGGCGAGCCACGCGTATGGCTCGAGAACGCTGCCGTTCACGTGCACCTCGAAGTGGAGGTGATTCGCCGTGGAGCTGCCGGTGCTGCCGACAGCTCCGATGAGCTGCCCGGCGGACACGGTCTCGCCGACCTCGACCTGGCGGGTTCCGTACGTCATGTGACCGTACGTCGTCGACACGCTCTGACCGCCGACGACGTGATCGATGATGATGCCGACCCCATACCCACCGAGGCTCTCCTGCGAATTGCGAACGACACCAGCGGCCGCCGCGTAGATCGGCGTCCCCGCCGGTGCAAGCATGTCGGCACCCTGGTGGCCGCCGCTGTCGGGCCCAACGGTGGTGCGGCCCTGCGTGTAGGAGCCCTGGGGAAGGGGGTACCGAACCTCGCCGGAACCGGGAGAGACCAGTGCGTAGTCGCCGACGTCGATGCCGCCACCACCAGTTGACTCGGGAACTGCGGCTGCCGCAGCGGCAGCGGCAGCGGCCGCCTTCTCAGCGGCCTCTTCTGCCTTCTTCTCCTCGATCTCCTCGGGCGTCGTCGCGGAGTAGGTCGAGCGGTCGAGCGGAGCTTTCGTGGCTGCGGACGCCACGACGAGGGACTGCGCGTCGTCTTCAGCCACCTGTTGCAGGGTCGCAGTGGCATCGACCGGCGTCGACGATGCGGCATAGGCGGGAAGGGCGACGGCTGCGACCAGGGCACCGACCGCACCGAAGATGGCGATGGATCGCATCGGCCGAATCATCTTGCGTGCCGCGTCGCGCGGCGCAATCGGTCGACGACGCTTCGGGGTCTGTTCAGATGTCGTGGTCGGTTCGATGTCTGCGGCCAAAGGTATTCCTCCTGCGCCTCGGCGCTCGGGTGCGCTGGCTCGTCGGCACTCTGCTTCTCGTGGCACTTGCTCGGGGCACTTTGTGCGATGTGACCGTGAGGACGACGAGCCGGTGAGGCAGCCTTCACGGGGTTCGCCACCAACGGGCTTCTTCGTCGGCGACCTGTCCGAGGTTACCGGAACATAACGATCCTGTCACCCTGACATGCTGGCAATCTTCCGAGAGCGGATGCTGTGGCATCTTCCGCCCGTCGAGTCAGGCCGCTTCCCCGACGAGAAAGACGTGCGATGCGAGCTCGACGGGCAGTTCCAGACCCTCGTCGGTGCCGTCCATCTGGATCAGCACGTAGCCCTCGTTGTAGCGATAGTTGCCGTGCGCGCCCGGCACGACGCCGGCCTCACGGAGCTGCTGCAGCAACTCCGGGTCGACCTGTGCGGGTTCGGCGAGACGGCGCACCGTGCCCTCGATCGGCTCACCGGCATCGTTCAGCTTCTGCACCAGACCCACGACGCCCTCGTCGAACATGCGGGCGGGCATGTCACCGAGCTGATCGAGGCCGGGGATCGGGTTGCCGTACGGCGACTCGGTCGGGTGACCGAGCAGTTCGACGAGGCGACGCTCGACCTGCTCGCTCATCACATGCTCCCAGCGGCAGGCCTCTTCATGCACGAACGCCCAGTCCAGACCGATCACGTCAGACAGCAGACGCTCGGCGAGCCGGTGCTTGCGCATCACGTCGACGGCCTTGCGACGCCCGGACTCGGTCAGCTCGAGCCTGCGGTCCTCAGAGACGACGACGAGGCCGTCGCGCTCCATCCGGCCGACCGTCTGCGAGACGGTGGGACCCGAGTGGCCGAGGCGCTCCGAAATGCGCGCGCGCAGCGGCACGATGTTCTCCTCCTCGAGTTCGAGGATGGTGCGGAGATACATCTCCGTCGTGTCGATCAAGTCGGTCATCTGGCCCTCCGGGGTCTCTTAGGCAAGCCTACATTCCCCCACCGACATCGGCGGTGGTCACAGTGCGAAGGACAGCGCGGGCGCGCCCCTAGAATCGACCCATGGCGATCGAGATTCCCCGTGACCTCCTGCCCATCGACGGCCGCTTCGGCTGCGGCCCATCGAAGGTGCGCCCGGCGCAGCTGGAGGCGCTGGTCACCGCTGGCGCCAGCATCCTGGGCACGTCGCACCGTCAGGCTCCCGTGAAGAACCTCGTCGGCAGCGTCCGCGACCGGCTCGCGACGCTGCTCCGCATTCCCGAGGGCTACGAGATCCTGGTCGGCAATGGCGGTTCGACGGCGTTCTGGGATGCCGCAGCCTTCGGTCTCATCGAGCGCCGCAGTCAGAACCTCACCTTCGGCGAGTTCGGCGGAAAGTTCGCCAAGGCGGCCGGTGCCCCGTGGCTCGAAGCCCCCGATGTGCGCACGGCGGAGCCCGGGTCGCTCGCGGTCCCCGAAGTGGTCGAGGGCGTCGATGTCTACGCGTGGCCGCACAACGAGACCTCGACCGGTGTGGCCGCTCCCGTGCGGCGCGTCGCCGCAGACGGTGCTCTGACCGTGATCGACGCGACCAGCGCCGCCGGCGGCATCGACTTCGACCTCACGCAAGCCGACGTCTACTACTTCGCACCGCAGAAGAATCTCGGATCCGACGGCGGCCTGTGGTTCGCGGCCGTCTCGCCGGCAGCGATCGAGCGGATCGAGCGGATCGCGGCATCCGATCGGTACATCCCGGAGTTCCTGAGCCTGAAGAACGCCGTCGACAACTCGCGTCTGAACCAGACGCTGAACACGCCTGCCCTCGCCACGCTCCACCTGCTGGACACTCAGCTGCAGTGGATCAACGACAACGGAGGACTCGCCTGGGCCGGGGCGCGCACCGCGGAGTCGTCGCGCGCCCTGTACGACTGGGCCGAGGCATCCGCTATCGCAACCCCGTTCGTGGCCGAACCGTCACACCGGTCCCCCGTCGTCGTCACCATCGATTTCGACGAGAGCATCGACGCCGCCGGGATCGCGAAGACCCTGCGCACCAACGGCATCGTCGACACCGAGCCGTATCGCAAGCTCGGCCGCAACCAGCTGCGCATTGCGACGTTCGTCTCGATCGAGCCCGACGACGTGCGCCAGCTCATCCGCTCCATCGACTACGTTCTCGAGAACACCACCGCCTGAGCGCGGCTACTCGGCCTCGTCGCCCTCGGCCTCGTCGTCGGCGTCTTCGGCGGAGTCGTCGAGCTCGTCGATGTCGACCCCGTCGAGGTCACCGGCGTGCAGCACGCGCGAGTCGGCGAGTTCGCCGTCTTCGAGCTCATCATCATCGAGGTCATCCGCGTCATCGTCGGCGGCGTCATCGTCAGATCCCCCGGACGATTCGCCGTCCCCGCCCTCGGCAGCAGCGGCCGCGGCCTGCTCGGCGAGCTCGGCCTGGTGCGCCCGGTATTCCGCAAGGCGTTCAGCCCACGGCACCCAGTCGGGAGCGAGCAGTGCCCCCTCGTTCGGCAGCAGCTCGGCCTCGAGCACGGTGGGCTCGGCGTCCTCGACGCGTGCCACGGTGACGGTCCAGTACCAGCCCGGGTAGCCCGCAAGCCGGTTCTCGAAGCGCAGCGACACCGAGCCGTCGTCCTCGACGATGTATCCGGCGGCCGGTCCGATCGTCGAGGCGGGTGTGATCTCCTGCAGTGCCGCGAGCGCGAGGTCGTGCGCGCCGGTCAGGCGATCATCCGCTTCAGCAGGGGGCTCAGGCGTCGAGGTCATCGGCCACCTTGCGGAGAACGGAGGCGATCTTGCGGCCGTGGCTGCTGGAGGGGTAGCGCCCGCGGCGCAGGTCGCCGCCGATGTCGTCGAGGAGCTTCACGAGGTCTTCGATGATGACCGCCATATCGTCGGCGGGCTTGCGCTTGCTCTTCGCGAGGCTGACGGGCGCCTCGAGCACCCGCACGGAGAGCGCCTGCAGTCCGCGCTTGCCGTCGGCGACGCCGAACTCCACGCGCGAACCGGACTTCACCGCGGCGCCTTCGGGAAGCGAAGAGGCGTGCAGGAAGACGTCCTGGCCGTCATCGCTGGCGATGAAGCCGAACCCCTTCTCGTCGTCGTAGAACCTGACCTTGCCGGTGGGCATGGAGAACCTCGCTGTGTGATGGTGCCGAAATGCGGGCGCGCTCGTGCGCCGACTCCCCCAGCCTAGCGGTGTTCCAGGGGCTAGGCTGAGACGGATGAGCACGCAGAATCTCGGACCAGAAGCGCCGGTCGGCCGATTGGACCGCATCCTTGCGTTCACCGCGCTGACGCTGGCCGCACTCTCGGTCATCTGCTTCTTCGCGATCATCATCGGCAGCGCGACCGGAATGAACCAGGATGCCTTCGCCGATGGTCTCTGGCCCATCGTCGCGGCGGTCCCGATGTGGGGTCTGCCCGCCGCGTTCGTCATGATCATCTCTCTGCTCGTGATGAGTTTCGTGCGAAAGGGGCGCGCCGCGAAGCGCCCGTGACATGAGCACGCACGCCCGTCCGCTCGCCATGTGGCTGGCCGCCGCCTCCGACGCGGAGCTCGCCGAGCTCTTCGACGCGCGCGGCGTGCGCCAGGACGTCGCCTGGAACGATTTCTTCGATGCCGCCGACGCCCTGCTCGAGCCGCCATCCATCGATCGGATGCTGCCGAGCCTGACCCTGCCCGAAGCGCGGGCTCTGCGGCGGGCGGTCGACGTCGATGCCCCCGGAGCGGCAACAAGCGCCGGTCAGCGGGCCGCAGTCGACTCCCTGATCGCGCTCGCGCTGCTGCGCCCGGACGGCACGCCCGCACCTCCGGTCGCGGAGGCCGTCACGACGCGCCCCGCTCTCGCCACCACCGAGGTCGGCGAGAGCGACGAGAAAGCTGACGCGCGAGCACCGGCGCAGGCGGCGGCACGGGCAGCCGAGCGCGCCTTCACCAGCGTCGCCGCGATCGCCGACCTCGTGCTCCTCGCCGCAGACTCGCCCCTCGCACTGCTGACCGGAGGCGCCCTCGCCGCCGGAGAGAAGCGCCGCATCGCGGAGATGGGGACTCCGGCCGAACTGCTCGACGGCCTCGCGGCGATCGCCGCAGACGCCCGCATTCTCGCGCCGATCGACCGACGGCTGCACGCCACCGCCGCCGGTGCCGCGTGGCTGCGCCTGTCGGCATCCGCCCGGTGGATCGCGCTCGTCGAGGCGTTCCGCGCTGCACTCCCCCGTGGTCTGCGGACCGCCACGGGAGGGTGGCTGCCGGTGCCGCGCTGGCCGGAGCAGTACCCCTGGGATCCGACCTGGGGACAGCGGAGCGCCGCGATCCGCGCCAGAGCCGAACTGCTGGGCCTGATCGCGCACGACGGAACCGAGCGCGACGACGAACCAGATGGCACAGAGCCGGAGTGGGCGGTCCCGCTGCGCCGCGGCGACCCCGCCGACGCGACGGCCCTGTCCCAGCTGCTGCCCGCCGAAGTCGACCGGATCTTCCTGCAGAACGACCTGACGGCGATCGCGCCCGGCCCCCTCGAGCCCGCGCTGGATGTGCGATTGCGCAGCATCGCCGCTCGGGAGTCAGCAGCCCAAGCATCCTCGTATCGCTTCACGGCCGACTCGATCGCGCACGCCCTCAGCTCGGGCGAGACGGCGGCGTCCATCCTCGACTTCCTCGGCGAGATATCACTGACCGGCATCCCCCAGCCGCTCGAGTACCTCGTCATGCAGACCGGCCAGCGGCACGGGCTGGTACGCGTCTTCACGGATGCCGACTCGGGCCGCACCTGCGTGACGAGCGCGGACTCCACGCTGCTGGAGGCAATGGCCGTCGACCAGTCGCTGCGTCCGCTCGCTCTGACCCGGGATGCCGCGGGCCTGAGCTCTCGGGTCGGCCGCGACACCGTGTACTGGACGCTGGCCGATACCCGCTACCCCGCCATGATCGTCGGGGCGGACGGGCAGCCACTCGTCGTCGACCGCAATCCCGCGCCACCATCCGCCCCGACGGCCGCGCCCGACCACGGCCCGCTGATCGCCCGCCTCAGAGCCAGGCAGGGTCCGGATGCGGACGCCGCCTGGCTCGACCGCGAGCTCGAAGCGGCCGTGCGCTCGAAGGCCGTGCTGGCCGTGGAGATCCTCATGCCCGACGGCACGGTGCGGGAGCTCCAGCTCGAGGCGAGCGGCCTGGGCGGCGGGCGCCTGCGCGGGAGGGACCGCGCCGCCGACGTCGAGCGCACCCTGCCGGTCAAAAGCATCCGATCCGCCCGGGTGATCGACCCGTCCGCCGCGTAGGCGGCGCTAGACTGGATCGCTATGTCTGATGGCCCCCTGATCGTCCAGAGCGACCGCACCGTTCTTCTCGAGGTCGCGCACGCGGACGCCGAGACCGCCCGCCACGAGCTGGCGATCTTCGCCGAGCTCGAACGCGCGCCCGAGCACATCCACACCTACCGGATCACCCGGCTGGGGCTGTGGAATGCCCGTGCGGCCGGGCACACTGCCGATGACATGCTCGAGGTCCTCGACCGCTGGTCGCGGTTCCCCGTGCCGCCGTCGGTCTCGGTCGATCTGCGCGAGACGGTCGATCGTTACGGTCGTCTGGTCATCGAGCGCGACGCCGAGGGGCTGCTCATCCTGCGCTCGACCGACCCGGCCGTGCTCGCGCAGGTGGCGAACAACAAGCGCGTCCAGCCGCTGCTCATCGGTCATCCGAACCCCGACACCTACGTCATCGACGCCTGGGCGCGCGGCCAGATCAAGCAGGAACTACTGAAGATCGGCTGGCCGGCCGAGGACCTCGCCGGCTACACGCCGGGTACCCCGCACGAGATCGAGCTCGCCGAGGACGGCTGGCACATCCGCCCCTATCAGCAGGATGCCGTCGACGCGTTCTCGCACGACGGCTCCGGGGTCGTCGTGCTCCCTTGCGGCGCCGGAAAGACGATCGTCGGCGCCGGGGCGATGGCTGCGACCAAGACGACCACGCTGGTCCTGGTCACCAACACCGTCTCGGCCCGGCAATGGCGCGACGAGCTGCTCAAGCGCACCTCGCTCACCGCCGAGGAGATCGGCGAGTACTCCGGCCAGTCCAAAGAAGTCAAGCCGGTCACGATCGCCACCTACCAGATCCTGACGGCGAAGCGGAAGGGCGAGTACGCGCACCTCGCGCTGCTGGATGCTCTGGACTGGGGCCTCATCGTCTATGACGAGGTGCATCTGCTTCCCGCCCCCGTCTTCAAGCTCACCGCTGATCTGCAGGCGCGGCGCCGCATCGGCCTCACCGCCACGCTCGTGCGCGAGGACGGCCGTGAGGGCGACGTGTTCAGCCTCATCGGTCCCAAGCGATTCGATGCGCCGTGGAAGCAGATCGAGGCGCAGGGGTTCATCTCTCCCGCCGCCTGTTATGAGGTCCGCGTCGATCTGCCCGCCGACGACCGGCTGGAATACGCCGCGGCGACCGATGACGACCGGTACCGCCTGGCGGCATCCGCCCCGGCCAAGATCGCGGCCGTGCGCGAGCTCATCGCCAAGCATCCCGGCGAACGCATCCTCGTCATCGGGCAGTACCTCGACCAGCTCGACACGCTCTCCGAGGCCCTCGATGCGCCGCAGATCACCGGCGCCACGCCGGTCGACGAGCGCGAGGAGCTGTACCGGCAATTCCGCGAGGGCGAGATCGAACTGCTCGTCGTCTCGAAGGTGGCGAACTTCTCGATCGACCTGCCCGAAGCATCCGTGGCGATCCAGGTGTCGGGTTCGTTCGGATCGCGGCAGGAGGAGGCGCAGCGTCTCGGACGCCTCCTGCGGCCGAAGGAGTCCGGCCACACGGCGAGTTTCTACACGCTCATCGCCCGCGACACGGTCGATCAGGACTATGCCCAGAACCGGCAGCGGTTCCTCGCCGAACAGGGCTACAGCTACACGATCCTTGATGCGGATGCGCTCACGGCGGCGCAGTCGACTTGAGCGCATCGCGCATCAAGGTTGAGCGAGCGCAGCGAGTCGAAACCTCACCAGACGCCCTCGCTGCGGCGTAGTCACAACGGCCGTATTCCGGGCGCTCCGACAGACAATCAGCCATCGCATGGCTGAAGTCACCATAATGGGGACATGAGCGATGCACGCATCCTGGTCGTCGACGACGAGCCGAACATCCGCGATCTGCTGTCCACCGGTCTGAGTTTCGGTGGGTATCAGGTCAAGACCGTCTCGAACGGCGCCGCCACCATCTCCGCTGTGCTCGAGGAGGAACCCGACCTCATCATCCTCGATGTCATGCTGCCCGACATGAACGGATTCAGTGTGACCAAGCGCCTGCGCGGCGCAGGTTTCACCGCGCCGATCCTGTTCCTGACGGCGAAGGACGACACGCAGGACAAGATCGAGGGTCTAAACGCTGGCGGTGACGACTACGTCACCAAGCCCTTCGCCCTCGACGAGATCGTGGCGAGGGTGCAGGCGATCCTGCGCCGCACGATGCAGGCCGATGAGGAGTCGATCATCCGGGCCGGCGAGCTGTCGATGGACCAGGACACGCATGACGTGTTCGTCGGCAAGGAGCCGATCGAGCTGAGCCCGACCGAGTTCAAGCTGCTGCGCTATCTGATGCTGAACCCGAACCGAGTGCTGTCGAAGGCGCAGATCCTCGATCACGTCTGGGAGTACGACTTCAACGGCGACGCGGGCATCGTCGAGAGCTACATCTCGTACCTGCGGCGCAAGATCGACCCGTTCACCGACGAGTCCGTCATCCAGACCAAGCGCGGCTTCGGTTACATGCTGAAGGTGGGCAAGTAGCCCGCGAAGGGAGCGGGCATGGCACGAAAGCCTGACGCGGTCACCGGTTGGTGGCGACGCATCAGCCTGCGCGCCAAGGTCACCGGCGTCACCGTCGCCGTGCTCGCGCTCGGACTCGTGGTCACCGGAGTGGGCACGGTTCCGCTGTTGCGCAACTCACTCATCCAGAACATCGAGACGCAGCTCCCCTCGCTCGCCGTGAGTGACCTGGTCAGCCGCTGGTTCGATGTTGAGGTGGCCGACGGGGCGCAGCGGCTCGTCCCCTCGGAAGACGTCCCGCGCTCGGCGGACTACAACTTCGCCGTATATGCCGCGGACGGCACGTTCCTCGGACAGGCGGGAGGGGCGACCGAAGAGTCTGCACCGGCGTTCCCCTCGACCATGCCGCTGGAACAGGCGCACGCGCTGGACGGTCAGATCGTTCCGCTGCGCAGTGCCGACGGCAACGACTTCCGCGGCACCGTCGGTGTGGTCCCCGGAGACGACGGCAGCACGCTCTACGTGCAGTTCGTCGCTCTTCCTCTCGCAGAGGCGGACAGCATCATCGGGCAGTACTTCGGCGTCTACATCACCGTCGCACTGGTGACGCTGCTGATCGCCGCCCTGCTCATCAGGGGTCTGGTGACGCTGACGTTCCGTCGCCTGGGACAGGTCGAATCGGCCGCCATGCTCATCGCGGCCGGTGACTTCAGCCAGCGCCTCACCGATCTCGAGCCCAGCACCGAGGTGGGTCGGCTCAACTTCGCCATCAACACGATGCTCGAACGCATCGACAAGTCCCTCGCACAGCGCGATCGCACCGTGCAGCACATGCGCCGGTTCATCGGCGACGCCAGCCACGAGCTGCGCACTCCCCTGGTCAGCGTCCGCGGGTACGCCGAGCTGTATCGGATGGGCGCCATCCGGGGTGAGGAGGACACTGCCCGCGCCATGGAGCGCATCGAGAAAGAGGCGATCCGGATGGGCGTCCTCGTCGAGGATCTGCTCGACCTGGCACGCCTCGACGAGGAGCCCGAGGTGCAGGTCGAGCCCCTCGATCTGCGGCCGCTCGCCCGCGACGCCGCTCTCGATGTTCGTGCCGCCGCGCCCGGGCGAAAGATCACGGTCATCGATCGGACGGCGGATGCCGCATCCGGCACGCCGGCTCGACCGCTCCCGGCGCTGCCGAAGGCGGAGCCGCCGACGCCGAAACCGCGCACCAGCGCACTGGCACGGCTGCGACGCCGACCGCGTGCGAACGAGCGCGCGATGCCGCAGATCGACTTCAGCGAGACCCAGGACGTCCCCGTGCGCACACCTCCGATCGTCCTCGGCGCGGAGAACAAGGTGCGCCAGGTGATCGCGAACCTGCTCGGCAACGCCCGACGGTTCTCGTCAGAGGACGTACCCATTGAGCTCGTGGTCGACTCGGATCGAATAGCGGGAACCGGCAGCATCGCAATCGTCGACCACGGCGACGGCATTCCGCCACAGATCCGCGAGCAGATCTTCGAGCGGTTCTGGCGTGCCGACACCTCGCGCGCCAGAGAGACCGGCGGTTCGGGGCTCGGGCTCGCCATCGTGGCATCCATCGTCACGGCGCTGAACGGTCAGGTGCACGTCGATGAGACGCCCGGCGGCGGCGCGACCTTCACCGTGACGCTGCCGCTCGCACCGGCACAGGCGACGCCCGAGCATCTGCTGGAGGACACCCAGCCTCTCGACCGTCTGGACCTGGACGACATCTGAGTCTTCGTCGACTCGTCCTGCACAGCACGCTGCCGGGGCGGATCATCCACCGATCGTGGTTTCAGGCGCCTGGGGCGAGGCGGCACTCTTCTAACGTATGAACTCCGACGAGAGGAGTTCCCATGTCCGTCTACACCGTCGACACCGAAGCGGTCTTCGCCGCCAATGGTGCGACCAGAGCCACGATCGAGCGGCTGCGCAGCGAGTCGCAGGCACTGAAGGCGCAGCTGACGCAGCTGCAGTCGTCTTGGACCGGCACCGCGTCTGTGGCCTTTCAGGGCTGCAGCGACCAGTGGGCCGCCGCCCAGCTGCACGTCGAACAGGTGCTGGATTCGATCGGCAACGCGCTCGGCTCTGCCGCGACGCAGTACTCGGATGCCGACCAGTACTCTGCGAGCTTGTTCCGCTGACCCCCGCATCGGAACGCAGAAACGCCCCGGCCGAGGCCGGGGCGTTTCTGTTGAGGCTCTGAGTTCGACTCAGAAGTCCATGCCACCCGTTGGGTCGCCGACCGGAGCCGGGTTCTTCTCGGGCTTGTCGGCGACGACGGCCTCGGTGGTGAGGAAGAGACCGGCGATCGAGCCAGCGTTCTGCAGCGCGGAGCGCGTCACCTTGGCCGGGTCGATGATGCCAGCGCCGAACATGTCGACGTACTCGCCGGTCGCAGCGTTCAGGCCCTGTCCGCCAGGAAGCTCAGCGACCTTGGCAGCGACCACACCCGGCTCCAGGCCGGCGTTGAGGGCGATCTGCTTCAGAGGAGCCTCGATGGCGACGCGGACGATGTTCGCACCCGTTGCCTCGTCATCTTCGAGCTTGAGGGCGTCGAGCGCCTTCTTGCCGGACTGGATGAGTGCGACGCCACCACCGGCGACGATGCCCTCGTCGACGGCCGCCTTCGCGTTGCGGACAGCGTCTTCGATGCGGTGCTTGCGCTCCTTGAGCTCGACCTCGGTCGCAGCCCCCGCCTTGATGACGGCAACGCCGCCGGCGAGCTTGGCCAGACGCTCCTGGAGCTTCTCGCGGTCGTAGTCGCTGTCGGTGTTCTCGATCTCGCGGCGGATCTGGGTCACGCGACCCTCGATCTGCTCGGCCTCTCCGCCACCTTCGACGATGGTCGTCTCGTCCTTGGTGATGATGACCTTGCGGGCACGGCCGAGAAGGTCGAGCGTGGTGTTCTCGAGCTTGAGACCGACCTCTTCGGTGATGACCTGACCACCGGTGAGGATCGCGATGTCCTGCAGCTGGGCCTTGCGGCGGTCGCCGAAGCCGGGAGCCTTGACGGCAGCCGACTTGAAGATGCCGCGGATCTTGTTCAGCACCAGGGTCGCGAGAGCTTCGCCCTCGACGTCCTCCGCGATGATGACGAGCTCCTTGCCGTCCTGGATGACCTTGTCGACGACCGGGAGAAGATCCTTGATGTTCGAGATCTTCGAGTTCGCGATGAGGATGTAGGGCTCCTCGAACACGGCCTCCTGGCGGTCTGCATCCGTGACGAAGTACGGGTTCAGGTAGCCCTTGTCGAAGCGCATGCCCTCGGTGAGCTCGAGCTCGGTGCCGAAGGTCTGCGACTCCTCAACGGTGACGACGCCTTCCTTGCCGACCTTGTCGATGGCCTCGGCGATGAGCTCGCCGATCTCGGCGTCAGCGGCGGAGATCGATGCGGTGGCCGCGATCTGCTCCTTGGAGTCGATGTCCTTGGCGCTGGAGAGCAGCTCGTCGGTGATGGCGGTGACAGCCTTCTCGATGCCGCGCTTGAGCGAAATCGGGTCTGCACCGGCTGCGACGTTGCGCAGGCCCTCGCGGACGAGCGCCTGAGCGAGGACGGTCGCGGTGGTGGTTCCGTCACCGGCGACGTCGTCGGTCTTCTTGGCGACCTCCTTGACGAGCTCCGCGCCGATCTTCTCGTACGGGTCGTCCAGCTCGATCTCCTTGGCGATCGAAACACCGTCGTTCGTGATCGTGGGGGCGCCCCACTTCTTCTCGAGCACGACGTTGCGACCGCGCGGGCCGAGGGTCACCTTGACAGCGTCGGCGAGGATGTTCAGGCCGCGCTCGAGGCTGCGGCGAGCCTCCTCATCGAAAGCGATGATCTTTGCCATGAGTTTTGTCGTCCCTCCTGGACGTAGACGTTCTGATTAGCACTCACAGTGCGAGAGTGCTAATGCCCATTCTGGCACTCGACCCCTGCGAGTGCAAGCCACCGGGCGAGGTCTATTCTGCGGGCGTCTCTTCGGGCTCGGGCTGGGTGCTCGCATCGTCGAGACCGATGACGACGACGAGCTGCTTCTGCTCGGGATCGTTCGGATTCGCGTAGAAATCGCTCTGCTCGATGTGCGCGCCGCCGATGAGGTCAGCCATCCCGATCGCGGCGAGTTCATCGGCCTCCGAGACGTAGTAGATGGTGGTCTCGGCGAAGTCCTGCTGGCCGGCGGGGCCGTAACTGATCAGGTCATCGGGCCACTGCGCATTGATGAGCGTCTCGCGCAACTGGTCATCGAGCCCTTCTTCCGGGGTCGCGTTGAGGATCAGCACCGAGTACGAGGTGTCGACGACTCCCGTGGGCTCCGGGGTCGGCGCGGTCGTGTCGTCTGCAGCCGGGAACAGCGTGATGCGCCCCATCATCACCAGGGCGACGAAGATGCCGACGACGATCAGTACGAGCGCTGCGACGAACGACCACAGCAGAACGACCCACCCGTTCATCCCCGGGGTTTCGGCGCGATGCGCTCCCACCCGCCCGGAGGTGCGGGGGACGTCGTCGAATCGGTCTTTGACGGGCTGGGACACGCGTCGATGTTACCCGGCGAACCCGCGCATCCGCGCAACGCGCTGATCGACGCGGCGTTCACGCAGTCGCCGCAGGCGCCTCACGAGCAGTGGGTCGTACTCGAGCGCCTGCTCGGTGTCGATCAGTCGTGCCAGCAGTTGGTAATACCGTGCGGGGCTCATTCCGAGGGTGCTGCGGATGGCCTCCTCCTTGGCACCGCCGTGGCGCGGCCAGGCCGTCTCCAGGGCGAGGATCGCGCGGTCGCGATCGGTGAGGTCTCCGAACATGCGTCCAGGTTAGGCGCGCTCGGGCCGAGCGGGGGCGCGCCACTCCCACCAGCCGCCCAATGGGTCGGCGGCGGCGCGCACGTCGCCGTCCAGGGCCACGACGAAACCGGGCCAAGCACCGGCATCCACCGGCGGATGCCAGGCATCGTGCAGCCGCGGCGCGTCGATCGTGATCCAACGCGCCGGCAGTGCGCGCACGCGTTCGATCAGCGCCTGCCGCGCGGTGCGCGGAATGTGCGCGAGCACGCCGGGCGTCGAGATCACCAGCGTCGCGTCCGACGGGGCGGATGCCGCGAGCGCTGCGACCTCGCCGGCGGCGTCGCCCGGCACCATCAGCGGCGGATCGGCAGCGGCGATGTCCAGTGCCGCGGTGATCCGCTCCTCCCGCCCGGTCTCGCCGGGCCACACCAGCGTGCGCAGCCAGGATCGGTCCGACCGGTCGCGGGCATCCAGCGGAGCGAGGTCGATGCCCGCCCGCCAGACGATCTCGGGCATCCGCAGCTCCGGCATCCGGCCGTGCACCCGACTGGTGAGCACGACCGGCGACGGTCCACCCACCGGGTCCAGGGCGGCGCGCGGCGTCCCGTCCGCATCGACGAATCGGTACGAGTACCGGTCGGGATAGAGGCAGAGACCGGCGGATGCGCCGAGCTCGAGCAGCGCGATCGGCCCGTCGATCTCGCTGAGCACCGGGAGGAGCGGGGCCAGTCGCAGCGGTTCGTTGGTCTGGATGCTGCGCGCGGCGCACTCCTCGACGACGGCATCCGCGTTCTCGAGCACGAAACGCCGCCAGTTCGCGAATGCGGTCAGCGGCGCACCCAGCATCCGTGTGACGGCGAACACCAGCGGCGGCTGCCGGTGCGGCTCGGGGATGCGCGCGAGAACCCGCCGGACGTCGGGGGCACCTGCGGCACCGCGCGCCCAGTCCTCGTAGAGCGCCGAGCGCCCCGGCGCCTCGTCTCGGGCGAACCGCTCATAGCGCTCGCGCACGGCATCGGTCATACCTCATTGTCGCCTCTCGTCATGATGACCCCGGCCCCCTGCGCACGGTGGACAATGGAAGAAGACATCGCCCGACACCGCCCAGGAGGCCTGATGAACTACAGCGTGAAGAAGACAGACGCCGAGTGGCGCGATGAGCTCGGCGATGAGCAGTATGCCGTGCTGCGCGAGGCTGCCACCGAGCGGGCCTGGACCGGCGAACTCCTCGACGAGGCACGTGCCGGGCTGTACACCTGCGGCGCATGCGGAACCGAGCTGTTTCAGAGCGGCACGAAGTTCGATTCGGGCTGCGGCTGGCCGAGCTTCTACGAGTCGATCCGACCCGACGCCGTCGAGCTGCTCGAAGACAACACCCTCGGCATGCAGCGCACCGAGGTCCGCTGCGCGAACTGCGGCTCGCACCTCGGCCATGTGTTCCCGGACGGCTTCGGCACCCCCACCGGTGACCGGTACTGCATGAACTCGCTCTCACTGAACTTCACGCCCGAGACCCCCGGGGCGTGAGCGCCTACGACGCCGCGCTCGCGCGGAGGTCGTGGTCCAAGGTCACCGACGAAGCGCCGACCCGCGAAGAGCTGCTGTCGTTCGTCGCCGCGGCCGGACGGGTCGCCGATCATTCGTCGTTGCGCCCGTGGCGGCTCATCGAACTGCGTGCTGACGATCGGCTGCGGCTGGGGAAGGCGATCGCGAAGGCGGAAGGCGACAAGCATCCCTCGTCCAAGCCGTTGCGCGCTTCGCTGCTGATCGCGGTCGTGGCGAGCTTCCGCAAGAGTTCGAAAGTGCCGCACTGGGAGCAGGAGGCGGTCGCCTCCGGCGTCGCGCACACCCTGAGCCTGCTGCTCGACGAAGCCGGCTGGGGCGTCATCTGGCGCACCGGCGGAGCCACCCGATCGAAGGCCGTCGCCAAGGCGCACGGCCTCAAGCGCAACGAAGAGCTGCTCGGCTGGCTGTACGTGGGCGGAAAACCCGCCGAGAAGCGCCCGAGTCGGCGCAAGACAGTGGATGCCGAGGCGCTGCTGACCCGGATGCCCGCGAAGAAGAACTAGTGTTCAGCGCCGCCGCCACGGCAGCGCGACGGCCACCGATGCCACGGCCACCGCGATCATGGCGAGCAGTTGCCACAGCGGCGGGCCCGCTGTGGCCGGCCAGATCAGGTCGATGAGGATCGAGGTCAGCAGTTGCCCGAGCACGGCACCGAGCCCCATCAGCAGCACACCGGTGTGGGCGACGATGGTCGCCCCGAGCAGAATGTAGGCGAAGCCGAGCACACCACCCAGGTACAGCCAGGGCTCCGTGGGCAGCGCCTCCGGCATCCCGCTGACGGCGATGCTGACCGCAGCCGCGACGATCAGCACGGCCGTCCCGGCGATGAAACTCATGAGTGTCGCGGTCATCGGCGACTGCACGCGTTGGGCGAGGCGCCCGTTGGCCGCCGACTGCCAGGCGATGCCGACCCCGGCTGCGAACGGCAGCACGAGCAGCCACCACGGTGCCCGCTCCGAGACACCTCCGCTGAGGGAGATCACCACCGCGGCGAGCGCGAACACCCCGCCGAGTACGCGCCCTGGTGTCACCGCGACGACACCGGCGGGCCCGACGCCCAGGCGATCCAGCAGGAGCCCGTTCACGGTCTGCCCGGCGACGACGCCGACGGTGAACAGCGAGACGCCGAGGAGTCCGGCCGTGAGCCCCTGCGTGGAGACGGTGAGGGCGCCGCAGGTGCCGCCCAGCAGCATCCAGATCGGGATCCGCCGTCCGCGCACGCCGCGCCAGAGGCGGCCAGCGCCCGCTCGCGCCGACGGCACCGTGACGGTGACCACGATGAGGATGACGAGCCCCACGGCGAACGAGACGAAGCCGGCGACGATGCCGTCGTCGATGCGCACACCGAGCACGCCGTTCACGCGCGCCTGGATCGCCGTCATCGCCCCGATCGCGACCGCACCGCCGAGGGCGAGGGGAACGGGAAGGCGGCGAGTCTCGGGCACCACAGAACCCTATCCCGAGCGGCCCGCCCCGCCGGTGCGGCGCCGCTGTCTGTGCCCGGCGGTACTCTGTCGGCATGTGCGCGAGCTACGGACTCGATCCGAGATTCACCGACGCCGAGCTGCTGGCCGAGGCCGACGCCGAGATCCTCGAGGGGCTGCGCACGTGGGCTCAGCGCAACGACGGCGAGACGCTGCGACCCACCGGCAAGAACCTGCGCAATCTCAACCCGCTGATCGTGCCCGGCGATGGCCGGGCGACGCTCGAGCCCGCCTGGTGGGGGTACCTCGTCGACGGACAGCCGGCGAAGTTCCCCTCGATCAACACCCGCTCCGAACGCCTGAAGGATCGCCCGACAAACCTGCGCACCCGCGCAATCGTCCCGACCACGGGCTGGTACGAGATGCGCAAGCCCGAACGGGTGTGGCACGAGTTCACGCTCGATGCCGGGGCGCTGTTCGGCATGGCAGCGGTGACACAGCGCGGCCGCACCCCCGAGGGCGAGTGGGTGACGTGCTACTCGGTCGTGATGGCTCCAGCGCCCGACCCCCTCGCTGACGTCCACGACCGGATGCCGGTGCTGATCCCCGCCTCTCTGAGCCGCGAGTGGCTGACCGCCGCTCCGGATCGTGAGCTGATCGATGAGGCGCTGATCGCATCGGCCGAACTGGCAGAACGCATCCGTACGGCACCGGCACCAGCGCGGCCCTGACGAGCCGGTTGAGCGCTCGATAGTCTTTCGCCATGTCCTCCCTGGTCCTGATCAGCCTCGCGGCGATCCTGGTGTGGTCGCTGATCGCCCACCGGTTCGAGCGCTGGGGCGTCGCTGGACCCGCGGCCCTTCTCCTGCTCGGCGCCGCCACCGTCGCGTGGGATGTCGAAGAATTCGGTGAGATCATCGATTCCGGGATCGCCGAGAAGTCGGTCGAGATCATCCTGGCCATCCTGCTGTTCGTCGATGCGACCGA
>JBQDFB010000009.1:7661-13182 GCA_052085045.1 Microbacteriaceae bacterium | reverse complement strand
CGGTCGGTTTCGCCGTGCGCATCGCACGCCGGAGAGAGTTCGCCAGCGCGGTCGGGGCTCGGTACGTGATGCTGCTGCTCCCGCTCATCGCCTACGGCGTCGCGAATCTGCCGGTGCTCACCGCGAATGGATTCGTGGCCGCGTTCGTCGCCGGCGTCGGGTACCGGCTGACACGTGTTCGATCCGCCGAAGAGTCGGGAATCGATCACAGCGAACTGCTGCTGGTCGATGAGGTGGGCGTCCTCGCGGCGAACTTCGTGTGGTTCATGCTCGGCGGTGCGGTGCTGCTCGTATTCGCGTCGGGCATCGACTGGGGTGTGGTGCTCCTGGCCCTGCTCGCGCTCACGCTGATCCGGATGCTGCCGGTATACGCATCTCTGATGGGCAGCAGCGTACTGCGGCGTGACCGCGTACTCATCGGCTCTCTCGGTCCGCGCGGCACCGCCTCGATCGTCTTCGGGCTTCTCGCGTACAACGCCCTGCCCGACCATGAGGGCACGATCGTGCTGTCGGTCATGGTCGTGACGGTGATGGGCAGCATCCTGCTGCACGGACTGGTCGCGCCCCTGATCCTGCGGCGCCGGGGTGCCGCGCGCGGCGATGTCGCCGTCCCTGGCGCGGCGCTCGGAGACTGATCAGCCGAACAGCTTCTCGCGCAGTGCTGCTCGCGCCGCGGCATCCACTCCGGCGCCCTCCAGATATGCGCCGATGCCGCCGTACTCGCGATCGATCCCGTCGAGGGCGTCGGCGAGCACCTCGGGAGGCGACGATCCGAGGATGACGAGCAGATCATCGGTGAGGTGCACACGGAACCTCCGCGCCTTGCCGACCATCCGCTGCGTCCACTCACCCGCCAGGTTGGCGGCGGTCGCAGCATAGTCGGCGAGGATGATGTCTCGGTCGATGCCCAGAGCAGACAGCGTCAGGGCGACGACCAGCCCGGTGCGGTCCTTGCCCGCCGTGCAGTGCACGAGCACCGGCCCCTCGGCCGCAGCGATCTCACGGATGACGCGTCCGAGCACCTGCTGGTGACGGCTGAGAATGATCCGATAGACATTCGAGAGTGTGATGCCGGTGATATCGGTTCGACGGCGGGGCGCACCGTCGATGGGGATGCTGAGCCGGACCGCGCCGGTGCCGCGCAGCCGGTCGCGTCCACCGACGCGGCGGTCGAACGCCGAGCGCAGATCGATCACCTCGCCGATTCCGAGCTCGCGAATGCGGCGCCGTCCGGCACGATTCAGACGGTGCAGCGCATCTGATCGGTACAGCTGCCCCGGCGTCAGCGAACCCGGCGCGACCTCGCGGAAGTTGTAGGTGCCCGGCACGTCGAGGCGGGTGACGGCATCCTCCATGGCGCCCATGCTAGCGGCGGACTGCTCCGCTATCGTGGGACCACCGAACCGTCAGGAGCGATCATGAGTTCCGAGGACGAGAAGTCCCGTCCGCGCGCACTGCGCGATGCCACCACCGAAGCGCGCTTCGCCGCCCGCTACGCGACGATCGATGAGGTCGCCGAGCTCCTGGGCGTCACCCCCGTGTCGCTGCGTCAGACGATGCGCCGGCGCGATGCCGGTGAGGCTTCCGCCGCGAGTGACGCGTTCATCGACCCGATCGGCAACGTGTCCGGATACCTGTGGGATCGCGATGACCTGACACCGGAGGCGATCGAGGCGTGGCACAATCGTCCACGTCGCGGCCGGAACCCGAAGAGCACCGGCTGAACGGGCGTGGGACTATATGGAGCCGACTACGGGACTCGAACCCGTGACATCTTGTTTACAAGACAAGTGCTCTACCAGCTGAGCTAAGTCGGCGAACGCCGTCCAGCTTAGCGAGCAGGAGGCGTGAGGCGGAAACTACGAGGCCGGAGTCTCGGTCGGCGTCGGGGTAGGCGTCGCGGTCGGCTCGGTGTCGCTGGCGACGTTGAGCACGAACTGCGAGAACTCCGCGGGGTCATCGAGAGCACCGACGTACGCTTCGCCGTTGACCACGATCATCGGCGCACTGGACAGCATGAGGTCATCTGACCCCTCCAGCGGGCCGGCGAGCGCTCGGGAGGTGGCCTCCTTGGCCCAGGTGACGTAGTCCTCATCTTCGATGCAGGAGCGCACGACCTTCGGAGATTCGGTACCGACGGCCACGGCGAGGTCGGCGAGCTCGACATCGGTGCGTCCGTCGCTGTCGACATCGGGCTGATCCACGAGCAGCTCGTGGTTGAAGGCGTAGAACTGATCCGACGAGTGCGTCGCGACGCAGGCGGCAGCAGCGGCGGCGCGCAGCGAGTACTTCGTCCCGTTGGAGCTCGCTGTGAGCATCGAGACGGGGTGATAGGTCACCGTGACGGCGCCCTCGTTGATCCAGCCGGCCAGCTGCCGAGTGTTCGCACTCTCGAAGTCGCCGGAGCCCGGCGACAGGTAGTCGACGTAGATATGGACGTCCACGGCAGAGTCCGTCGGCGCCGGTGTCGGCTCGCCGGTCTCTTCGCCGGAAGTGGTCTCCTCCGGCGTCGGCGTCGAAGGCACCTCTTCGATCGCGGCATCCGAGAGCGTGCGCACGACGATGCCATCGCCGTCGAGCCCCTCGGGTTCCATCATCGGCTTCGTAACGGTCGAGGTGACCGCCAGCGTGACCGCGGTGCCGATGGCACCGACGGCGACGATGGCGACCGCCCCGACGATGATCCGTCGCATGATGCGTGCACGCGACTGCTTGGCGTGCACCTTCTGAGCCTTCTCCCGGACCGCCTCACGGGAATTGCGAGGGGTGGGGACGTTCGGCGTTTCGTCGCTCGACATCGTTCCTCTTGAAAGTCTGGACAGGGGACGGGCTCCCCCGGTGCCCGCCGATCCACTGCTGCTGATCGATCAGGGCCGTCTTCGATGGTATCCAGACAGGCTGGGAAATACCCAGGTGCTCGAGTTCGTGCGATACTGAGATCGGCCCGATGGCGGGCCACGGCGGGGTTAGCCCCACCGCTTCCATCACAACGGATCGTCCGGCACGTACCTGCCGGTGAAGGAGAAATCATGGCAACTGTCACGTTCGACGCCGCAACGCGTCTGTACCCGGGCGGAACCCGTCCAGCCGTCGACAAGCTCAACCTCGAGGTCGCAGACGGCGAGTTCCTCGTCCTGGTCGGCCCTTCCGGCTGCGGAAAGTCGACGTCCCTGCGCATGCTCGCCGGCCTCGAAGAGGTCAATGAGGGACGCATCATGATCGGCGATCGCGACGTCACCGACGTGCCGCCGAAGGACCGTGATATCGCCATGGTCTTCCAGAACTACGCGCTGTACCCGCACATGAGCGTTGCCGAGAACATGGGCTTCGCGCTCAAGATCGCCGGCGTCAACAAGGAGGAGCGCGCTGCCCGCGTGCTCGAGGCCGCCAAGCTCCTCGACCTCGAGGACTACCTCACGCGCAAGCCGAAGGCGCTCTCGGGCGGTCAGCGTCAGCGCGTCGCCATGGGCCGCGCGATCGTCCGCCAGCCGCAGGTGTTCCTCATGGACGAGCCGCTGTCGAACCTCGATGCCAAGCTGCGTGTGCAGACCCGTACGCAGATCGCCTCGCTGCAGCGCCGTCTGGGCGTCACCACGGTCTACGTCACGCACGACCAGACCGAGGCTCTCACCATGGGCGACCGCATCGCCGTCCTCAAGGACGGTCTGCTGCAGCAGGTCGGGACGCCGCGTGACCTGTACGAGAAGCCGGAGAACGTCTTCGTCGCCGGCTTCATCGGGTCACCCGCCATGAACCTGTTCCCCGCCGACCTTGCCGACGGCGGCGTTCAGTTCGGCACCGAGGTCGTCCCGCTCGACCGCGACACCGTCGGCCGTGCGACGGGCAGCCAGGTCACCGTCGGTGTGCGCCCCGAGGACATCACCGTCGGACCCGCCGACGGCAAGGGCCTCTTGATCACGGTCGACCTCGTCGAGGAGCTCGGCGCCGACGGCTACCTCTACGGTCACGCCGACGTCGACGGCAAGCGCACCGACATCGTCGCTCGCGTCGATGGCCGCAACCACCCGAACGCGGGCGAGACGGTCACGCTGGCCGCGACCGCCGGGCACGTGCACGCCTTCGACCTCGAGACCGGAGAACGTCTGAACGACAAGCCGGTCGTCTCCGCGGCGTAATTCGCTCCATACGCGGCGCGGGTCGACCTTCGGGTCACCCGCGCCGCGTCGTCTTCGGAGGCAGTATGCAGGACGCGCTTCGCATCACCGCCAGCACGGTCGATCCCGAGCTGCTGGCGCTGCCGTGGTCCACGCCGCTTGCCAAGTGGCCGTCGGAGCGGATCGTCTCGCTCCCCAAAGGGCTGTCCCGTCACCTCGTGCGCTTCGCGGACCTCTCCGGCCGTGTCGTCGCCGTCAAGGAGACCACCGCCGAGATGGCCCAGCGCGAGTACGACATGCTCGGAAATCTCGGCCGTCTGGATGTGCCGTGCGTGGATCGTGTGGCCGTCATAGCCGGACGAGCGGCTGGTGCTGGCACGCCATTGCCTGCTGTGCTGGTGACCGCGCATCTGCGGTTCTCGATGCCGTACCGGGCACTGTTCACCCGCGTGCTGCGCCCCGACACCGCCACACGTCTCGTCGACGCGCTCGCGCTGCTTCTCGTGCGGCTGCACAATGTCGGCTTCTACTGGGGCGACGTCTCGCTCTCGAACACACTGTTCCGTCGCGATGCCGGCGCCTTCGCCGCGTACTTGGTGGATGCCGAGACCGGCGAACTCCACGAAGAGGGTCTCACCGATGGGCAGCGCCTGTACGATCTGGATCTGGCGCGCACGAACGTCGCCGGCGAGATCATGGACCTCGCTGCCGGTGGCCGACTCGAACACGGTGTGGATGCCGTGGCCATCGCCGATGGCATCGTGTCGTCGTATCACTCGCTGTGGGCCGCGCTCACGGCCGAAGAATCGTTCTCTGCGAACGAGACGTGGCGCATCACGGAGCGCGTGGAGCGGCTGAACTCTCTCGGGTTCGACATCGATGAGATGTCGATGTCGACCACGACCGACGGCACGACGGTGCAGATCCAGCCGAAGGTGGTGGATGCCGGGCACCATCAGCGGCGGCTCATCCGCCTCACCGGGCTCGACGTCGAGGAGAACCAGGCACGGCGACTGCTCAACGACCTTGACGAGTTTCGGGCGCGGTCGACGAAGGAGTGGACGGATGAGGAGATGTACGCGCACGAGTGGCTCACGCGCGTCTTCGAACCCGTGGTCCGGGCGATCCCCTACGAGCTGCGCGCCAAGCTCGAGCCCGCCGAAGTCTTCCACCAGGTGCTCGAGCACCGGTGGTACCTGTCGCAGGCGAACGGCAGGTCGATCCCGCTCGCCGAGGTTCTGACCTCGTACATCAACGACGTGCTGCGCCATCGGCGCGACGAGGCGACGATCATGGGGCCGCCGACCGAGACGATGAGTCTGCCCGTGGTGACCGGCGCGATGCCGGTGGCCAGCGATGACGAGGTCGACTGGCGCGACCTCGTGTGACTAGTAGCCGACGGTGAA
>JBQDFB010000009.1:0-7561 GCA_052085045.1 Microbacteriaceae bacterium | reverse complement strand
AGTAGCCGACGGTGAAGTTCTCCCGGTGGTGCTTCGGGTTCTCGATCTCGTCGACGAATGCGATGCCGAAGTCACGGCCTGAGATGAAGGACTCGCCCTTGTCGTCGGTGACCAGCACCGTGCCGCCGTCGCGGTACGTGCCGGTGTGCTCCCCCGGTGCCCACGCGCCGAAGCCGGCGGCGGGGTGGACGAAGAACCAGTCCCGGCCACTGGTGTCGGCCTGCAGGTCTTCCAGCACGCCGATCGCCTCGCGGGCCTCCGGTTTGATCTCCTCGGGGAAGTCCGTGTCGATCAGACGCGCGCCGCCGGGCTCGACCAGGCTGCCGCCGGCACCGCCGACGACGCCGACGCGCACGTGCTCGGGGAGGGCTGCGACGAGCTCAGCTGTCGCGGCCCGAACCTTGCCGACCATGTCGCCGCGGGGCGAGAGCGCCTGGATGACGACGTCCGCTTCATCGATCTGCTCGAGCAGGCTGGGCACGTCCAGGATGTTGCCCTCGAGGTAGACAGCGCCCTCGACGCGCTCGGTGGGGATCGAGCGGGCGATGGAGATCACCGAGTGGCCGCGCGAGACCGCTTCTGCGACGATGTTCGATCCGGCGTATCCGGTTCCTCCGATGACGGCGATGCGGGTCATGGTCGATTCCTCACTGTTGCGATCTGGTACAGCGCGACGGATGCCGCGATGCCGGCGTTGAGCGACTCGGTCGCCGCCGAGATGGGGACGGAGACGATCTGGTCGCAGTTCTCGGTGACCAGACGCGAGAGCCCCTTGCCCTCGGAGCCCACGACGACGACGACGGGCCGATCGGCGAGTTCGAGCGCGGGCAGCGACACATCGCCTCCGCCGTCGAGACCGATCACGAACACGCCCTGCTTCTTGAACTCCTTCAGCTGCGTGGTCAGGTTCGTCGCCATGGCGACCGGGATGCGCGCGGCGGCCCCGGCGCTGGTCTTCCAGGCGGCGGAGTTCACGCCGGCGGAACGCCGCTGCGGCAGGATGATGCCGTGCCCGCCGAAGGCGGCGGTCGAGCGGATGATCGCGCCGAGGTTGCGCGGATCGGTGATGCCGTCGAGCGCGATGAACAGCGGAACCTCGCCGCGATCGATCACCTGCTCGAGCAGGTCCTGCGGGTGCGCGTACTCGTACGGCGGAACCTTGAGAGCGACGCCCTGGTGCACGCCGTCGAACCCGGCCATGCGGTCGAGTTCCTGCCGGGTGACCTCGAGCACGGGGATGCCGCGGTGCGTCGCGATCGACAGCATCTCCTTGACGCGATCGTCCATTTCGACACGCTGGGCGATGTAGAACGCCGTCGCGGGGATCTTCGCCCGCAGCGCCTCCAGCACGGAGTTCCTGCCGGTGACGTTCTCGGTGTCATCCCCCGCCTTGGGCTTCGACGACCGGTTCGGGTTGCCTCCCGTGTTCGGTCGGCTCCCGGCGCGTCCCTTCCCGCCGGCGGCCGCGTAGCGCTCGTTCGCCGCCTTGCGCTTGCCGGCGACGTGCCAGGCGCGGTCCTCGGCCTTCGGCGTCGGGCCGCGACCCTCGAGGGACTTGCGACCGAGGCCGCCCGAGCCCTTGACGGACCCCTTCTTCTTGCTGTTGCCCGCTCCCGGGCGCCCTGGCTTAACCATCGATGCTCCAATGAGTTCCGGCTGGAGTGTCCTCCAGCGTGATTCCTGCGGCGGCGATCGCGTCGCGGATGCGGTCCGCCGTCGCCCAGTCCTTCTCGGCGCGCGCCTGTGCGCGCTGATCGATCATCGTGCGCACGAGGGTGTCCAGAGCGGATGCCTCGGCTCCCCCGGCGGCGGCAGCGACCGAGCCGTCAAGCCCGAGCACGTCAAGCATCGCCGTGAGCGAGCGAGCCGCGGTGACCGCCGCGGAGGTGTCGCCGGCATCCAGTGCGGAGTTGCCCGCACGCACGGCGTCGTGCACGACCGCGAGCGCCTGGGGCACACCGAGATCGTCGTCCATCACCGTGCGGAACGACTCCGGGATCTCGCCGGGCTCGCGCACGGCGGGGTCGGCGTCCGCCGCTCGCAGCACCCGCTGACGGAAGGTTTCGATGCGCCCGAGCGCAGCTTCGGCCTCCGTGAATGACGAGTCGGTGAGGTCGAGGCTCGAGCGGTAGTGCGCGGCGGCGAGCGCGTAGCGCACGACGAGCGGGTCGTGCTGGCCCAGCACCTCGGCGGCGAGGGTGAAGTTGCCGATCGACTTGGACATCTTCTGTCCGTCAACGGTCACCAGGCCGTTGTGCACCCAATAGCGCGCGAAGCCGTCGCCGGCCGCGGTCGACTGGGCGAGTTCGTTCTCGTGGTGCGGGAACCGCAGGTCGAGGCCGCCGCCGTGGATGTCGAACTCAGACCCCAGGTAGCGCTTCGCCATGGCGGAGCACTCGATGTGCCAGCCGGGACGCCCCGCGCCCCAGGGAGAAGCCCACGTGGCATCCGCCGGCTCGTCCGGTTTGGCGCCCTTCCACAGGGCGAAGTCCTGCGGGTTGCGTTTGCCGCGCGGATCGGCGTCTTCCGCGGCTTCCATGTCGTCGAGCTGCTGATGGGTGAGCGTGCCGTAATCCGGCCAGGAGCGCACGTCGAAGTAGACGTCGCCCGATCCATCCGGTGCGGGGTACGCATGGCCCCGATCGATGAGATGCGAGATCAGCTCCTGCATCTGCGGGATGGATGCCGTCGCACGGGGCTCGTACGTAGGAGGAAGGATGCCGATACCGGCATACGCCGAGGTGAATTCCTGCTCCATCCGATAGGCCAGCGCCCACCACGGCTCGGCATCCGTCGCGCCCGTGAGCACCTTGTCATCGATGTCGGTGACGTTGCGCACGAAGGTCACCCGCCCATAGCTGTGCTCGAGCCAGCGGCGCAGGATGTCGAAGCTCAGCGCCGCACGAACGTGGCCGATGTGCGGACCGGACTGCACGGTCGCTCCGCACACGTACATCGTGATGTTCTCGGGGTCGAGAGGCACGAAGTCGCGCAGCTGTTGTGCGCGGGTGTCGTAGAGGCGGAGAGTCACTGCTCCAGCGTACTTTGCCCGATCGGTGAACGGGGCACGACCAGCGCGACCGCGGTGACCGATACCCCTTCGCCGCGGCCGGTGAATCCGAGCCCATCGGTCGTGGTGGCAGTGATCGATACGGGCGCTCCGCCGAGGGCCGCGGACAGGGCCTCCTGCGCTTCTCGCCGACGTGCGCTGAAGCGCGGACGGTTCGCCTGCAGCTGCACAGAGACGTTCCCGATCGTGTACCCGGCCCCGGCGAGGATCTCGCGCGTTCGTGTCAGGAAGACGTCGCCATGCGCGCCGGCGTACTCAGGGTGCGAAGTGCCGAAGTGCTCGCCGATGTCACCGAGTCCCGACGCCCCGAGCAGAGCGTCGACGATCGCGTGGGCGACGGCGTCGCCGTCGGAGTGCCCGGACAGCGCCGGCTCCCCCGGCCACTCCAGACCCGCCAGCCACAGATTCCCCTCGCCGCCGTACCCGTGCGCGTCGGTGCCGACCCCCACGCGCACAGCCGGTGTCGGCTGCTGCTCGGCCGCGATCAGCTGGCGGGCGCGCTGCAGGTCGGCCGACATCGTGATCTTGAAGGCCAGCGATGAGCCGGGTACGTGAACCACGGGGTGACCGGCCGCGGCGAACAGCGCGGCGTCGTCGGTGTACTCGACCCCGGAATCGCCTGCTGTGGCATACGCGGCTTCGAGCAGATGCCGCGGAAAGCCCTGCGGCGTCTGCGCGGCGACGAGATCGGCCCGATCGACCGCCTCGACGATATCGCCACCGGCGACGCGCTTGAGCGTGTTGACGACCGGCAGTGCCGGGATCACGCCGACGTCCGCGGTCACGGCATCCGCGACCGCGTCGATCTGCGACGGCGGAGTCAGGGCGCGGGCGGCGTCGTGGACGAGCACGGTGGTGATGTCGCCCCACAGCACCCGCAGGCCTGCGGCGACCGAATCCTGCCTGTTGTCGCCGCCGACGACGACACGACCGAGATCGATGCGGTCGCCGGCGGCCGCGCGCAGCTCACTCTCGGCATCCCCCTCATGCCCCGCGGGTGCGACGACGATCACCTGCGCCGGCGACGCGGCGAAGACGCCGTCGAGAGCGTGGCGCAGCACAGATCGCTCGTCGATGCCGACGAACGCTTTCGGCGCGGCCGCGCCCAGGCGCGTTCCAGAGCCTGCCGCGACGACGATGACCGCCGTCGTCGGCACAGGTAGGAGAGTCACACTCTCAGACTAGGACGCGAGGACCTCGTCGAGCAGTGCGCCGGCCTTCTCCTCGTCGCACTTCTCGGCGAGCGCGAGCTCGGAGATGAGGATCTGACGAGCCTTCGCCAGCATCCGCTTCTCGCCTGCGGAGAGACCGCGGTCCTGATCGCGGCGCCACAGGTCGCGGACGACCTCGCTGACCTTGATCACATCGCCGGAGGCGAGCTTCTCAAGGTTCGCCTTGTAGCGGCGGGACCAGTTCGTCGGCTCTTCGGTGAACGGCGCACGCAGCACCTCGAACACGTTGTCGAGCCCCTCCTGACCGATGACATCGCGGACACCGACGAGGTCGACGTTCTCTGCAGGCACTTCGATGATCAGGTCGCCCTGGGTGACGTTGAGCTTCAGATATTTCTTCGTCTCACCCTTGATGACGCGATCCTTGACCTCGATGATCGTCGCGGCTCCGTGGTGCGGATAGACGACCGTTTCGCCAACCTCAAAAAGCATAAAATCGTGTCCTTTCGGCAACCTCCAGGATACCACAGGCGACATGCGCTAAGGTTTGCCCCCGCAACGTCCCGTGGGCGCTGTCGGATACCCATAGAATGGACAGGAAATCCCACAGCTCCAGGAGGATCCGTGAAATCGCGCCTTGTAGCGTCTGCCGCCCTCAGCGCCCTCGTTCTGCTCGGCGCGACCGGATGCACGTTCATCACACCGCAGTCCACCGAGGTCAAGTACTCCGCCTCCGACGGCGTGAACATCCCGGACTCCGACGGGCCCCTCGATATCCGCAACACGATGATCATCGCGACCGAGGACGGCTCGACCGGCAACCTCGTCGCCGCGATCGTCAACGACACCGACAACTCCGAGACGCTCACCGTCGAGATCGAAGGACTCGAGCCGATCACCATCCGCGTGGGAGCAGGCGACACGGTGAGCCTCGGTGCGAACGCCGAGCCGATGCGGATCGACGATCTCGACACCATGCCGGGGGCGACAGTGGAGATGTACTTCCAGTCCGGCGCCGCGACCGGTGCGACAGCCGATGTCCCGGTGCTCGACGGCACGCTCCCCTACTACGCGGACCTCGTCCCCGAAGAAGCGACCGACGTCGTCTCCGTCGAAGAGAACTGATCAGCCCTCGAAGCGGTAGCCCAGGCCACGCACGGTCACGAGCATGACCGGCTCGCCGGGGTTCTCCTCGATGCGCGACCGAATGCGCTTGATGTGCACGTCGAGCGTCTTGGTGTCGCCGAAGTAGTCGCTGCCCCAGACCCGGTCGATGAGCTGACCGCGGGTGAGCACACGGCCCGAGTTGCGCATGAGCACCTCGAGCAGCTCGAACTCCTTCAGCGGCATATTGATCTCTTCGCCGGCGACGGTCACGGTGTGCCGATCGATGTCGAGCGCGACGCGGCCACCCTCGAGAACGCGCTCGTCCAGGTCGCTCTCGGCCTGCACGACACGGCGCAACACCGCCCGCATGCGGGCGAGCAGTTCGCGAGATGAGTAGGGCTTGGTGATGTAATCGTCCGCACCGAGCTCGAGTCCCACCACGATGTCGACCTCGGAGTCCTTGGCCGTGAGCATGATGATCGGCACGGCCGACGTCGACCGGATCTGCCGGCACACCTCGGTCCCGGGCATCCCGGGGAGCATCAGGTCCAGCAGCACGATGTCGGCGCCCTGCTCCCGGAACGAGGCCAGCGCCCCCGGCCCGTCCTCGACGATCTCGACTTCGTAGCCCTCCCGACGAAGCAGATACGCGAGCGGGTCGGCGAGGTCTGGCTCGTCCTCGACGAGAAGGATGCGGGTCATGCGTTCTCTCCGTTCCGGACGCGCGCGGTTGCGGCGGCCTTGAGCGCCTTCCGCGCGCGCTTCTTCTTGGTCTTCTTATCGGTCTCCGGCACCGGGGCCTCGATGCGCGGCAGCACCATCGTGAAGGTCGATCCGCGCTCGGGACGGGACCAGACGCGCACCTCTCCGCCGTGGCGCTGCGTCGCATGCTTGACGATCGACAGCCCCAGCCCCGTACCGCCGGTGCGGCGGGAACGCGCCTCATCGGCCCGGTAGAAGCGCTCGAAGATGCGCTCCCGGTCCGACTCGGTGATACCGATGCCCTGATCGGACACCGCGATCTCCACCGTCCCGCCATCCGCCTTGATGCCCACGCCCACACGCGAACCCTGCGGCGAGTACACGATCGCGTTTGCAACGAGGTTGCCGATGGCCTCCACGAGGATCTGCGCATCGCCGCGCACGAACACGCCGCGATCGCCGCCGCGAATCAGCTCGACACCCGCGGAATCGGCCTGCACGGCGTGCGCTTCGATCGACGAGGTGATGACCTCGTCAATCGCGACGGGCCCGAAATCGGCGATGCCGTCGGATGCCTGCAGGCGCGACAGGCTCATGATGCGACCGGTGAGCTGCGCGAGACGCGTCGCCTCCGCCGAGATGCGTGAGGCGAAGACCCGCACCTGGTCCGGGTCGTCGGCTGCGGACTCGATGGCCTCGGCGAGCAGACTCACCGCGCCGACCGGCGTCTTCAGCTCATGGCTGGTGTTCGCCACGAAATCGCGGCGCACTTGGTCGAGCCGCTCCTGCTCAGTGACGTCGCGGATGATGAGAAGCGTGAGCTGCCCGCCAAGGACGCTCGCCCGGGCAGACACCAGGCGCGGGTCCAGGCTGACACCCGATCGGGTCAGACGCATGGTCTCGGTCGTCGATGCCCCCGTCGATCGGACGGTGCGCACGAGCTGGCGCAACTCCTGATGGTCGAGCGTCGCACCGACGTCGATGCCGAATCGCGCCGCGGCATGCGAGATGGCCAGCACAAGCCCCGACGCATCGACGACGCATGCCGCATCGTCCATGCTGTCCAGGACATCTGCGGTTCCGGTCGGGACGCGCGCCGACGCGGCCTCGGTCACCTTCTCACGCGCACGGTACGCCCAGAAGAGCAGCATCGATAGGCCGATGCCGATGACCAGGCCGACGGCGAGCGCGATGAGCGCGATAGTGCCCGAAGTCATGCCTCCAGCGTAGAGCCCGTTCACCTCCCCTTCCGCCTGTTTCCGCGCCAGCGCGCACGGGGGCGAAGTAGTATTCACACAACGGGCACCATTCGTTAACCTTCGGCGACGACAATCACTGAGGGCTCGCGAACACAGCTGTGCCCTCCATCGGCCGGTCGGAACCGCCCGAGATCCGAACGAAAGGTTGCGCTTCTCATGCGCGAAGTCTTCCACCAGTCCCTCGAGGAGATCCAGTCCCGCCTCGTCGAGATCACCGATCTCGTCACGGTCGCGATCGACAAGGCGACCCG
>JBQDFB010000008.1:7954-60266 GCA_052085045.1 Microbacteriaceae bacterium | reverse complement strand
CCGCCGTACATCCGCTCGATGCCGGCCTGCACGATGTGCGACACCTCGTAGCCGTATGCCGGGTCGTAGCTCACCGTCGCCGGGTTGGTCGACGCCAGCAGCGGTGAGTGCCCATCCGCGTGCTGCGTGCCCTCACCGGTGAGCGTGGTGCGCCCGGCGGTCGCACCGATGACGAAACCGCGCGCCATCTGGTCGCCGGCGGCCCAGAAGGCATCGCCGGTGCGCTGGTAGCCGAACATCGAGTAGAAGATGTAGATCGGGATCAGCGGCTCGCCGTGCGTGGAGTACGAGGTGCCCGTGGCGGTGAACGCCGCGGTGGCGCCGGCCTCGTTGATGCCCACGTGCATGATCTGGCCCTGCGGGCTCTCCTTGTACGCCAGGAGCAGCTCGCGGTCGACGGCGGTGTAGTTCTGGCCGTTCGGGTTGTAGATCTTCGCTGACGGGAAGTACGAGTCCATGCCGAAGGTGCGAGCCTCGTCCGGGATGATCGGGACGATCCGCTCGCCGAAGCCCTTCACCCGCAGCAAGTCCTTGAGCATCCGGACGAACGCCATCGTCGTGGCGACCTCCTGATTGCCCGACCCCTTCTTGGGGAACGCGTAGTCCTTGTCCTCGGGGATCGCCAGATCCACGTGGGTGGTGCGCCGTTCGGGAAGGTAGCCGCCGAGGTCGCGGCGCCGATCGAGCATGTACTGGATGGTCTCGTCCTGCTCGCCGGGGTTGTAGTACGGCGGCTGGTACGGGTTCTCCTCGAGCTGTGCATCCGTGATCGGGATCTGCATGGTGTCGCGGAAGAGCTTGAGGTCCTCCAGCGTCATCTTCTTCATCTGGTGCGTGGCGTTGCGCCCCTCGAAGTGCGGTCCGAGGCCGTAGCCCTTGACGGTCTTGGCGAGGATGACGGTCGGCTGGCCCTTGTGCTCCATGGCCGCCTTGTACGCCGCGTACACCTTGCGGTAGTCGTGGCCGCCGCGGCGGAGCTTCCAGATCTGGTCGTCGGTGTAGTCCTTGACCATCGCGGCTGTGCGCTCGTCGCGACCGAAGAAGTTCTCACGCACGAAGGCGCCGTTCTCGGCCTTGTAGGTCTGGTAGTCACCGTCGGGGGTGACGTTCATGAGGTTGAGCAGGGCTCCGTCGGAGTCGTTCGCGAGCAGCTCGTCCCACTCTCGGCCCCAGACGACCTTGATGACGTTCCAGCCGGCGCCGCGGAAGTACGACTCGAGCTCCTGGATGATCTTGCCGTTGCCGCGCACCGGACCATCGAGGCGCTGCAGGTTGGCGTTGATCACGAAGGTGAGGTTGTCCAGGCCCTCGTTGGCTGCCACCTGCAGCTGGCCGCGGGACTCGACCTCGTCCATCTCGCCGTCGCCGAGGAACGCCCAGACGTGGGAATCGCCGACATCCTTGATGCCGCGGTTCTCGAGGTACTTGTTCGTCATCGCCTGGTAGACCGCATTGATCGGCCCCAGGCCCATCGAGACGGTCGGGAACTGCCAGAACTCGCGCATCATGCGCGGGTGCGGGTATGACGGGATGCCGTTCGGTGCGCCGGACTTCTCCTGGCGGAAGGCGTCGAGCTGAGCCTCTGTCAGGCGCCCTTCGAGGAAGGCGCGGGCGTACATGCCGGGGGAGGCGTGGCCCTGGTAGAAGATCTGGTCGCCGCCGGACGGGTGGTCCTGACCGCGGAAGAAGTGGTTGTGACCGACCTCGTACAGCGATGCCGCCGAGGCGTAGGTCGAGATGTGGCCGCCGACACCGATGCCGGGGCGCTGCGCGCGGTGCACAGTGACCGCGGCGTTCCACCGGATCCAGTGCCGGTAGCGGCGCTCGAGCTCTTCATCGCCGGGGAAGTCGGGTTCGTTCTCAGAGGCGATGGTGTTGATGTAGTCCGTTGTCGGGACCATGGGCACATTCAGATGCAGCTCCTTGGAGCGCTTGAGCATGCTGAGCATGATCTCGCGACCACGCCCTGGGCCCTTCACATCGACGAGCTCGTCGAGCGACTGACGCCACTCGCCGGTCTCCTCCGGATCGCTGTCGAGGGGGCCCTGGGAGTACGGATCCTGATCGTGGACAGTCACGTGGAGCCTTTCGTCAAGCTGGCAGGTCTTGCCAAGGAAACGGGAAGCGACGCGGGAAGCCTTGTCGGCTCTGCACAACGCGCGCCGTATTCAGCCTAGCCCCGATCGACGGTTACGTCGCGCACCGCACCCCTGGATAGAATGAAGGGACCAGGGCCTTTAGCTCAGCTGGTAGAGCGCCACGTTTACACCGTGGATGTCGTCGGTTCGATCCCGGCAGGGCCCACTCCAAGACCTGTTCTGTAGCGTCGCCCTGATGAAGAGGGGCGGGGCCGCGAACCCGATCGCTGACCCCGCCCGGGGTCGGCCTTTCCCGAGTGCCTGACCCCCTACCGCGCCTTTGGCTCACGGTGACAACACCAACGCTACGAGCCGGGCGCCACGCCCGCATCCACCGCAAGGCTGATATCCAGTGGTACCGGGGGAGGACACCGGCCGGGCTCAGTCGTTGTCGGTGACGCGGATGAGCACCTTGCCGATCGTTCCTCGCTGCACGGCGTCATGAGCGGCCGCGGTCTCTTCCAGCGGGAACCACGTCAGGGGCAGGCCCGCGACCGCGCCGACCGGGAGCGCGCTGTCCTTCAGCGCGGCGGTGATGTCGTCCACGGCGGCGTTGAGGGTTTCTTCGCCGACGGTGTACAACAGCAGCCCCTGCCAGCGAGCGTTCTTCGCGAAGCTGGCCATGATCGGGGCGGTGAACGTCTCGCCCTTGTCGTTGGCGTAGTACGCGATCGAACCGTGATTGGCCAGCACCTCGATATCCAGTGCCGCGTTCACCGCGGGCGAAACCTCGACGATGTGATCGACACCCGTCGGAGCCGCCGACAGAATCTGCTCGTCCAGCCGGTCATCGGGGTAGCGGAAGACGTGATGAGCGCCGGCAGCGCGGGCGAGGACCGCCTTCTCATCGCTGCTGACCGTCGTCAGCACCGTCGCACCCGCCCAGACGGCGAGTTGGATCGCGGCGTGGCCGACGGCTCCGGCGCCGCCGTGGACGAGCACGGTGCGACCGGAGAGGGCGCCGGGGGAGAGCCGCGTCGGGCCGAACTCATGCACGGTCAGAGCGCGATGCGCGGTCATCGCCGGCACGCCGAGACTCGCGGCCACATCGAAACCGACACCGTCAGGCAGCAGAACGGCGCGCGCCGCCGGAACCACGGTGAGCTCCTGAGCGGTTCCGGTCGGGCGCTCGTGCGCGGCCAGGTGGATCCAGACGCGATCGCCGACGTGCAGGCCGGAGACGCCATCGCCGACCGCATCCACGACACCGGCGCCATCCTGGTTGGGCACGATCTGCTCGAACGGCATCGGCGTTCCCGACGCGGCACGAGCCTTCCAATCGGTGGGATTGACCCCTGACACATGGATGCGGACCCGCACCTCGCCCGGGCCGGGGAGCGCCGCTTCGTGCTCGATCAGAGTCAGCGTCTCGGAGTCGCCCTTGCCGGTGTACACGATTGCTCTCATGTCGGGTGCAAGGCGAAGGTGCCGGGGAGTATTCCTGGTCCGCTGTGAGCAGGCGACTTCAGGACTCTTCGTGAACCCGCGGATCGGCGTTGAACAGGCGCCCGTCGGCACGGCCGAGCCCGGTGATCGCGTCGACCTCTGCGTCGTCGAGCACGATGGATGCCGCGGCCAGGTTCGCCTGCTGGTGCTCCAGCGACGAGGCCTTCGGGATCGCGACGCTTTCGCGCGCCACATGCCACGCGAGCACGGTCTGAGCTGCGGAGATGTCGTGGGCCGCAGCCACCTCGAGGATCACCGGCTCTTCGAGCAGTTCCTTCGCGCGACCGATCGGGCTCCACGCTTCGGTGATGATGCCGTGCTCGCGGTGATAGGCGAGCTGCTCGGCCTGTGGGAAGTACGGGTGCAGTTCGATCTGATTGACCACCGGGCGCACTCCGGTCTCGCGCTCCAGGCGCTCCAGGTGCTCGGGCAGGAAGTTCGACACGCCGATCTGACGGACGATGCCGCGCTGCTGCGCATCGACCAGTTCGGCCCACGCCTGCACATACTCGTCCTGGCTCGGGTTCGGCCAGTGGATGAGGTGCAGGTCTGTCGCGTCGAGCCCGAGGCGGTACCTGCTCTCCGCAATGCTCCACCGCGCCTTCTCGGACGGGTGGTGACGCCCCGGGAGCTTCGTGGTCACGATGACATCTGCGCGATCGGTGGCGGCATCTGCCACACCGCGACCGACCGTGCCTTCGTTCTCGTAGTTGAACGCCGAATCGACGAGCCGGTAGCCGGCGTCGATTCCAGCGGCGATGGCTGCGGCGCCCTCGTCGCCATTGAGGCGATACGTGCCGAGGCCGATCGCCGGAAGAGTGAAGCCGTTGTGCGCGGTGCGGACGGGAAGAGCAGTCATGTCTCCAGGCTACGCGGCACAATGGACGGATGCGCTGCCCCTGCTCCTCTGGAGACACCTTCGATTCGTGCTGCGGGCCGGTTCTTTCCGGGGAGAGAGCGGCGCCGACCGCCGAACGGCTCATGCGCTCGCGTTTCACCGCATTCGCGACCGGAGACGCCGCGTACCTGCTGCGATCCTGGCATCCCTCGACGTGACCGGATGATCTCGAACTCGACGCCGGTACCCGATGGACGCGTCTGGACATCCTCGACACGGCCGCCGGCGGCCCCTTCGACACCGACGGCGTCGTCGCCTTCGAGGCGTTCTTCCGCGAGCGCGGCGCGCCGGGATCGATGCGCGAGCGGAGCCGGTTCGTGCGCGAGAACCGCGTCTGGTTGTACGTGGACGGTAGATTGGACGTGTGAACGCCAGACCCGAGCACCAGCGCATCCTTCTCGACGTCGCCGAACTCGATCGCCGCCTGCAGCAGGCGGAGCGTCTGCGAACGACGCCTCCCCAGGGGGCGCGCATCAACGAGCTGGCCAAGGAGCGTCAGGAGCAGCTGCGTGAGCTGACGGACCTCGCCGGAACCCGTGACGATGTGCGCACCGAGCTCACCCGGCTCGAGTCCGACGTCACGGTGACCGAGCAGCGCCGCACCCGCGACTCCGATCGCCTCGCGGCCGCCACGAACCCGAAGGATGCGCAGGCCCTCGAGCACGAGCTCGCCAGCCTCGCCAAGCGCATCAGCGACCTCGAGGACGCGCAGCTCGATGTCATGGGCCGGCTCGAAGAAGCCGAATCCGCTGTTGCCGCCCAGCAGGCGCTGATCGACACGACCACCACCGAGGGCACCGAGCTCACCGCCCAGGCGAAGGCGCAGATCGCGGCGGCCGCGACCGAGATCGATCAGCTCACACGTGACCGTACGGCGATCACCGCGGACATGCCCGATGACCTGCTCGCCGAATACACACGCCGCGCGTCGCGTGGGATCGGCGTCGGACTGCTGCGCCGCGGCACCTGCGAGGGCTGTCGCATGATGCTCCCCGGAACCCACCTCAACGAGGTTCGTCAGGCCGCGCCGGATGCCGTGCTCTCGTGCCCCGAGTGCGGCGCGATCCTCGTGCGCACCGACGAATCGGGTCTGTGAACGCCCGGTCGGCAGCCGATACTCGCATCCTGCTGGCCGTTACCGACTCGTCAGCGGCGGCCGTCCGCATCGACGCCGCAGGCGCCGAGCTCGACCGTACCGACATCGCCGCGACAGAACTCGCGGACTGGATCCGCCGCGTCGAAGCCGATGAGCACCCGCGCTGGGTGATCCGCAGCGCCCGTCAGCTCTACCCCGAGCTTCTCGCCGCCGGGGTGCAGCTGACCCGCACACATGATCTGCTGCTGTGCCACGCGATCCTCCGCGACACCGACGTCGTGGCACGTCCGCTCCCGCCGTCGTCCGATTGGCTGCCGCGCGAGCCCGAGATCGAAGCGCCCGCGCTCTTCACCGCCGATGATCGCGGCACGGCCGAATCCGTGCCCGAGCTGCTTGATCAGCTGCAGGCTCAGCTGCGCGTGATCGCTGACGACCGCACCGGCCGTCTGGCGCTGCTGTGCGCCGCGGAGTCGGCCGGCGGGCTCATCGCCGAGGAGATGCGGGCGGCGGGCCTGCCGTGGGATGCCGCTGAGCACGACCGCATCCTCACCGACGTTGTCGGGGCGCGGCCGGCTGGTGGCGGGATGCCCGCCCTCATGGCACAGCACGCCGATGCCGTGCGCTTCCACCTCGGCGATCCGCACCTGCACCTCGAGAGCCACACGAAGCTGCTGCGGGCCCTGCATCGCGTCGGGGTGAATGTCGAGTCCACGAGCCAGTGGGAGCTCAGCGAGATCTCGCATCCGGTCATCGCTCCGCTGCTGGCGTACAAGAAGCTCTCCCGTCTGCTGAGCGCGAACGGCTGGGCGTGGCTCGCCGAGTGGGTGCACAGTGGCCGGTTCCGCCCGGTGTACATCCCCGGCGGGGTCGTCACCGGGCGCTGGGCGTCATCCGGCGGAGGTGCCCTGCAGATCCCGCGCATCCTGCGTCCCGCCGTGCGCGCAGACCCGGGCTGGCGGCTCGTGGTCGCCGACGTGGCGCAGCTCGAACCACGGATGCTGGCCGCGATGGCATCCGACCGGGCGATGGCCGAGGCGGCCAGAGGACAGGACCTCTACGCCGGCGTCGTCGCATCAGGGGCGGTGGCGACCCGAGAAGAGGCCAAGTACGCCGTGCTCGGCGCGATGTACGGCGCCACCACAGGAGACAGCGGGCGACTCGTCCCGCGGCTGCGCAAGGTCTACCCGCGCGCCATGCACCACGTCGACACAGCGGCGCGCACCGGCGAGGACGGCGGGGTGGTGTCGACGTGGCTCGGCCGCTCGTCGCCCCGCCCGGATGCGCTATGGCAGGACGAGCAGTCGGCCGCCACGGGCGCGGATGCCGACCCTGCCGAAGTGAAACGGGCTCGCGCGCGAGCACGCGACCGAGGCCGGTTCACACGGAACTTCGTCGTGCAGGGCACCGCCGCCGAGTGGGCGCTGATCTGGCTCGCCGAGATCCGCCATCGACTGCGGCAGCTGCCGGAAGCTCAGGTCGAGGCGCCGGCATCCGGCGCGTTCTCACGCCGCGCGCATCTGGCGTTCTTCCTGCACGACGAGGTGATCCTGCACGTTCCCGAGGAGCAGGCGGATGCCGCAGCCGAGGCCGTCCGGGAGGCGGCGGCGGTGGCCACCCGGCGGCTGTTCGGCGGGTTCCCGATCGATGTGCCGCTCGACCTGCAGATCGTGCAGACCGCGGAGAAGTAGACTGAGCAGGCGATTGGGGCGGCTGGACGGTCGCGTTGCGGGAGACCGCACCGAGGAACGTCCGGGCTCCGCAGGGCAGGACGGTGGGTAACACCCACCCGGAGTGATCCGCGAGACAGTGCCACAGAGAGCAGACCGCCTCCGCGCTTCGGCGTGAGGGTAAGGGTGAAAGGGTGGAGTAAGAGACCACCGGGGGCCGTGGTGACGCGGCCCGCCAGGTAAACCTCGTCCGGAGCAAGGTCAGACAGAGGATGTTGACGCGGCCCGCCGAGTCCTCGGGTAGACCGCTGGAGCGACACGGCAACGTGTCGCCGAGAGAGATGGCCGTCGAAGGGAATCCTCGAGAGAGGCCCCGGAACAGAACCCGGCGTACAGGCCGCCCCATTCGCACCCTGTACGCCGGAAGGACCTCTCTCAGTCGGCGGCGAGCGAGGCGGCCCCGATGATTCCCGACGAGTTGCGGTGGATCGCCGGCACGATCGGGGTGTTGAGCTCCAGCAGCGGGATGAACTTCTCGGGGTGCTTCGAGACCCCGCCGCCGACGACGAACAGATCGGGCGTGAACAGGAACTCGACGTGCGAGAAGAAGACCTGCAGGCGGGCCGACCAGTCTTCCCAAGAAAGCTCCTCGCGCTCCATCGCCGAGTACGCCGCCCAGCGCTCGATGGAGGCGTCTCCGACAGTCGTTCCGTCGTACAGCAGATGACCGAGCTCCGTGTTCGGCAGCAGCACGCCGTCATACAGGAACGCCGAGCCGATCCCGGTGCCGAGAGTCGCCAGGATCGTGAGGCCTTCGACGTCGCGCGCAGCCCCGTGGCGCACCTCGGCGACACCCGCGGCATCCGCGTCATTGACGAACGTGATCGCACGGCCGAGCCCGTCTTCGAAGAACTTCTCGGCTTCGAAGCCGACCCACTTCTTGGAGACATTCGCTGCCGACAGCGTCTTGCCGCGCTTGACGATCGCGGGGAATGCCACACCCAGCGGCAGATCGGACGCCCGCACGCCCAGGGTGTCGAGCACCTCGTTCACAGCCTTCAGCACGTCTTTCGGAGACGCCCCTTTCGGTGTGTCGACACGGATGCGGTCGGACTCGAGTGTGCCCGATTTGAGGTTGACGATGCCCGCCTTGATGCCTGTGCCGCCGATGTCGACGCCGATCGCTTTTGCCATGGCCAATAGCCTAGCCAGAACCGGGCGCCCCACTAGGATCGTGACAAAGCATTCATGAAGGGATGGACCCATGTCTCGAGGAGAAGATCCGTACATGTCCAGCGGTGAGCGCAAGTACTGGTACAACACTTCCTCAGGCGAAGTCGAGTACGGCTACCTGTCACCCGCCGTCGACCGTGTGGGCCCGTTCGACACGGCGGAAGAAGCCGGAAACGCGATGCACACCCTCCGTGAGCGATCAGAGGCGTGGGCCGTCGAAGAGGCGATCGACGACGACTGGCGCCGGGCCACAGACGTAGACAGGAAGCAGTAGCGCGGATGGGAATGGATAAGCAGCGGGACTTCGTGCTCCGGACGATCGAAGAGCGCGGCGTCAAGTTCGTCCGTCTCTGGTTCACCGATGTCATCGGCACGCTGAAATCGGTGGCGATCGCGCCGGCCGAGGTCGAAGGGGCCTTCGCTGAAGGGATCGGGTTCGACGGATCTGCGATCGAGGGGCTCACCCGCACCTACGAGTCCGATCTGCTCGCCCAGCCCGACCCTACGACCTTCCAGATCCTGCCGTGGCGCGGTGAGATCGACCCGACCGCGCGCATGTTCTGCGATCTCACGATGCCCGACGGGCAGCCGGCGGTGGCCGATCCCCGGAACGTGCTCAAGCGCACACTCGCCAAGGCGGCGGATGCTGGTTTCACCTTCTACACCCACCCCGAGGTGGAGTTCTACCTCCTCAAGTCGTCGCTGATCGGCCCGGAGGGTCCTGTGCCGGTGGACTCGGCGGGGTACTTCGACAACGTGCCGGGCGGTACCGCGCACGACTTCCGCCGCCGTTCGGTGCGGATGCTGGAGGACCTGGGCATCTCGGTCGAGTACAGCCACCACGAGGGCGGTCCCGGCCAGAACGAGATCGACCTGCGCTATGCGGATGCGCTCACGATGGCCGACAACATCATGACCTTCCGCACGGTGGTCAAAGAGGTCGCGATCGAGCAGGGCGTGTACGCGACGTTCATGCCCAAGCCGATGAGCGCGCAGCCCGGCAGCGGCATGCACACGCACATGTCGCTGTTCGAGGGCGACCAGAACGCGTTCTGGGAAGAGGGCGCGGAGTATCAGCTCTCCAAGACCGGGCGGCATTTCATCGCCGGCCTGCTGCGGCACGCCAATGAGATCGCCGCGGTCACCAACCAGTTCGTCAACTCCTACAAGCGCCTGTGGGGCGGAGATGAGGCACCGAGCTTCGTCACCTGGGGCCATGCGAACCGCTCTGCCCTCGTGCGGGTTCCGATGTACAAGCCGAACAAGAGCCAGTCGTCTCGTGTGGAGCACCGCGGCGTGGATTCGGCGGCGAACCCCTATCTCGCCTATGCGCTGATGCTCGCCGCCGGACTCAAGGGCATCGAGAACGAGTACGAGCTGCCCGCCGAGGCCGAGAACAACGTCTGGTCGCTCAGCGACGCCGAGCGCCGAGCGCTCGGGTACTCATCGCTGCCGGCGAGCCTCGATCACGCCCTCGAGCTCATGCAGGATTCGGAGCTCGTCGCCGAGACGCTCGGCGAGCAGGTGTTCAACTACGTGCTGCTCAACAAGCGCAAGGAGTGGGAGGCCTACCGCAGCCAGGTCACACCGTTCGAGTTGAAGAGCAACCTCGAACTGCTCTGATCGATGGCCCGATCTGACTCTGCGCTCTCGCGGTCGGCGCTGGCCAAACGCGGGTTCACCCGTCTGAACGCCGCCGCGGACGCGATCGACGAGCTGTCGGCCCTGCTGGAGATCGATGGCGCACGGCTGCTGGCCGGCTCGTACGCCGCGGATCCCGACGCGGCGGCCGAGGGCATGCTCCGGGTGGCCAGACGCGAGGTCTCGGGCCTGCGCAGGCTGCTCGACGACGATGAGACCCGAGACATCGTCTGGCGCGTGTTCGGAGCGTCCGCTGGCCTTGCAGATTTCTTCCTCCGGCATCCCGACGAGCTCTCCGCCCTCGAAGACACAGGTCCTCTGGTGCCGAACGCGTCGACTCTGGCCGAACGGATGCTGGATGCCGTGGACGCCGTCGACGGATTCGCGGCATCCGCCGATGAGAGCGCCTGGGTGGCTCTGCGGATCGCCTACCGGCGATCACTGGCCGAGATCGCGGCCATCGATCTGTCGACGCCGGAGCCCGCATCGAGGATCGCGGCCATCTCGGCTGCCCTCGCCGACGCCGCGGGCGCAGCGCTGGAGGCGTCGCTCGCCGTTGCGCGCACTCGGGTCGCCGCGAACGTGCCCGCTGACGAGGTCGCCTGCACGCAGCTGACGATCATCGGCATGGGCAAAGCGGGTGCGCGCGAGCTGAACTACGTCAGTGACGTCGACGTCATCTTCGTCGGGGGCACGAAGGATGAAGAGCGGCTCGACGAGGGCCGAGCGATCGACATCGCCACACGCCTGGCCAGGGAGACGATCAATGGCGTCTTCGGCATCGAGACCGAGCCGCCGCTCTGGGAGGTCGACGCGAGCCTGCGTCCGGAAGGCAAGCAGGGGGCGCTGGTGCGCTCGCTCGACTCACACCTGGCGTACTACGACCGCTGGGCGCAGAGCTGGGAGTTCCAAGCGCTCCTCAAGGCCCGCCCGATCGCGGGGGACGAGCAGCTCGGAGAGGCGTACCTCGAAGCCGTGCAGCCGAAGATCTGGTCGAGCGCCGCACGGGAGGACTTCGTCGACAGTGTGCAGCGGATGCGGCAGCGCGTCACCGAGCACGTCGACCCCGAGGACGCACCGTACCAGCTCAAACTCGGGGTCGGCGGCCTGCGCGACATCGAGTTCACCGTGCAGCTGCTGCAGCTCGTGCACGGCCTGAGCGACGAGGACATCCGCACCCGCGGCACGCTGGAGAGCCTCGACGCCCTGGTCACCGGTGGTTACATCGGTCGAGCGGATGCTGCGGTCTTCGCCGCCGATTACCGGACGCTGCGGCTGCTCGAGCACCGGATGCAGCTCAAGGACCTCACCCGGACCCACCTCATGCCGCGCACGACGGAGGAGCTGCGGGTCCTCGCACGAGCCTCCGGGCTGGCCGAGACCGGGGACGCGGTCTGGAACCTCTGGGAGCGCGTGCGGCGTGAGGTGCGCGACATCCATACGCGGCTGTTCTACCGTCCGCTGCTCAGCGCCGTGGCCGGGCTGCCAGAGGACGAGCGGGCGCTGTCCACGGAGCAGGCCCGCGATCGCCTGGCCGCCATCGGCTTCCGCGATCCAGCCGGGGCGCTGCGCCATATCGGCGCCCTCACCATGGGCATCAGCCGCAAGGTCACCATCCAACGCCATCTCATGCCGGTGATGGTCCGGTGGTTCGCCGACGGCAGCGATCCCGACTACGGGCTGCTCGCGTTCCGCCGGATCAGCGAACGCCTCGGCGATACGTCGTGGTTCCTGCGGATGCTGCGCGACTCGTCCGGTGCGGCGGAGAACCTGACGCTGCTGCTGTCGTCCTCGCAGTACGTCGGCGAGCTGATGGAGTGGATTCCGGAGTCAGTGGCTTGGCTCGAGCAGAGCCAGCGGTTGCGGCCGCGCGGGGCCGAGAAGCTCGAGGAAGAGGCCAGGGCGATTCAGACCCGCCACGCCCCGGTGGCGACCGCGGTGAAAGCGGTGCGGGGGCTCCGGCGCCGCGAACTGCTGCGCACGGCAATGGGCGCCGTGCTCGATTCTCTGACGATCGAAGAGCTGGCGACGGCCCTCACCGCCATCACCGACACCACGATCCAGGCGGCGCTGCGGGCCGTGCGGCGTGACGTCGTTCCCGCCGAAGACGCCGCGTTCGAGTTCGCCATCATCGGCATGGGCCGCTTCGGCGGTGCAGAGCTCGGCTTCGGGTCAGATGCCGACATCCTTTACGTCTACGACACCGGCGGCATCGACCCGCAGCGTGCACAGGCACACGCTGCGAAGCTCGTGGCGGGTCTGCGCGAGCATCTGACCGACGGAAAGGTTCCGCTCGACCTCGACGCCGATCTGCGTCCCGAGGGGCGCACCGGGCCGGTTGTGCGGTCTCTGACGGCCTACACCGAGTATTACCGGCGCTGGTCGGTGTCGTGGGAGGCGCAGGCGCTGCTGCGGGCGCGCGGCGTGGCCGGCGATCGTGCGCTCATCGAGCGGTTCATGGACATGGCCGACAGCATCCGCTATCCGGCCGAAGTCGACGAGCAGGGGCTGCGCGAGATCAAGCGGATCAAGGCGCGCGTGGAAGGCGAGCGGCTGCCGCAGGGCGCCGATCCGCATCGGCATCTCAAGCTCGGCCCCGGCGGCCTGAGCGACGTCGAGTGGCTCGTTCAGCTCATCCAGCTGCAGCATGCCCACGCAGTGCCCGCACTGCGCACCACGTCGACGCTCGATGCGCTGACGGCGGCGGTCGATGCCGAGCTGATGGAAGCGGAGGATGCCGAGCTGCTGCGCGAAGCCTGGCTGCTCGCCAGCCGCCTGCGCTCGGCGATCACCCTGCGCACCGGGCACACCAGTGATCTGCTGCCCTGGGACCGCAGCGAACTCGACGCGATCGCACGGCTGCTCGGGTATCCCGAGCGGTCAGCGAACGATGTGGAGGAGGACTACCTCGGCACCACCCGTCGCGCGCGGCGCGTGTTCGAGCAGCTGTTCTACGGCTGAGTGCCGTGTCCGGTTTGCAGATCCGGACAGGCTGGCTCAGGCTGAGCACATGACAGCGACGAGCTACGGCCTCATCTGGAACCCCTCGAAGATCGACGAGGACGTACTGCGATCGGCGGTCGCCGAGCACCTCGGCGACGATGTCCAGTGGTGGGAGACGAGTGAGGACGACCCCGGGCGGGGGATGGCGGAGGAAGCGGTCGAGGCAGGATGCCGTACCGTCGTGGCCGTCGGCGGTGACGGAACCGTTCGCGCCGTGGCTGAAACACTGGCCGGCACTGACGTCTCGCTGGGCATCGTGCCGCAGGGAACGGGCAACCTTCTGGCCCGCAACCTCGAAGTGCCGCTGGAGGACATCCCGGCCGCGCTGCGGCGGATCAGCGCGGGGGAGAGCCAGCGCATCGATCTCGGCTGGGTGCGGTTCGACGACGAGGAGCACGCGTTCGCGGTGATGGTCGGGTTCGGCGTCGACGCGCAGATGCTCGTCGAGACGGATGACGACCTGAAGAGCCGAGCCGGCTGGCTCGCCTACGTGGAGGCGATGGGCCGCGCCATGGCCGGCACCGAGATGACGGATGTCACGGTGACCCTCGACGACGACCAGCCGCGGGATGTGCGCGGGCACACGCTGCTGATCGGCAACTGCGGCATGGTGCAGGGCGGCCTGCGTCTGCTGCCCGACGCCAAGCTCGACGACGGCCTTCTCGACGTGCTGCTGATCACCTCGGATGGCGCACTGCAGTGGCTCGACACCGTCCGCTCGGTGGTGTGGGACAACGGCATCCGTCGCCTGCTCGCCAAAGACGACAAGACCGTCAGCACGGACTCGACCCACTTCCACTCCGCGGAGCGCATCCGGGTCGAGTTGCAGCGGCCGCTCCAGTTCGAGGTCGATGGCGAGGAGGTCGGCGAGGTGACCTCGTTCGAGGTGCGTGTGCAGGCCGGAGCCGTCAAGGTCCTCTGAGTGCAGAAGAGCCGAACCGCAGGACGCGGCTCGGCTCTTCTCTGATCTGCGACGGCGTCAGACGCCGTAGTACAGCTCGAACTCGAACGGGTGCGGCCGCTGAGCGATCGGCAGGATCTCGTTCTCGAGCTTGTACGAGATCCACGTCTCGATGAGTTCCTCGGTGAAAACGCCGCCCTCGAGCAGGAACTGGTGATCCTCACGCAGGACCTCCAGCGAGTCCTGCAGCGAGTTGGGCACCTGCGGGATGTTCTTGGCCTCCTCCGGCGGGAGCTCGTAGAGGTCCTTATCGATCGGAGCGAGGGGCTCGATGCGGTTCTTGATGCCGTCCAGACCCGCCATGAGCTGCGCGGCGAAGGCGAGGTAGGGGTTGCTCGCGGCATCCGGCACGCGGAACTCGATGCGCTTGGCCTTCGGGTTCGAACCGGTCAGCGGAATGCGCACGGCGGCGGAGCGGTTGCCGGCCGAGTACGCGAGGTTCACCGGCGCCTCGAAGCCCTTCACCAGACGGTGGTAACTGTTCAGCGACGGGTTCGTGAAGGCGAGCACGGCACCGGCGTGCTTGAGCAGCCCGCCGATGTACCAGCGGGCGACGTCGCTGAGCTGTGCGTAGCCGGCCTCGTCGTAGAACAGGGGCTTGCCCTCGCTCCACAGCGACTGGTGCGTGTGCATGCCCGATCCGTTGTCTCCGTAGAGCGGCTTGGGCATGAACGTCGCGGTCTTGCCCCACTCCTCTGCGGTGTTCTTGACGATGTACTTGAACTTCAGCACGTCGTCCGCGGCCGAGACCATCGTGTCGAACTTGTAATTGATCTCCGCCTGCCCGGCGGTGCCGACCTCGTGATGCGAGCGCTCGACCTCGAGACCGACGTCCATCAGCTTCAGGACGATGTCGTCGCGGATGTCGGCCTGCTTGTCGACCGGGGAGACGGGGAAGTAACCGCCCTTGTACGGGGTCTTGTTGCCGAGGTTGCCGCCCTCTTCCGTGCGACCGGTGTTCCAGGCCGCTTCCTCGGAGTCGACGCTGTAGAAGCTCGTCCCGGCGCCGACTTCGTAGCGCACGTCGTCGAAGATGTAGAACTCCGCTTCGGGCGCGAAGAACGCCGTGTCGGCGATGCCGGTGGAGACCAGGTACTTCTCGGCCTTCTTGGCGACCTGACGCGGGTCCTTGGCGTAGATCTCACCGGTGCGGGGGTTGTAGATGTCGAAGACCATGATGAGGGTCTTCTCGTCGCGGAACGGGTCGAGGTAGGCGGTGCTCACATCGGGGATGAGCTGCATATCGGATTCGTGGATGCTGGCGAAGCCCCGGATGGACGAGCCGTCGAAGAGCTGTCCGTCGGTGAAGAAGGCTTCGTCCACCGTCGACGCGGGGATGTTGAAGTGCTGCTGGACGCCCGGCAGATCGGTGAACCGGATGTCAAGGAACTTGACGTCGTTCTCCTTGATGAAGCTCAGCACTTCGGACGAATCGGTGAACATTTATCACTCCTGGATGATTCGGGTTTGCGGTCTTCAGACCTTCATGAAGACTAGGGGCGAGCCATTACTCTGCCGTGTCTTCTTTGTTTCGCCCATGTTACAGACCATCGCTAGGATGGACGGGTGACGGACGCGGTGAACTCGTACCCGGGCGAGCGCCTCGGCTTCCCGGAGGCCGGTCCCGGAAGCATCGCCCGCGTTGGCCGTCGCATCGCTGCCCTGGCCATCGACTGGGCCGCCGCCGTGATCATCTCGATCGCTTTCTTCCAGTACGACGCGCTGGCGACGCTGCTCGTGTTCGTCGTGGTTCAGATCGTCTTCATCCCGACCATCGGTGGGAGCCCGGGGCACCGCATCGTCGGAATGCGGGTGGTGCTGCAGAACGGCGCGTGGGTCGGCCTGTGGCGGCCGATCGTGCGCACCCTGCTGCTGGCGCTCGTCATCCCCGCCGTCATCTGGGATCAGGACCAGCGCGGGCTGCACGACAAGGCGGTCGCCACCGTCCTCATCCGGGCGTAGCCTCAGCTCCGACCGCGATTGCGACGGCGCGCCTTCTTCGGTGCCCGGCCGCCCAGGAACGAACGGGCCGGGTCGACGATGAACCCGCGCCGCAGCGCCTCTCGCCCGATCAGCATCCGGAACCCCATCTCGTCGCGCTTGCTCAGGGTCACTTCGGAGACGACGAGCCGATCGACCAACCGGATCGCCAGCAGCACCACGAGGCGCTCCTGAGCGTGGCCGGACGAACTGCGCACGGCGCGCCGATCGTGGATCGGGCACTCGACGAACGTGGCGTCGGCATTCGTGTCCTGCCAGGGGTTCACCCGGAACCGCACCCATGCTTCGCCCTCGCGCTCGAACTCGACGATTCCGAACGCGTGCAGCGACGAGGTGCGCGCACCGGTGTCGATCTTCGCTTTGATCCAATCCACACCGGCATCGGGCAGGCTGACCCATTCACGCCACCCGGTAAGAGTGTTTGAATGAGATGTCTTAACCACGCGATACATCTTGGCAGGAAAACCCCGTGAAGCTCGCCGTACTCTCCCGCGCCCCGCAGGCCTATTCCACTCAGCGACTCCGGGCGGCGGCCCAGAAGCGGGGTCACCAGGTCAAAGTGCTCGATACTCTGAAGTTCGCCATCGACCTCAGCGGAGACGAGCCGGATCTGCACTTCCGCGGCAAACCGCTCAGCGATTACGACGCCATCCTCCCGAGGATCGGCAGCTCGATCACCTACTTCGGCACGGCGGTCGTCCGTCAGTTCGAGCAGATGGACGTCTACACGCCCAACACGGCCAACGGCATCTCCAGCGCACGCGACAAGCTGCGGGCCAGCCAGATCCTCTCGCGGCACAACGTCGCGATGCCCGCCACGGCATTCGTGCGCAACCGTGCCGACGTGCGCCCGGCGATCGAGAGCGTCGGCGGAGCCCCCGTGGTCATCAAGCTGCTCGAGGGCACACAGGGAATCGGGGTGATCCTCGCTCCGCAGGTCAAAGTCGCCGAGGCGATCATCGAAACGCTGCACTCGACGAACCAGAACGTGCTGATCCAGCGATTCGTCTCCGAGAGCCGCGGACGCGACATCCGCGCGCTCGTCGTCGGCGATCGCGTCGTCGCGGCCATGCGGCGCGTCGCCGCCGGTGACGAGTTCCGCTCGAACGTGCATCGCGGCGGCAGTGTCGAGGCCGTCCGGCTCGAGCCGCTCTACGAGCAGGCTGCCGTGCGCTCCGCGCAGATCATGGGCCTGCGGGTCGCCGGGGTCGACATGCTCGAGGGCGAGGAGGGACCGCTGGTGATGGAGGTGAACTCCTCACCGGGACTGCAGGGCATCGAGCAGGCGACGGATCTCGATGTCGCCGGCGCGATCGTCGACTACATCGCCGCACAGGTCGCATTCCCCGAGATTGACGTCCGACAGCGACTGACGGTGTCGACCGGATACGGCGTGGCGGAGCTGAGCGTCCACAGTGCGGTCGAGCTCGTCGGCAGGACCCTGGGGGAGTCGGGCCTAGCGGAGCGCGACATCACTGTTCTGACATTGCACCGCGGTGTCACGGTGATCCCCAACCCGCGCAAGAACGTGGTGCTCGAGGCCGATGACCGGCTGCTGTGCTTCGGCAAGCTCGAAGAGATGCGCTCGATGGTGCCCGAGCGGCGCCGACGCCGCGCCAGGGTGCGTCGCCTGCCGAAGGAACCGTTGAACTGACGGATCCTGTTGAGTTCTGGTCGCGACTGCGGGTCAGCGCGGACGCTGTGCGCGCACCTTCGTCGGGTCGATGCCCTTCGGGATGGGCAGCGAGGTCACCGACTGCGAGACTGAGTCGACGCGACGGATGACCGCCGCCATGGTCGTCTTGTCGATGGTCTTGGGCAGCTTTTTGATCGTCTTGGCGAGATCGGCGATGGCGACCTCGTCATCGCCGTGCCCGACGTAATAGACGTGCACCGGCACCCCGTGGGCGACGCGCTGCGCTTTCGTGCGCTCCTCGTTGACGAGGCGGGTGAGTCGGCCGCGCGCTCCCTCGCCGACGACGACGATGCCGCCGCGGCCGATCGCACGGTAGACGGCCTCCTGCGTCTTCGGGTTGATGCCGACGGGGGAGTCGGATGCCTGCCATTTGCGCCCGAGGCTCGTGCTGAGCACGTGCCCGCTCGCCCCCGGCATCCCGTCTATCTTCTGGTACATCGCACTGGTCGACAGGCGGGTCATGAGGAACAGCGAACCGAGCACACCCAGCATGAGACCGGTGATGCCCCAGAGCACGAGCGACCAGATCTGCAGCGGCGGGATGAGAAACCCGATGACCAGACCGATCAGGATGCCGCCGATGAGGATCGCGATCTGCGCCCAGGGCAACCAGGGATAGATCTCGCGCGTGAACCGGAAGAGAGACTTGATCTGGGAGAAGAAACCCGGACGCTTTTCGGATTCGGACGCACGCTTAGCCATGCGTACCAGGATACCGAGTCCAACACCTGCCGATGTGCGCGTTCGCGGGCGGCGCACTCGTTCTGCACATCTGATCGTGCGGCCGATCTGTCCACATTCGCGTGAGAGGGCCCTCGCAGTGCTGCCCGGGTGCGCTGTGATGGGGCGATGACCGAGACGGATGCCGCAGTTGATCGTTCCGTGCTGGTGCCGGGTGCGCACCGGCTGATCCGTTCCGTAGATCGCGACGAGGGTCCGTTCGCCGGGGCACTGGTGGGATACGAAGATGGAGTCGCTGTCTGCGTGGATGCCGCAGACCTGTCCGGTTGGGGCGGATGGACGCACTCAGATGGCGAGCACGTCTGCGGCGTCCTGGATCTGCGGCGTCGGCCGGACGGCCACGACGCTCTGCTCCCGTGGTGCACCGAGCGCGTGGAGACGTTCGTGGGCCGCCGTCGCACCGCGGACGCCCTGCTGGCTCCCGGAGAGCTCGGAACTCTCGTGGCGAGCCTGCTGCGCGGCATCCGGGAGATCGGACCGGACGCCGCGCAGGCAGACGGAGACTGGTGGCTCACCGGAGACGGACGCCCGCTGTTCGTGCACGGCGCCGGCGGCGGTGCGCGGGCGCGGACGGCAGCGCTGGTCGAGCGGATCGCCGGTCACACCAGCGACCGCGCTACCGGCCGCGTGCTGACCGAGATCGTCACAGCGCTGCGGGAACACCGCCACCACGACGATGATGATGCCCGGTGGGAGGAACAGCTCTTCGCGATCGCCGCACCGCGTGCTCTGCGGCTCGATGTGTTCGCGCCCGAGAAGGCAGCCGACCTGGCGACCCGCAGATCGACCCGGCTCGAACTCGGCACCGACCAGCGGACCCGCGGTCACGCAGCTCGCGATCGCGGAGAACGCGCTGACGGCAACGGCGGCCGGCTTCGGGTGCGGGCCGCCATCGACGGCCTCATCGAGCATTCGCGCGCGCTGTGGGCGCGGCTGAGGCCCGCAGCCAGCACCAAGGCGGGCACGGAGCCGCAGACAGAGCCGCCCCAGCGGGGCGGCCCGACACGATCGCGGCGCCGCCCCTTGATGATCGCCGGTTCGCTCGCCGTCGTCGTCCTCGTGGTGGGGCTGCTGTGGCCGGAAGGTCAGAAAGATGAGCCCGCCGTGGCAGCACAGACGGAGAACGCGCTGCCGACCACGGAGCCTGCGGAAACGCCTGCCGCCGCGCCTTCTGCTGAGCCGTCACCGGCGGAGTCACCAGCCGAGGCTGCTGACGACCCGGAGGCTGCAGATGACGCGCTGACAGCGACCCCCGGGCTGCTCGACGCCGTCGCGGCGTGCGTGGAGGTGGCGGACGCGACATGCGCCGAAGCTCTGGCGGAGGGCGCCGCGGTACCTGCGGACGGGCTGGTCGTGCAGGGAGCCGGTGCGAGCACCGCCTCACTCATCGACGACTACGGAGACGTGGCCGTGGTGAAGCTCACGCCGGGTGAGTCAGCAGAAGGCGCGGCCGAGCAGATGATCGTGCTCGAACGCCGGGAACTGAAATGGCTGGTGCGCGACGTGTATGACGTCGCGCACCAGCCGAATGGAGCGTAGTCCGGGGTCAGGCGCCGAGGTTGCCGGCGAAGTCCGCTGTCTCCAGGCGCGTCTTCACGGCGCCCAGGAAGCGGGCGGCGTCGGCACCATCGACGATGCGGTGGTCGTACGAGATCGCGAGGTACACGTACGAGCGGACCGTGATCGCGTCCACACCGTCGACCGTCACCACGCCGGGGCGCTTGAAGACGATGCCGGTGCCGAGGATCGCCGACTGCGGCAGGAACACCAGGGGGGTGTCGAACAGCGCGCCGCGCGAGCCCGTGTTCGTCACCGTGAAGGTGCCACCGGCGAGCTCATCGGGCTTCAGCTTGTTGTCACGCGTACGGGCCGCGAGATCTGCGATCTCGTGGGCGAGCTGAGCGAGGTTCTTCGTGGCCGCGTCGCGGACGACGGGGGTGAGCAGACCGCGCTCGGTGTCGACGGCGATCGAGACGTTCTCGGACTCCGGGTAGACGATGTTCTCCCCGTCGACCGTCGCATTGATGACAGGGAAGGCCTGCAGCGCCTCGGCGGCCGCGAGCGTGAAGAACGGCAGGAACGACAGCTTGTCGCCGGTCTTCTTCAGGAAATCGTCCTTGACGCTGTTGCGGTAGTTCGACAGGGCGGTTACGTCGACCTCGACGAATGTCGTCAGCTGCGCGGTCTGCTGCATCGACGCGACGGCACGCTCGGCGACGACCTTGCGCAGGCGCGACATCTTCTGAGTGGTTCCGCGCAGCGGCGAGACCTCCAGTGGAGCGGGAGCAGGAGCCGCGGCGGCCGCAGCGGGGGCGGCGCCCTTCGACTCTGCGGCCTTGAGGACGTCCTCCTTGCGGATGCGTCCGCCGACACCCGACCCCGTGACTGTTGCGAGATCGACGCCCTGCTGGGAGGCCAGGCGGCGCACGAGCGGGGTCACATACAGCGAACCCTTCGCGTCGCTGGCCGGGGCGGGTTCGGCTGCGGGTGCTGGGGATGCTGCCGGCGCGGGAGCGGTGGACTGCGCGGCCGGTTCCGGCGCGGCAGCAGGTGCCTCAGCGGCAGGCGCTTCGGCGGCGGGAGCGGGTGCCTCAGCGGCAGGCGCCGGAGTTTCGGCGGCAGGTGCGGGTGCCTCAGCCGCAGGTGCGGCGGGAGCGGCGCCCGAGCCGACGCGGGCCAGCACGCCGCCGACCTCGACGGTCTCGTCCTCGCCGGCGACGATCTCCTGCAGCACGCCGGCGACCGGGGAGGGGATCTCGGTGTCGACCTTGTCGGTCGAGATCTCCAGCAGCGGCTCGTCGACGGCGACATCATCGCCGACCTGCTTGAGCCAGCGAGTGATCGTGCCCTCGGTGACGCTCTCGCCGAGTTCGGGCAGCCGGACATCGGTCGCGCCGCCGGACGGGGCGGCAGCCTCGGGGGCAGGTGCAGCCTCCGCAGCGGGCGCGGGCTCCGCTTCAGCGGGCGCCTCCTGCGCGGGCGCTGCCTCTGCGGGCGCCTCCTGTGCCGGTGCAGCTTCGGCGGGAGCAGCCTCGGGAGCCGATTCGGCCGCAGCCGGGGCATCCGACTCAGGGGCCGCGCCGCTGCCGTCGCCGACGCGGGCGAGGAGAGCGCCGACCTCGACGGTCTCGTCCTCGGCGACGAGGATCTCCTCGATGACGCCGCTGACCGGCGAGGGGATCTCGGTGTCGACCTTGTCGGTCGAGATCTCGAGCAGGCCCTCGTCCGCCTGAACGGTGTCTCCCACCTGCTTCAGCCAGCGGGTGACCGTACCCTCTGTGACGCTCTCACCGAGAGCGGGGAGGACCACGGATGTGCTCATGACGGAGTCTCCTTCAAGAATGTTTGTGACGTGTTCAGCTTAGTGACCCTGACACCGGTTGGTGGTCAGAGAGCGTGCAATGGTTTTCCGGCGAGTGCGAGGAAGGCCTCGCCGAGCGCTTCGCTCTGCGTCGGGTGCGCGTGGACGAGGGGCGCGACGTCCTCAGGATGCGCTTCCCAGGCGACGGCGAGCTGGCCTTCGGTGATGAGCTCGCCCACCCGATCGCCGAGCAGATGGACGCCCAGCACAGGGCCGTCCTTGAGCCGGACGACCTTGACGAGCCCCGTGGTGCCGATGATCTCGCTCTTGCCGTTGCCGGCGAGGTTGTACTCGTACGACACGATCGCATCCGTGCCGTGCTCGGCGGCAGCGGCCTCCTCCGTGACGCCGACGGAGGCGACCTCGGGGTTGCTGTACGTGATCTTCGGGATCTGCGACTCCGGGATCGGAGCGGGGGAGAGCCCGGCGATCCGCTCGGCCACGGCGATGCCCTGCAGGAAACCGCGGTGAGCGAGCTGCAGGCCCGGGACGATGTCTCCGACCGCCCAGAGGTGCTCGACACCCGTGCGCAGTTCGTCGTCGACGGTCACGAATCCGCGATCCAGGTTCACACCGGCCTCCTCGAACCCGAGGTTTGCGGTGACGGGGCCGCGGCCGACGGCGACGAGCAGGTAGTCGCCGGTGAAGGTCTTGCCGTCTTCGAGCGTCACGGTGACGCCCGCGTCATCCTGCGTTGCCGTCTGGAACCGGGTTCCGAGCGAGTACTGGATGCCGCGGCGACGGAAGGCGCGCTCGAGCCCCTTGCTGAGAGCGAGGTCCTCGTTGGGGACCAGATGCGGCAGTGCCTCGATGATCGTCACCTCGGCGCCGAATGAGCGCCACACGCTCGCGAACTCGACGCCGATCACACCGCCGCCGAGTACGAGCACGCGTTCCGGAACCACATCGAGCGCGAGCGCCTGCTCACTGGTGAGGATGCGTCCGCCGATCTCGAGGCCGGGCAGCGAGCGGCTGTACGAGCCGGTCGCGAGCACGACGTCGGCGCCGCTGTACACGTCATCGCCCACCGAGACGGTGCGGTCGGCGTTGAGTCGGCCCTCGCCGGCGACGGTGGTGATACCGCGCGCCTTGATGAGCCCCTCGAGGCCCTTGAACTTCTTCGCGACGATGTTCTCGCGGTAGGTGCGGACGCCGGTGGCGTCGACGCCCTCGAACGTCGCTCCGACGCCGACGGATGCCGCATCCCGGACATGATCGGCTACCTCAGCCGCGTGCAGCAGCGCCTTGGTCGGGATGCAGCCGCGATGCAGGCACGTGCCGCCGACCTTGTCCTTCTCGATCAGGGCGACGCTCTTGCCGAGCTCCGCCGCACGGAGAGCTGCGGCGTAACCGCCGCTGCCGCCGCCCAGCACGACGAGGTCGAATGTGTGCGTGGTCATCGGGCCTCCTTGGCGCGCGCTTCGGCGAACGCGACGAGAGATCGGACGGTGGCGCCGGTCGCGCCCTTATCGGTGAACCCGTACGGGGAGCTGCCGTTCTCCGACGAGCCGGCGATATCGAGGTGCACCCACGGGATGCGCGGCGCATCGTCGTCGTCACCGGTGCGACCGACGAAGCGCTGCAGGAAGAGACCGGCGAACATCGACCCGCCGGCGCGGTCGCCCATGTTCGCGTTGATCATGTCGGCGATGGGGGAGTCGAGTGAATCCTCCATGTAATCGGGCAGCGGGAGCGGCCAGGCGAGCTCATCTTCGGCATCGGCCGCCGTGAGGTACTGGGCCACGGCGAGGTCGTCGCCCATCACGCCGGTGTGCCTGTTCCCGAGTGCGACGAGGATGGCGCCGGTGAGCGTGGCGACGTCGAAGATGACGTCGGGCTTCTCACGGCTGGCGGCGACGAGCCCGTCGGCAAGGACGAGGCGCCCCTCGGCATCCGTGTTGAGCACCTCGACGGTCTTGCCGTCCAGCATCCGCAGCACGTCGCCCGGGCGCGTCGCGCTTCCGGAGGGCATGTTGTCGGTGATGCACATCCATGCGCTCACGCGCACCGGCAGCTTCAGCTCGGCAATGGCGCGCAGTGCGGCGAGGACTGTGGCCGAGCCCGCCATGTCGAATTTCATGCCGACCATGGAGGCCGCGGGCTTGAGGGAGAGCCCGCCGGTGTCGAAGGTGATGCCCTTGCCGACCAGGGCCATGTGGGTGGCAGCATCCGCTGGCGCATACTCGAGGTGCACGACCCGCGGTGGGCGATCCGAGCCCTGTGCGACGCCGAGCACGCCGCCGTAGCCCTGGTCTGCGAGGGCCTGCTCATCGAGCACTTCAACGGAAATATCGAGGTCTGCGACGGCATCCACGGCGCTCTGCGCCAGGTCGGAGGGGCTCTGCCACTCGGCCGGAACCGTGATCAGATCCTTCACGAGGGCGAGCGCGTCGCCGAGCACGCGGGCACGTTCGATCTCTTCTGCCGCAACGGTCGTGCCGTGCACGATGACCGTGTCGGCGCGGGTCTTTCCGGTACCCGTGCGGTAGCCGTCGAACCGATAGCCGCCGTAGACGGCTCCTTCTGCTGCGGCGCCGGCGAACTCGTCCAGCGACCCCGCGGCCGCGATCGCCACAGCGGCGAATCCCGTCAGCGAACGCAGTGCCACCCCGGCCGCCTCGCGAACGGATACCGCGTCAGCGGCCTTGCCTGCGCCGGCCACTGCGAGGGGGAGCGCGGTGACATCCGGCGCGTGCACCCGGGCGAACGAGGAGGCGGCGCCGGTGAAGCCGACGGCGGTGAGGACGTCCTTCAAGCCGGGATAGGCATCCAGCGCATCGGGAAACGCCTCGAGATCGGGGATGACGAGCACTGCGGCGTCGGCAGCGCTCCCGGGGAATGGATCATTGGTGTGCGAGAGCGCAGGAAGCGTCATGCCTCCATCCTATGCACCGAGCGCCACATCGGTTCGAGTGCTGTTCGCTGTGAGCATGACATCGCCGCGCCTGTTGTCCCACGCTGCTCGTAGCATGGACTCATGCCCGTCTCCGGAGAGCTGTACGAACGCGTCGAAGGCGCCCCCACCGTCCCGCAGGGGCTGCCGCTGGTCATCCTGCTCACCGGTTTCACCGACGCGGGCAGCGCCGTCTCAGGCCTGATCGATCATCTTCGCGACGTCTCGGACCCGCAGTCGGTTGCCGTTTACGACAATGATGCGCTCCTTGACTACCGGGCGCGTCGCCCGGTGTTCGTCTTCGAGCAGGACCACCTCACCGAGATGCGCCCCGCGCGGCTCGAACTCTCGCTCGCGCACGACGCGCTCGGTCAGCAGTTCCTCCTGCTCACGGGGTACGAGCCCGACTTCGCGTGGAATGCGTTCTCCCAGACGGTGCTCGATTTCGCCGCCGAGTACAGCGTGTCGGGCGTCACCTGGGTGCACTCGATCGCGATGCCCGTGCCGCACACCCGGCCGATCAGCACGACCGTGAGCGGCAATCGCAAAGAGATCACGGCGAGCCTGTCGGTGTGGCGCCCGCGCACGCAGGTTCCCGGCACCGTGGGGCACCTGCTCGAGTACCGGTTCGCCGAGCGCGGTGACCGCGTCGTCGGCTTCGTGCTGCTCGTTCCGCACTACCTGGCAGAGACCGAGAACCCCGACGCCGTCATCGCCGCGGCCGATCGCGTGATGGGAGCGACGGGGCTGATGCTGAGCATCGACGACCTGCGCGCGAACCGCGACGAGTATCTGACGAAGGTCAATGATCAGGTCGAGAACAACGACGAGCTGCGCCAGATGCTGCAGACGCTCGAGACCCGATACGACTCCTATATGGCCGGGCGCGATCCGGACGACGCCGACCGCTTCGACGAGGGCGGGTTCGATGAGCGCGATCTGCCCAGCGCCGACGAGTTGGCGGCAGAGCTCGAGCGCTACCTCGCCACGCGGCCCCCCGGAGACGACGAGAAGCGCGGCAGATCCTGACCTGGCCGTGTCGACAACAGCACCGCGGCCGCGCGACGCCGGTGTCTGCGAAGTGTGCGATACTGGTTATCCGACCCGTTGTCAATGGTCCGCGCCCAGGCGTGGGGCTTGACAAGGGTCTTACTAGTGTCCGAAATGTCCCGGGGTGACTGCGTCGCCCCGTGAAAGGCGAAACGTGACTCCTGCCGCGACCAAGAACTCCCGGACGAAGACGAAGACCACCGCAGAGACCGACGCGGTCGAGACGGATGAGACCGTCTCCGCGGCTGCGGCGAAGAAGCCTGCCGCCGCGAAGAAGCCTGCCGCCAAAAAGCCTGCCGCCAAAAAGGCCCCGGCGACGAAGCCCGCTGCCGAGAAGGCCCCGGCTGCGAAGCCGGCAGCTAAGAAGGCACCGACCAGACGCAAGAAGGCCGATGACCCTGTCGCCGAGGCGCAGGCCTCCGAAGACGTCGTCGAAGAGGTCGAGGACGACGAGAGCAAGAAGCCGGCGTTCACGGAACCGCTGCCCACGGGCGCGATCGTTCTGACGACCAAGGACGAGGAAGACGTCCCGGTCTACGCAACACAGATCACGGGCGCCACCGCCGACCCGGTCAAGGACTACCTGAAGCAGATCGGAAAGGTCGCACTGCTGAACGCGGCCGAAGAGGTCGAGCTCGCCATGCGCATCGAGGCTGGCCTGTTCGCCGAAGAGAAGCTGTCGAACATGACGCCGGCCGAGAAGACCGGCCAGTTGGGACTGGACCTGCAGTGGGTCGCCCGCGACGGTCAGCGCGCCAAGAGCCACCTGCTCGGTGCGAACCTCCGCCTCGTCGTCTCCCTCGCCAAGCGCTACACGGGTCGCGGGATGCAGTTCCTGGACCTCATCCAGGAGGGCAACCTCGGCCTGATCCGCGCCGTGGAGAAGTTCGACTACACCAAGGGCTTCAAGTTCTCGACCTACGCCACCTGGTGGATCCGTCAGGCGATCACCCGTGCGATGGCAGATCAGGCCCGCACGATCCGCATCCCCGTGCACATGGTCGAGGTCATCAACAAGCTCGCGCGAGTGCAGCGCCAGATGCTGCAGGACCTGGGTCGCGAGCCCACGCCCGAAGAACTCAGCCGCGAGCTCGACATGACGCCCGAGAAGGTCGTCGAAGTGCAGAAGTACGGCCGCGAGCCGATCTCGCTGCACACGCCGCTCGGCGAGGACGGCGACAGCGAGTTCGGTGACCTCATCGAGGACACCGAGGCGGTCGTTCCGGCCGACGCTGTCGGCTTCACCATGTTGCAGCGCCAGCTCGAGCAGCTGCTCGATTCGCTCTCCGAGCGCGAAGCGGGCGTCATCCGCATGCGCTTCGGCCTCGGCGACGGTCAGCCCAAGACTCTCGACCAGATCGGCGACACATTCGGCGTCACGCGCGAGCGGATCCGACAGATCGAGTCGAAGACGATGGCGAAGCTGCGCCACCCCAGTCGCTCGCAGTCGCTGCGGGACTACCTCGAGTGAGCCAGGCGAACGAGGGCAAGGCGCTCGAGACGAGCATCGACGGCCGCAGCTACGCCCGCATTCCGCTGCGCACGCGCGTCGTCATGCCCGACGACAACTTGGATGCCGTGATCACCGAGTACGCGGCCGATGCCGTGCAGCCCGGTGACCTGCTGTTCGTCACGGAGAAGATCGTCGCGATCACGCAGGGTCGGTCGTACCGGCTCGCAGAGATCAAGCCGAGGCGTCTCGCACTGTTCCTGTCCAAGTACGTCACCCGCACGCCCTACGGCATCGGGCTCGGCATGCCTGAGACGATGGAGATGGCGCTGCGCGAGTGCGGCACGCCCCGCATCCTGTTCGCCGCCGCCGTCTCGGCGGTGACCAAGGCGTTCGGGCGCAAGGGCGACTTCTACCGGATCGCCGGCGACAAGGCGCGTGCGATCGACGGTCCGACCAAGCACACCATCCCGCCGTACAACGAGGCGGTCGTGCTCGGGCCGAAGAACCCTCGCCAGGTCGCGACGCACGTGAAGGCCCTGATCGGCGGTACCGCCGACGTCGCCGTGGTCGACATCAACGACATCGGTGGGAACATCCTGGGATCCACGCTCGACCGACCGGGCGAGGCGCGTCTGCTGCGTATCCTGAAGGACAACCCGCTCGGGCAGGGACGCGAGTCAACGCCCATGGGCATCATCCGCGCCGTCTGAGCCCTCGGACCCGCGTGGTCCGCACTCAGGCGATGACTCAGAAGGGCGTCGATGGGAATCGGTCGTGCCAGTGCCGTGATCGCTGGCGGGACGCTTGTCTCGCGGCTGTCCGGATTGCTGCGCGCGGTCGTCCTCGTCGCAGCGATCGGCTCCTTCGGCATGGCACCGGACGCCTTCGCCGTCGCCAATCAGCTGCCCAACAGCATCTACCAAGTGATCTCAGCCGGCGTGCTCACCGGTGTGATCGTGCCGCAGGTCGTCAGGGCCAGCGCGCAGAAGGACAACGGACACGCCTTCCTCGCCAAGCTCCTCACTCTGGGAATGCTGCTTGTCGGCGGTATCACCCTGGTCGCGACGCTCGGGGCACCGTTGCTGATCGACCTCTACTCCGACTTCTGCCCGGAGCAGACGGCTCTTGCGACCCAGTTCGCGTACTGGTGCGTGCCGCAGCTGTTCTTCTACGGCATGTTCGCGCTGCTGGGCGAGATCCTCAACGCGCGACGGGTGTTCGGTCCGTACGCCTGGGCTCCGATCGTCAACAACGTGATCTCGATTGCCGGGTTCGTGCTGTTCATGGTCCTGTTCGGCCAGAGTCGTTCCGCGCTCGAGGGCTGGGACGGCGCGATGATCACGCTGCTCGCCGGTACGGCCACCCTGGGGGTCGTCGCCCAGACGGTCCTGCTGCTGGTCTTCTGGCGTCGCACCGGCATCCCGCTGCGGCTCGACTTCCAGTGGCGGGGCATGGGGCTCGGCCGCATGGGCAAGCTCGCGTTCTGGACATTCCTGACGACGCTGGCCGGTCAGATCGCCGGGCTGGTGCAGTCGAGAGTGGTCACGCCGGCCTCGGGCGAGAACGCATCGGTTGCAGCATCCGGCTACGCCTGGTTGGTGTTCATGGTGGCGTACTCCACGATCGTCATTGCGATCGGCACTCCGTACTTCACCAGGATCAGCGAGCAGGCGGCGGCCGAGAAGCACGATGAACTGCGCGAGACGGTCCGCCAGTCGCTGCGCATTCTGGGACTGCTCGTCATCGTCGCGACGGCTGCGATCGGAGTCGCTTCGATCCCCGCGGCCCGCATCTTCAGCAGCAGCGCTGACGAAGCTGTGCTCGTCGCACCACTGCTGCTGGCGTATCTGGTGAGCCTGCTGCCGCTCGCGGTGCTGTTCATCGTCCAGCGCACCTTCTACGCCTACGGCGACGCGCGTACGCCGTTCATCTATACGCTGATCCAGGCTGCATTGCTCGTCGTGCTGACTCTGGTCGTCGCCGCGGCCACTCCGCTCGATCAGCGTGCCGCGGCGGTCGCTCTCGCGCAGTCGGTGGCGAGCACGGTGCAGACCGTGATCGCCATGATCCTGCTGCGCCGCCGATTCGGCTCGTTCGGCCTCGGTCGGACGATGCTGGCGCTGGGGCGGTTCGTGCTGATGGCTGTCCCTGCGGCTGCCGCCGGCTGGGGAGCGTTCCTCCTGCTCGGAGGGGTGGACAGCTGGATGCTGGACAGCATGCTGCAGGGCGCGCTGGGAGCGGCTCTGATCGCCGGCGTCACTGGAATCGCTTTCCTCGCCCTGCTGGCGCTGTTCCGCGTGCCGGAGCTCAGCTCGGCGATCCGGATGCTGCGCCGGCGCTGAGCTGCTGAGCGCTGTGCCGCGTCAGAACCCGATCGCAGCGCGATAGCGCGGCTTGTGTCCGGTTCGGATGCCGGACACGGACGGCTTGTTCTCGTAGACGCCAGCGCCCCAGTTGCCCTCGACGAGCGCGGGCCCGTCCGGACCGATCACGACGTCCCAGCCCACGTACTGGATCTGGGGCACGACGCGGGCCGCCCTGTCGATGAAGGCGACCATCTCGTCGTACAGCGGCAGCTGGAACTGCTCGATCCGGAAGCCGGAGTCGGGGTGGTCGGCGTGCACATGCCCGTGCGAGTCATAGCCCGCGGAACGGGCGTGCCCGGTCTCATCGAGCATGGTGTAGAACCCGCCGAAAGACATCTGATCGCTCACCTCGCCGCGCCCGAACTTCTGCGCGACGGCGAGGATGTGGGTCTTCTGCCCGTCGAAGAAGGCGGTCACGCGGGTGGTGTTGACGGTGCCGGGGCAGACGGCCGCGAGATCGTCGTGCTGCACGAGCACCTGCTCGATGAGCTCTTCGTCTCGCTGCAGCAGTCCGCGGTGGAACTCGGTCCAGTCTGTGATGTCTGCGGCGTGATACCGCTTGACACCGCTGCCAGCCTGGCCCCGGCGCGTCTTGGTGATGATGGTGCCGTGCCGGCGCGTGAACTCCTCGACTTCGGCGGCGTTGCCGTCCTGGACGTGGATCCACTCGCGCTGCAGGAACTCGCCGAAAGCGCGGTTGAACTCGAGCTTGTCGTGGAAGAAGTGACGATACGGCTCGGCGTCGTATTGCTGCGACAGCTGGTTGGACACCGGGTGCGTCATATAGGTGGCGCGCTCCGCAGCGTTGAGCATCGCGAAGTCGAAATCGACATAGTCCTGGAAACCGACATTTTTGAACCCTGCGCTCCACAGCATGTCGACGACCACCGCCGGCACCGCCTTGCCGTGCTGGTCGCGTACCTCGCGGGCGCGCGTGAACACCGATCCGACATCGATGCGGCGGGCGCGATCGGCGAGGTAGCGCAGTCGGGGCAAGACGCCCAGGCCGTTGGCAGGCATTCGGTCTCCAGATTCGTTGCGGACACACCATTCTAGGCGGCGACGGGGGTGCGGCCGTCTTCACCGGCGGCACAGTTCTCGGCCCGTAGACTCGATGCGTGGTCACTCCTGGCAGCACGGCGACTCGCGCCGTGATCTCTCGTTCTGCGCTGGCGGAATGCGCCGCCGTCGCAGTGGCGGCTGGGGGAGAGGTCGCTGATCTGCGCCGCGATGCCTATGGGCACGGCGTGCTCTCGGTGGCGCGCGCTGTGCTCGCCGCAGGAGCCCGGACGGTTCGCGTCGATGGCGCTGAGCAGGTACGGATGCTGCATTCGGCCGGTCTTGCGGCGACGGATGCGGATGCTCCCGATATCGATGCCGAGCTGCTCTACGGGCTGCCAGCGGAGGGCCAGAGAGACCTGCGTCCGGTGATGCGCCTGGCGGGCACGGTGATGTCGATCAAGCCCCTGCGCCGCGGTGAGGCCGTCTCGTACGGCTACACCCACCGGGCGACGGAAGACACGACGCTCGCGCTCGTCACCGGCGGCTACGCCCAGGCGATCGTTCGTGCACTCGGAAACCGTGCGCACGTCGAACTGCGCGGCCGGATGCATCCGATCGTCGGGCGCATCGCGATGGATGTCTGTGTCATCGATCTGGGCGGTTCGCCGGGGCTTTCCGAGGTGCCGGCCGCGGAGGGCGACGAGGTGACGTACTTCGGCGGCGCGGGTCCTGCACGGGCGACGCTGCGCGAGTGGGCGGCGGCCACGGGGCTGACTGCCGCCGAGCTCGTCTGCGCTGCGGGTCTGCGCGCGAGCAGGGTGGAGGGAGACTGATGACGGCACGCCTCGAGATCTCGACGGACCGCTTCCTGCGCAACATCGACGCCGTCACCGGTCGGATAGCGCCAGGTGAACTCATGCTGGTCACCAAGGACGACGCCTACGGACACGGCCTCGACTGGGCAGTGCCCGCAGCACTGTCGGCGGGCGTGCAGTGGTTCGGCTCGTACGATGTCACGTCCGCTCTGCGCATCCGGAGCCTGTCGCCGAACGCACGACTGTTCGCGTGGGCGACCTCCACCGCCGAAGACGTTGCCGAGGCGATCCTCGCCGACGTCGACCTCGGCGTCGGCACGGCCGAATACCTGCGGCGCGTCATCGACGAAGCCGCGCGCCTGCAGCGTTGTGCGCGGGTGCATCTCAAGATCGACACCGGTCTGCACCGCAACGGGATCAGGCCCGAGGAGTGGCCGGATGCCGTCGCCATCGCGCGCCGCGCCGAGGAAGCCGGACTGCTGCGGGTTGCCGGGGTCTGGAGCCACCTCGCCGAGGCGAGCGATGCGGAGGATGACCGTGCCCAGGGGGAGTTCCTCTCAGCCGTCGATGTGTTGCGCGGTGCTGGCGGCACGCCGGACCAGCTGCATCTCACGGCGTCAGCAGCCTCTTGGTGGCGCCCGGAACTGCGCGGCACACTGAGCCGTATCGGAGCCTTCTGCTACGGCATCCGCTCCGCCGACGGGCCGGAGCTCGACGATATTCGGCCGGCGGCATCGCTGCGTGCGGACGTCGTCGATGTGCGCGATGGCCGCGCCCGCATCGACATCGGCGCACTTGATGGTCTGCCGTCGAATCTGGTCGGCGCTTCGATCGGCGACCGTCGTTCGCACATCCTCCGGGTCGAGGGCACCTGGACGGATATATCTGCCGGCGAGGACGTACGGCCCGGTCAGAGCGTCACGGTCTTCGGTGCCGACGGTGTCAGCGCGACCGATCTCGCCGAGCGCATCGACACGGTCGGCGAAGAGATCCTCACCCGTGTCTCTCCGCTGATCGAGCGCAGATACGACTGACGCCCGGACCATCGGCCCGGGCGTCGACGTGAAAGTCTGATTTCTGCTGTCAGACGGCGTCTACGAGACGCGCCGTCTCGTCGTGCCAGGACGTGGCGACGTCGCGGAGCTTCTCTTCGTACTTGCGGCCGTGGTGCGCGCAGAACAGCAGCTCCGAGCCGTTGACCTCTGCGGCGATGTAGGCCTGTGCTCCGCAGGCGTCACAGCGGTCCATCGCGGTCAGACGGTACTCGACGGTGGAGGTCTCACGTTCGGTTGTAGCGTTCATCTCGGTGCCTCCTCGGGTATCGGCTTCCGTTGGGGAATGTGCTCAATACAACCACGCTCCGCTGAGAGTCATGCCCGGAAGGCGGCGTGTTTCGCTCACCGCGTACGCCTGCTTCTCTGGCGCACGGAAACCGGGGAGTGTCTGCCGCCCTCAAGGTGCGCTGGAGATTAGAATCGATCCTTGTGACCGCCGAGTATTCCGCCCATCATCTTCAGGTGCTAGAGGGGCTCGAAGCGGTCCGCAAGCGCCCCGGCATGTACATCGGGTCGAACGGATCTCCGGGGCTGATGCACTGCCTGTGGGAGATCATCGACAACGCCGTGGACGAAGCCGTGGGCGGCAGCGGCACGAAGATCGACACGATCCTCCACGAGGACGGCAGCGTCGAGGTGCACGACCGCGGACGCGGCATCCCCATCGATGTCGAGCCGCGCACCGGGCTGACCGGTGTCGAAGTCGTGTTCACCAAACTGCACGCCGGGGGAAAGTTCGGCGGTGGGTCGTACGCGGCATCCGGCGGTCTGCACGGCGTCGGCGCGTCGGTCGTCAACGCGCTCTCCGAGCGGCTCGACGTCGAAGTCGATCGCGGGGGCAAGACCTACGCGATGTCCTTCCACCGCGGCGAGCCGGGGCTGTTCGCGGATTCGGGGGAGAAACGCCCCGACGCCCCGTTCACGCCGTTCGAGAAGAGCAGCGAACTGCGTGTCGTCGGCAAAGCCCCGCGCGGGGTGACCGGCACACGGGTGCGGTACTGGGCTGATCGTCAGATCTTCACGAAGGATGCCGCTTTCCAGCTCGGCGAGCTCGAGACGCGCGCCCGGCAGACCGCCTTCCTCGTACCTGGGCTCGAGCTCGTGGTGCGCGATGAGCGTGCAGCGTCGACGGGTGAAGACGGCGAACCGACGGAGACCTCATTCCACTACGACGGCGGCATCGCCGAGTTCGTCGACTATCTGGCGATGGATGCTCCGATCACCGACACCTGGCGAGTTCAGGGTTCCGGCACTTTCAAAGAGACCGTTCCCGTTCTGCAGCCCGATGGGCATATGACCTCCACCGAGGTGGAGCGCGAGTGCCGCGTCGACATCGCCATGCGGTGGGGCACCGGCTACGACACGGTGACGCGCTCGTTCGTCAACATCATCGCCACGCCCAAGGGCGGCACGCACCAGCAGGGGTTCGAGCAGGAGCTGCTCAAGGTGCTCCGCGCACAGGTCGAGCAGAACTCCCGCCGCCTCAAGGTGGGAAACGACAAGCTCGAGAAGGACGATGTGCTCGCCGGACTCACGGCTGTGCTGACCGTCGAGGTCCCTGAGCCGCAGTTCGAAGGGCAGACCAAAGAAGTGCTCGGCACTCCGGCGGTGCGCCAGGTCGTGGCGCAGGTGCTCCGCAAGGAACTCGGCGCGCGCTTCAGCTCCACCAAGCGCGACGACAAGAACCAGGCCGGTCAGCTGCTCGACAAGGTCGTCTCCGAGATGAAAGCGCGGCTGTCCGCGCGTGCGCACAAGGAGACCCAGCGTCGCAAGAACGCGCTGGAGTCGTCTTCACTGCCGGTCAAGCTCGTGGACTGCCGCTCGAACGACGTCTCGCGCAGCGAGCTCTTCATCGTCGAGGGTGATTCTGCTCTGGGCACGGCACGCCGCGCACGAAACAGCGAGGTGCAGGCCCTGCTGCCGATCCGCGGCAAGATCCTCAACGTGCAGCGCGCGTCGATCGGAGACATGCTCTCGAACGCCGAGTGCGCCGCGATCATCCAGACGATCGGCGCCGGATCCGGGCGCACGTTCGACCTCGAGCAGGCTCGCTACGGCAAGATCATCCTGATGAGCGACGCCGACGTCGACGGCGCGCACATCCGCACTCTGCTGCTGACCCTGTTCTTCCGGTACATGCGACCGATGATCGAGGAGGGGCGGGTGTTCGCCGCAGTGCCGCCGCTGCACCGCGTGATCGTGATCAATCCCGGCTCGAAGCCCAACGAGACGATCTACACCTATTCGGAGCAGGAGCTGCACACGCTGCTGACGAAACTGCGCAAGCAGAACAAGCGCTGGCACGAGCCGATTCAGCGTTACAAAGGCCTCGGCGAGATGGATGCAGATCAGTTGGCGAATACCACGATGGACAAGGGCGGTCGCCTGTTGCGCCGCGTGCGCATGGAGGATGCCGAGGCCGCCGGCCGCGTCTTCGAACTGCTGATGGGCAACGAGGTCGCCCCGCGCCGCGAGTTCATCGTCGACTCGTCGGATCAGCTCTCCCGGGAATCGATCGACGCCTGAGTCGGGGAGTTGCTTCGGAGGCTGAGGCTTCGACTCCGTCGCTTCGCGACTGCGCTCAGCCCGTTTCGTCTTCGGTGGCTGCGCCGCCTCCGCTCAACGCCCAGCAATAGGACCCGCCATTGAAACTGCGGGGCGTTGAGCGAGCGCCGATGCCGCGGGCTGAAACTGCGGGGCGTTGAGCGAGCGGAGCGAGACGAAACGGGCTGAGCGAGCCGGAGGCGAGTCGAAGCCTCTCTCGCGTCACATGACCGGGCGGCCGATCGATCCGATGACGCCGTCGATCGGCTGGCCGGACGCATCGCGCTTGGCCGGAGCCTCCGGAAGCTTGCGCACAGCGCCGTCGGCCCCCACGGCATATGCGGGGGCGGGGCCTGCCCACGCCACGGTGAGCCGGTCTTCGCCCCGCAGGAACGAATGCGCCCGGACTCCGCCCGTACCGCGCCCCTTGGTGGGGAACTCTGCGAAGGCCGAGACTTTGGCGCGACCGGCATCCGTTCCGGGGATCACACCGTCGGCGCCGGAGACCGTGGCGACAGTGGTGTCCTCCGTCGCGACCACAGCACTGAAGAAGAGCACCGCGGCGTCCGCGCCAAGCTTGATGCCGGCCATGCCGCCGGCCGCCGCACCCTGCGGGCGGACCGCGGAGGCCGCGAAGCGCAGCAGCCGTGCATCGGTCGTGATGAACACCACATCGACATCGTCGGGTGCGGCCGCTGCGCCGACCACGGCGTCGCCGGGCTTGAGAGCGATGACCTCGACCTCCGGCCGCACGGGCAGCCCCGAGGGGACGATGCGCTTGACGGTTCCCTGCGCGGTGCCCAGCGCCAGCGGCACATCCGATGACAGATCGACCAGCGCGATCACCTTCTCAGAACGTGAGGTGACGCCCAGGTAGTCACGCAGCGGGGTGCCAGCGGCGAGCTGCACAGACGAACCGGGGACGGAGGGCAGATCGACGGGGGAGAAGCGCAGCAGACGCCCGGCGGTGGTGACCGCGCCAGCCTCGCCGCGCACCGTGGTCGTCACAGTGGAGGCGATCGCATCGTGCTTGCTGCGGCGTGCCGGCCGGCTCAGCTCTTGACCCTCGTCGAGGTCGACGCGTACCGCGCGCCCGGTCGTGGACAGCGCAAGCACCGTGGGCGCGTCGGCGATCTGCAGATCCGCCTCTCCCGCCTTCGCTCGCCGCGGTGCGGCCGGTTTTCCGTTCATCAGCAACGTGCGCCGGGGGGTGCCGTAGGCGTCGGATGCGGCATCCAACTCCCTGGCGACCTGCGCGCGCAGCAGGACGTCGCTGGCAAGGAGCTCACGCAGCTCGGCGATCTCGGCGAGCAGCTTGTCGCGCTCGGCCTCGAGCTCGATGCGGGAGAACTTCGTCAGGCGGCGCAGCCGCAGCTCGAGGATGTATTCGGCCTGCGGTTCGGACAGGTCGAACACCGTCCGCAGCCGCGAGCGCGCCTGGTCGGAGTCCTCCGACGAGCGGATGACCTGGATGACCTCGTCGATGTCGAGGATCGCGATGAGAAGGCCTTCGACCAGGTGCAGTCGCTCCTCGCGGCGTTCCAGACGGAATCGGCTGCGGCGGGTGACCACTTCGAGCCGGTGCCCGACGTAGACGCTCAACATCTCTTTGAGCCCGAGCGTGCGCGGCTGACCGTCGACGAGTGCGACGTTGTTGATGCTGAACGAGTCCTCCAGCGGGGTCAGCCGGTACAGCTGCTCGAGCACCGCATTCGGATCGAACCCCGTTTTGATGCCGATCGCGACGCGCAGACCGTGCTCACGGTCGGTGAGATCGTTGACATCGCTGATGCCCTGCAGCTTTTTCGCCTGCACGGCATCTCGGATCTTCTCGATCAGCCGCTCCGGTCCGACCATGTAGGGCAGTTCGGTGACGATGATGCCGGTGCGTCGCGGGCCGAGCGACTCGACCGACACCTTGCCGCGCACACGCAGCGCGCCGCGTCCGTTCGTGTAGGCATCTTTGACGCCGTCGAGACCGGTGAGGATGCCGCCGGAGGGGAAGTCGGGCCCCGGAACGTGCTCCATGAGCTGCTCGACCGTCGCATCCGGGTTCTCGAGCAGGTGGATCGCGGCGGCGACGACCTCGATGAGGTTGTGCGGGGCCATGTTCGTGGCCATGCCGACCGCAATGCCGCTGGCACCGTTGACGAGCAGATTCGGGAATGCGGCCGGCAGCACGGACGGCTGCTGGAACTGGCCGTCGTAGTTGGGGATGAAGTCGACGACGTCCTCGTCGAGGCTCTCGGTCAGGGCGAGGGCGGGCGGTGCGAGGCGTGCTTCGGTGTAGCGGGAGGCCGCGGGGCCGTCGTCGAGCGAGCCGAAGTTGCCGTGCCCGTCGACGAGCGGAACGCGCAGGGCGAAGTCCTGCGACAGACGCACCAGCGCGTCATAGATCGCCGAGTCACCGTGCGGGTGGAGCTTACCCATCACCTCGCCGACGACGCGCGCGCTCTTGACGTGGCCCCGGTCGGGCCGCAGACCCATCTCGGCCATCTGATAAAGGATGCGGCGCTGCACGGGCTTGAGGCCGTCGCGCGCATCGGGGAGAGCGCGGGAGTAGATCACCGAGTAGGCGTACTCGAGGAACGAGCCCTGCATCTCGCTGGACAGTTCGATGTCTTGGATGCGCTCTTCGACGGGCTCGGCGGATTCGGTGCGGGGCATGGAGTTCCTGGGACGTTGCTGAGCCTGTGGAAGACTGGCTCGGATGTCTCTGATTCTACCGACCGCGCCCGTGTCGGCCCGGCACATCCGCGGGGTGGCGGGCGACTTGCTGGCCGCGCTGGCGGGCGGATCCGGGGCACTGGCTCCGGTGCGATCGGCCGTGGTCGTGGTGGTCGACGGGCTCGGTGCCATCCAGCTCCGCGGACACGCGGGGCATGCCCGCCACCTCACGGCGGGCATCGGACGCAAGGATGTCGCCTACTCGGTGTTCCCCACGACCACGGGGGCGGCGCTCACGAGCATCCTCACCGGCGTCGACCCCGGCAGCCACGGACTGGTGGGTTACCGCGTACTCGATCGCGGGCGGGACCGCCTCGTCAACCTGCTTTCGGGCTGGGAGTCGGACGGCATCGATCCGCTCCTCTGGCAGCCACGGTCCACCGTCTTCGAAACCGCCGTCGCGGCCGGACACCCCGCCTACGCGATCGGCGTCGCGGCCTACGCGCAGAGCGGGTTCACCAGAGCGACACTGCGCGGTGCCGAGTTCGTCGCGGCGAAGTCGCCGGCCGAACGCGTCGCGGTCGCCTACCAGCTCGCCGCGGACCGCCCGGGCGCACTCATCTACTGCTACCTGCCCGAGATCGACAAGGCCGGGCACCGTCACGGCGTCGACTCGTCGGCGTGGATCGCCGCGCTCGAGGACGTCGATCAGGCGCTTTCTGTCGCGCCGCCGAAAGACGTCGGCGTGCTCATCACTGCCGACCACGGCATGGTCGACGTCCCGGCGCACCGACACGTCGTACTGGAGACCGGAGACGTGCGTCTCGACGGCGTCCGCCACATCGGCGGCGAACCGCGCATGCTGCACGTCTACCTTGAGCCGGATGCTGACCCGGCGACGACGCTGGACGCGTGGAGAGGCGCAAGCGCAGGCGAAGCTGACGTGCTCAGCCGCGCCGAGGTCATCGAAGCGGGGCTCTACGGCTCCGAGGTGACGGCGGATGCCGCCGACCGGGTCGGAGACCTCGTCGTCATCGCTCGCGGCAACAGAGCGTTCTACGACGGCACCGCGCAGGATCAGCGCTCACGCGGAATGATCGGTCAGCACGGTGCGCTGACCCCCGAAGAGAGCATGGTGCCGTACATCCGACGCGGCGCTTTCAGCGCGGGCGGCTGATGCTCGGCCGCTGACGTCAGTCGTCGGTGCGGGCCCCGAAGACGATCTCGTCCCATGACGGCATGGCGTTGCGGCGGCGTCGGCGGCTCGTCACATCCTGCGACGCGTCGTGCGATCTTTCACTCCGGCCGGACGCATCGGAAGCATCGGAGGGGGAGTCGGGTTCGGGATCGAGCGAGTCGAACAGTGCAATCGGGCTCGACGAGTGCGTGGGCTCGTCGGCGCTGCTCCCGAAGTCGTCTGCGGCGGGCGCGCTCTCGCGCTGACCGCGCCGGCGCCGCAGCGCCTCCAGCAGATCGGCGGTCTCGGCGCTCGTCTGGGGCTGATCCGGTGCGCGGTTGATCGCGGCGGCCTGCGCAGCCGGATCGGAGCGCTCGGGCGTCAGCAGCTCGTCAGCGTCTGCGTCCGCCTCCGGCAGCAGGCGCGGTCCGAAGGCACCGGAATCGAACCGGGTGTCATCCTTGTATGGCGACTCCGGGCGGTTTCCCTCGACGGCGCGCAGCCGGGGAATCAGCCCTTCGGGAAGCGAGCCCTGCCGGGACAACTGGGTCGCATCGGCGTTCAGCGGTGAGAGGGCACTGCCGCGCGGGTCGAAACTCCAGCGCGCGTCGTGGGCGACGTCGGCGGCGGTGAACTCCAGCTTGACGATCCAGCCGGACTCCTCCTTCCAACTCGCCCAGCGCTCGGCGCTCGCATCGACATCGGCCAGCTTCGTACGGATCGCCGCGCCGAACGTCGGCTGCGCATCCGGCTCGACATCGCTGCCGATGAGGACGGGTACGGCGAGCGCCTGACCGACGATGTGTTCACGCTCGGCGAGCACGGGACCTTCGAAGCGCTCGACGTGCTCGACATCGACACCGAGGAGCTCGGCGGTCTCGGCGGTTGACAGGCCTGAGCGGATGTGCGCCTGGATCTCGCGCGGGCTGACATTGGGACGAGTCTTCTCATCATCATCCCGACGGCGTGCCCGGCGGATCTCCCGCTGCAGCACATCGTCGATCGCGAGCGCGAATCGCTCGCCGGAACCGGTGGCGAGGATCAGCAGGTCGTCTTCCGTGCCGACGATCGTGACGTTTTCCATGCGAATGCCCCTCTGATGGCTGTTGGTTCATGGTGCCACGCAGGGGCCTGCGGAACCGGGAATACACCGGGCGCGCCGCCAGTTTGACCTGTGGCACGGAACGGCATTTGCGAAACGGACCATCATCGTGCAAACTATGGCCGCCGCTTACCCGACGGCACACCGACCACTCGCACCATGAAAGTGGAGATCTACCGCATGGCAACCGATTACGACGCCCCCCGAAAGAGCGAAGACGACTCCGAGTCGATCGAAGCCCTGAAGGAGCGTGTGCCGGACAAACTGTCCGGCACGACCGGGGACGAGGACTCGGACAACCCCTCGAGTTTCGACCTTCCCGGAGCCGACCTCTCCGACCTGGAGCTCGACGTCGTCGTGCTCCCTGCGCAGCAGGACGAGTTCACCTGCATGAGCTGCTTCCTCGTGAAGCACCGCTCGCAGCTCGACCACGAAGGCGCAGACGGTCCGATCTGCAAGGAGTGCGCTGCCTGATCGCAGACGCACTCACGTTCGTGCGCCCCGGCCGTTCGGCCAGGGCGCATCGTCGTTCTCAGGGTGATCGTCTCACTCGGGGTGATCGTCTCAGCGCGCGTCGGCTGCTGCGGCCCGGATCGCCGCGGCGAGGCGGTCGGGCGTGCGCGTCGAGATCGTCCAGCTGGTCACGGGATCGGCCGGGTCGGTGTTCTGCACGACCACGAGCCCGTCGATGCCCCCGCGGATGAGGTGCCAGCCGCGGGCGGGGAGACCCGCTCCGCGCGCCGCGCGCGCCTCCTCGCCGGTGTGCTCGACGACATCGCCGAGCCATCGCGCGTCGATGTGCGCGCGTCCGGCGTGCAGCATGGTGCCCTCGATCCTGATCGAAGGGGACCCTGCGACCATCAGGATGAGCAGGCCCAGAGCCACGGCGATCCCGATCAGCAGCGCGACGAGCGACCCCAGCGGCGTGAACGTCAACATGAGCATGGGGGCGGCGACGGCCGCGGTCACCAGCATCCACAGGCTCGGCGAAAGACGCTCGCGGTAGCGAACGCGGGTGTCGGCGGTGGGGTTCTGCATTAGCCTCGTGGGGTGAGCGATTCCGTTGATCTTCCCATTATCGCGTCTGTCCTGCCCGCATACGCCCACCCCGGCGACGCCGGCGCCGATCTCGTCGCCGCAGAGGCCGTGCGCCTCGAGCCCGGCGAACGCGCCCTGGTGCCCACGGGAGTGCGCATAGCGCTTCCCGAGGGATACGCCGCGTTCGTCGTGCCGCGCAGCGGACTGGCGGCCAAGCACGGCATCACGATCGTCAACGCGCCGGGAACGGTGGATGCCGGATACCGCGGCGAGATCAGAGTGAGTCTGCTCAATACAGACAGGTCGAGCGCGTACGATGTGGCGGTCGGAGACAGGATCGCTCAGCTGATCGTCATGCCGGTCACCCGGGCGAACTTCATCCCTGTCGACGAGCTGGACGACAGTGCACGCGGTGCCGGTGGTTTCGGCTCGACAGGCTACCAGGCAGCGAACAGTGCCGAGCAGGCAGGAAATGCGAAATGACCGAAGAGGAAATGACCGAAGAGAACACCCAGCCGACGTCGAAATCGGCGCCCACGAGTCGCCCGACCGATGGGCCGTTCGACGAGGCCGAGGCCAACCCGGTGCGTCCCTACATCGACCTCGGCGGCATCAAAGTCCTGCCGCGTGATGGACTCAACCTCCGCCTCGAGGTCGAGGAGCAGTCCAAGCGGATCGTCGCCGTCGGTCTCGACTACGCCGGTTCCACACTCCAGGTGCAGCCCTTCGCCGCACCGCGCTCTCTGGGGCTGTGGCATGAGACGCGGATGCAGCTCGTCGACCAGGTCCGCCAGCAGGGCGGCCGCGTCGAGGAGCGCGAGGGACCCCTGGGCAAGGAACTGCTGGCTGAGGTTCCCGGTCCGGCTTCCGAAGGGTCGAACCTGCAGCTCGCCCGCTTCATCGGTGTCGACGGCCCCCGCTGGTTCCTGCGCGGCGTGATCGGGGGAGCGGCCGCGTCCGATCCCGAGGCCGCCGGCCGCATCGAAGATCTCTTCCGATCGATCGTCGTCGTGCGCGGCAACTCACCCATGCCGCCGCGCGACCTCATTCCGCTGAAGATGCCCGCCACCCCAGGATCGGCGTGACTGACCCGGACGAGAAGCGACCCGACCCAGAGGCCGCTTCGACCTCTGACGTCCTCGGCGCTGCGCTCGGCGGCGCCGCGCGCCGGGCCGGGCTCGATCCGAACGAAGACGCCAGCACGCAGAAGGTCGTGTGGTCGGCGATGGGCGGCTGGCGCGGCATCCTCGAATCGGTGCTCCCGAGCCTCGCCTTCGTCACACTGTTCACGATCAGCCCGGAACCGCTGATCCTGTCGCTGGGCGTCTCCGTCGGGCTCGCCGCGCTGTTCACGATCGTCCGGCTCGTGCAGAAGTCTCCGCCGTCGGCCGCGCTGGGCGGGCTGATAGCCGCAGCAGCGGCCGCGGCGCTCGCGCTGTTCACCGGTCGGGGGGCGGACAACTTCGTCCCGGGCCTCATCACCAACGCCGTCTACGGGACCGCGTTCCTCGTCTCGGCCCTGATCGGCTGGTCGCTGATCGGCCTGGCCGCCGGGTTCCTGATGGGAGAGGCGACGGCCTGGCGCGCCGACAGGCGCAAGCGCCGCGCGTTCCGGTGGCTCGGCATCGCGTGGGCTGTGCTGTTCTTCGCCCGTCTCGCGGTTCAACTGCCTCTGTATCTGACCGATCAGGTCACGGCGCTGGGCACCCTCAAGCTGGTCATGGGACTGCCGCTGTTCGCACCGCTGATCGCCGTGACGTGGCTGGTGGTGCGTGCGCTCTACACGCGCGCGTCGCCGACAGCCGAAGCGTCCGAGGCGTGATAGATTTATCTTGATATCAAGATAAATTGACGTCTTTCGTCACGGCATCAGAAGGCGCAGACTGTTAGGTGCACCTTGCTGGCAGCCAGCGACGCAGGCGAGCAAGATGGAAGCGCGTGTCGCGCCCATCGGATGAGAAGGAGACGGATTCGTGTCCACGGTCAACAGCTTCGGTGCCAAGAGCACCCTGACGGTCGGCAGCACCGACTACGAGATCTTCAGGATCGACACTGTTCCCGGCTTCGACAAGCTGCCGTTCAGTCTGAAGGTTCTCCTGGAGAACCTGCTTCGCACCGAAGACGGTGCGAACGTCACGAAGGCGCAGATCGAGGCGCTCGGATCATGGGATGCCGCGGCAGAGCCCAGCACCGAGATCCAGTTCTCGCCGGCCCGCGTGGTCATGCAGGACTTCACCGGCGTCCCCTGCATCGTCGACCTGGCGACCATGCGCGAGGCGGTCACCGCGCTCGGCGGCGACCCGAACAAGATCAACCCGCTCTCTCCCGCCGAGATGGTCATCGACCACTCCGTCATCGCCGACCTGTTCGGCAGTGACAACGCCCTGGAGCGCAACGTCGAGATCGAGTACGAGCGCAACGGCGAGCGCTACCAGTTCCTGCGCTGGGGCCAGACCGCGTTCAACGACTTCAAGGTCGTCCCTCCGGGCACCGGCATCGTCCACCAGGTCAACATCGAGCACCTCGCAAAGGTCATCTACGACCGCACCAACGGCGGCGCGCTCCAGGCGTACCCCGACACGTGCGTCGGCACCGACTCGCACACGACCATGGTCAACGGCCTCGGCGTGCTCGGCTGGGGCGTCGGCGGCATCGAGGCCGAGGCAGCCATGCTCGGCCAGCCCGTCTCGATGCTCATCCCGCGCGTCGTCGGCTTCAAACTGACCGGTGAGATCCCGGCGGGCGTCACGGCGACCGACGTGGTCCTCACGATCACCGACATGCTCCGCAAGCACGGCGTGGTCGGCAAGTTCGTCGAGTTCTACGGCGCCGGTGTGGCGTCCGTACCCCTCGCCAACCGTGCGACGATCGGCAACATGTCGCCGGAGTTCGGTTCGACCGCCGCGATCTTCCCGATCGACGACGTCACGACCGAGTACCTGCGCCTGACCGGCCGCGACGAGCAGGCCATCGCCCTCGTCGAACAGTATGCGAAGCAGCAGGGCCTCTGGCACGACCCAGCCAACGAGCCCAACTTCAGCGAGTACATGGAGCTCGACCTCGGCACCGTGGTGCCGTCGATCGCCGGTCCCAAGCGCCCGCAGGACCGCATCCTGCTCTCCGATGCGAAGTCGCAGTTCGAGCAGGACATCGTCAACTACGCCGACCCGTCGACGTCCGACTCGCTCGTCGACCTCGAGTCCAAGCACTCGTTCCCGGCCTCCGACCCGGGCGCCGGCCCCGGCGACGAGGACCACGACACCCGTCAGGTGCACATCTCCAGCGGTGTCAACGGCACCTCCAAGCCTGTTCCTGTGACCACACCCGCTGGTGAGAGCTACATTCTCGACCACGGTGCGGTGACTCTCGCAGCCATCACCTCGTGCACGAACACGTCGAACCCCTCGGTCATGATCGCCGCGGGCCTTCTCGCCCGCAAGGCGCGTGAGAAGGGCCTGAAGCAGAAGCCGTGGGTCAAGACAACGCTCGGCCCTGGGTCGAAGGTCGTCACCGACTACTACGAGAAGTCCGGCCTCGACAAAGATCTCGAGGGTCTCGGCTTCTACACGGTCGGCTACGGCTGCACGATCTGTATCGGAAACTCCGGCCCGCTGATCGAGGAAGTCTCCGCCGCGGTCAACGACCACGATCTCGCCGTGACCGCCGTGCTCTCCGGCAACCGCAACTTCGAAGGGCGCATCAGCCCCGACGTGAAGATGAACTACCTCGCGTCGCCGCCGCTGGTGGTCGCGTACGCGCTGGCCGGTTCCATGCACTTCGACTTCGAGGCGGATGCTCTGGGCAGCGACCCGGACGGCAACCAGGTGTTCCTGAAGGACATCTGGCCGGCACCGGCCGAGATCCAGGACATCATCGACTCGTCGATCTCGCGTGAGCAGTTCATCAAGCAGTACGCCACCGTCTTCGACGGCGACGAGCGCTGGACGAGCCTGCCCACCCCGACCGGCCCGATCTTCGAGTGGGACGACAACTCGACGTATGTGCGCAAGGCACCGTACTTCGACGGCATGGAGATGGACCTCACGCCCGTTTCCGACATCACCGGTGCCCGCGTGATGGCGACGCTCGGCGACTCGGTGACCACCGACCACATCAGCCCGGCCGGAAACATCAAGATCGGTACCCCGGCGGCGAAGTACCTCGAGGAGCACGGCGTGCGCCAGAAGGACTTCAACTCCTTCGGCTCGCGCCGCGGCAACCACGAGGTGATGATCCGCGGCACGTTCGCGAACATCCGTCTGAAGAACCAGATCGTCCGCGCCGTCAACGACGGTGCCGAGGTCGAGGGCGGCTACACCCGCGACTTCACCCAGCCGGATGCGCCGCAGTCGTTCATCTTCGACGCCTGCCAGAACTACGCAGAGCAGGACACCCCGCTCGTCGTCTTCGGCGGCAAGGAGTACGGCTCAGGCTCGTCGCGCGACTGGGCTGCCAAGGGCACCAGCCTGCTGGGCGTCAAGGCGGTCATCACCGAGAGCTTCGAGCGCATCCACCGCTCCAACCTGATCGGCATGGGCGTCGTGCCGCTGCAGTTCCCCGACGGTGAGAGCTGGGAGTCGCTGGGCCTGGACGGCACCGAGATCGTCTCGATCACGGGGCTCGAGGAGCTCAACAACGGCACCACGCCGAAGACCGTGCGCGTGACGGCTGAGCCGAGCGACCACTCGCCCGAGGGCAAGAAGACGGTCGAGTTCGATGCCGTCGTCCGCATCGACACACCCGGTGAGGCCGACTACTACCGCAACGGCGGAATCCTGCAGTACGTACTGCGTCAGCTGGTCTGATCATGTCAGCAAACAGGCCCGGGTGCTCCGGCATCCGGGCCTGTTCGCTGTTCATGCTCGGCTGATTCCCGGGGCGTGGCGGTAACATCGAATAGTCGTCGCCCGCGCCAGGGGAGGCGTTCGGTGAAGACGTTCAGGAGGTGCTGATGCCCATTCTTACCGGCATCCACGGACCGCGAGATCTCGACGGGCTCAGCCCCACGCAGCTGGCAGAGCTGGCCGATGAGGTTCGCACGTTCCTCATCGAGAACGTCTCCCGCACCGGTGGTCACCTGGGTCCGAACCTCGGCGTCGTCGAACTCACCATCGCGCTGCACCGTGTGTTCGAGTCGCCCGATGACCCGTTCGTCTTCGACACCGGGCACCAGTCGTACGTGCACAAGCTGCTCACGGGTCGCCAGGACTTCTCCGGACTGCGCGTGCGCGACGGGCTCGCCGGCTATCCGCAGCGCAGCGAGAGCGTCCACGACGTCGTCGAGTCCTCGCATGCCTCCAGTTCCCTGAGCTGGGCGGACGGCATCTCGCGAGCGCTCTCGGCCACGGGGCGCGACGACCGTCACGTCGTCGCCGTCGTCGGCGATGGGGCGCTCACCGGCGGGATGACCTGGGAAGCGCTCAACAACATCTCCGATGACAACGACCGCAACCTCGTCATCATCGTCAACGACAACGGCCGCTCCTATGCGCCGACGATCGGGGGTATGTCGCGCTACCTGAACAGGGTTCGTACGGCCGCGGCGTACAAAGACCTGCATCGCAAGTCCGACCGCTTCTTCCGGGTGTTCGGTGCGGTGGGCCGCGCCACGTTCCGCGGCATCCGCGGCGGAACCCACGGGTTCCTCTCCCGGTTCACCAACAACGAGGCACTGTATTCCAACCTCGACATCAAATATCTCGGGCCCATCGACGGGCACGACATCCCGGCTCTCATCGAGACGCTCGAACTGGCGAAGTCATACGGCGCACCGGTGATCGTCCACACGATCACCGAGAAGGGCCGCGGCTACCAGCCGGCGCGCGACGACGAGGCCGACCAGTTCCATGCCGTGAACCGCATAGACCCGGTGACCGGCGAACCGCTCGGCAGCAGTACGCGCGGCTGGACCGATGTGTTCTCCGATGCCCTCGTGCGCGTGGGCGAGCGCGACACGCGCGTCATCGCCATGACCGCCGCGATGCTGCGGCCGACGGGCCTCGCTCCGTTCGCCGAACGCTTCCCCGACCGTGTGTACGACGTCGGCATCGCCGAGCAGCATGCCGTCACCTCAGCCGCAGGGCTCGCCTACGGCGGCCTGCACCCCGTCGTCGCGCTGTACGCGACATTCATGGGGCGTGCGTTCGATCAGGTGCTCATGGATGTCGCTCTGCACAAGGCGGGCGTCACATTCGTATTGGACCGTTCCGGGGTCACCGGGCCCGACGGTCCCAGCCACCACGGCATGTGGGATCTGGCGATGCTGCAGATCGTGCCGCACATCCGCATCGCGGCGCCACGAGACGGCACGCGGCTCGCAGAGGCGCTCGATGAGGCCGTGGCGGTCGACGACGCTCCCACCGTGATCCGGTTCCCCAAGGGCGGGGTGGCAGACGACATCGAAGCTGTCGAACGACTGGACGACGGTGTCGACGTGCTCTCGCGCGGCGAGTCCGAAGACGTCCTGATCGTCGGTATCGGACCGTTCGCAGCGCTGGCGATGGATGTCGCGGCGCGACTGCGCGCCCAGGGCATCGGCGCCACGGTCGTCGACCCTCGATGGGCGATCCCCGTGCAGCCGTCGATCATCGAGCTCGCCGCGCACCACCGTCTCGTGATCACCCTGGAGGACGGCATCCGCGTTGGCGGCATCGGCACACGCGTGCGTCAGGTGCTGCGCGAAGCAGGCATCGACACCGCTGTGGACGAGCTCGGACTGCCGGATGAGTTCATCGATCATGCCTCGCGCGACCAGATTTTGGCGGATGCCGGACTCACAGCCCCGAAGATCGCGCAGGACGTCGTCGCACAGGTGCTCGGCACACGGATTCCGGTTGCACGCCACGCCGGGGAGACCGGCGCGATCGATCTGCCGCTGCACGAGCGGCGCTGACGGGGCGACGACCCTTTCGACTCGCTTCGCTCGCTCAAGGCGTTTCGTCTCGCTGCGCTCGCTCAACGACCCGCGAGCGTCAGCCGGAACGGCGTCGGGCCCGGGCACCGCGAGCGTCAGCCGGAACGGCGTCGGGCCCGGGCACCTGAGGTACCCGGGCCCGACGCTTCGTTCAGTTCGCGATGCCGCGGATCTGCGGAGTGTGGAACGTTCCGCCGAACATGCGCTCCGACGCGCCCTCGCGATCCAGGTACGGTGAGGCACCACCGTCGATGAAGGGCCAGCCGGCTCCGAGAATCAGGCACAGGTCGATGTCTTCGACCTCGGGCACGACCTTCTCATCGAGCATGAGCTTGATCTCCTGCGCGAGACCGTCCTGCACACGGGTGAGGATCGTCTCGGCCGAGGCCGGTGCGGAGTCCACGGCGCCCTTGAGAGCCTTCTCGGCGGCCTTGGTCCAACCGGTGACGCGACCGCCCTTGTCCTTCTCGACGACGTTCTCGAGCTCGGCGAGAGCGTGGAAGTTCTCGTTCGCGTAGAACCGGTCGGGGAAGTGCCTAACCATGGTGTCCTGCACGTGGGCTGCGACCTTCCATCCGACGAGGTCGATGAGCTGGAATGGTCCCATCGGCAGTCCGAGCGGCGCGAACGCCTGCTCGACGTCGGCGATCGGCGTACCTTCGTACACCGCGCGCGCCGCCTCACCCATGACCTTCGCCAGCAGACGGTTCACGACGAATCCGGGGGCGTCGGCGGTCAGGACGGCGTTCTTGCCCAGCCCCTTCGCGACGACGAACGCCGTCGAGAGGGTCTGCTCGTTCGTCACCGGTGTCTTCACGATCTCGATCAGCGGCATGACCGCGACCGGGTTGAAGAAGTGGAAGCCGACCAGCCGCTCGGGATGCGTGAGCTGTGAGCCGATCTCCTCGACCGACAGCGACGAGGTGTTGGTCGCGAGGATCGCGTCTTCGGCGATGATCTGCTCGATCTCGCCGAACACCTGCTGCTTGACCCCGACCTCCTCGAACACGGCCTCGATGACGAAGTCGCAGTCTGCATACAGCGCCTTGTCGGTCGTGCCCGTGACGAGGGCACGGAGCCTGTTCGCTGTGTCGGCGTCGAGGCGGCCCTTCTGCTCGAGTTTGCCGATCTCTTCGTGGATGTATGCCACGCCCTTGTCCACCCGCGTCTGATCCAGGTCGGTGATCAGCACCGGCACCTGCAGCTTGCGAACGAACAGCAGCGCGAACTGGCTGGCCATCAGGCCGGCCCCGATGATGCCGACCTTGGTGACCTTCTTCGCCAGCGTCTTGTCGGGGGCGCCGACGGGGCGCTTGGCCCGCTTCTGCACCAGGTCGAACGCGTACATGGAAGCGGCGAACTGATCGCCCGAGACGAGCTCGGAGAGCGCCTCATCCTCGCGCGCGAAGCCCTCAGCGCGGTCCTTGGGCGACGTACCGCTCCTGGCCTTGTCGAGCAGGTCGAGTGCCAGGTACGGCGAGCGCGGCATGGTGCCGATCTTCGACTCCAGCATCGCGCGGGCCATCTTGATGGCGATCGGCCACTTGGTGAGGCGTTCGATCTTGCCGGGCTCGTTCTTGCGCTCGACCTTGACCGTGCCGCTCAGGACGCCGTCCGCCCAGGCCAGCGAATTCTCCAGGTAGTTCGACGCGGGGAAGATCGCATCCATGATCCCCAGGTCGAACGCCTGCTGCGGCTTGAGCACCCGGTTCTGCTTGAGCGGGTTCGAGATCACGACCTCGAGGGCGTTCTCGATGCCGATGAGGTTCGGCAACAGGTACGCGCCTCCCCAGCCGGGGATGAGGCCCAGGAAGACCTCGGGCAGCGCGATGGCCGCGGCCGAAGCATCCACGGTGCGATACGTCGAGTTCAGCGCGATCTCGAGGCCGCCGCCGAGCGCGAGGCCATTCACGAACGCGAATGAGGGGACGCCGAGATCGCCGAGCGAACCGATCACCTTGTGGCCGAGCTGCGCGATGAGCAGCGCCTGATCCTTCGACGTCACCTTGGTGATGTCCGATAGATCCGCGCCGGCGGCCAGGATGTACTGCTTGCCGGTGATGCCGACGGCCTGGATCTCCCCGGCGGCAGCACGAGCTTTGACGCCGGCGAGCGTCTCACCGAGTTCAGTGAGGGTGGCCGGTCCCAACGTGTTGGGCCGGGTGTGGTCGCGCCCGTTGTCGAGCGTGATCAGGGCCAGCACCTTGCCGGAAGCGAGGCGTACGTCGCGCACGGTGGAGTGCGTGACGACCTCGTCGCCGGCGAGGTCGACGATGGGGGAGAAATCGATCTTTTCGTAGTCGGTCATTCCGGCACTCACTTCCGCTTCTTGCCGTCGTAGAACGGGTTCTCCCAGATGACCGAACCACCCTGGCCGAGACCGACGCACATGGCGGTCAGGCCGTAGCGGACGTCGGGGCGCTCGGCGAACTGCGCCGCGAGCTGGATCATCAGACGCACACCGGATGCCGCGAGCGGGTGACCGACCGCAATGGCCCCGCCCCACTGGTTCACCCGCGGGTCGTCGTCGGCGATGCCGAAGTGGTCGAGCAGCGAGATCACCTGGATCGCGAATGCCTCGTTGAGCTCGAACAGGCCGATGTCGGAGATCTTCAATCCGGCCTTCTGCAGAGCCTTCTCGGTCGATGGGATCGGGCCGATGCCCATGATCTCCGGCTGGACGCCCGCGAACGCGAACGAGACGAGCTTCATCTTCGGCTGCAGGCCGAACTCCTTGACCGCACCGCCACCGGCGAGCAGCGACATGGTCGCCCCATCGGTGAGCGGAGAGGAGGTGCCAGCGGTGACCCGACCGTGCGGACGGAACGGGGTCTTCAGCGCCGCGAGATCTTCCATGGTCGTCTGCGGACGGCGCCCCTCGTCTTCGGTGGCCAGGCCCCAGGCGCCCTCGGCATCCTTGACGGCGACGGGCACGAGATCCGGCTGGATCTTGCCGGCGTCGTAGGCTGCCTGCACCTTGTGCTGGCTGAGCATGCCGAAGCGGTCGGAGCGCTCCTTGGTGAGGTGCGGGAACCGGTCGAAGATGCGCTCAGCCGTGACGCCCATGTTGAGGGCGCCGGGGTCAACCATCTTCTCCGCGACGAAGCGCGGGTTCGGGTCGGCGTTGTCGCCGATCGGGTGATGGCCCATGTGCTCGACGCCGCCCGCGAGAGCGAAGTCGTACATGCCGATGCCGATGGATGCCGCCATCGTCGTCACGCTGGTCATCGCACCGGCGCACATGCGCTCGACGGCGAGACCAGGAACGGTGTTGGGAAGCCCGGCGAGGATCGCGACCGAGCGGCCGAGGGTGAGGCCCTGATCGCCGGTCTGCGAGGTCGCAGCGATCGCCACGTCATCGACGCGGTCAGCGGGAACGGCGGAGTTCCGCTCCATCAGGCTGATCGTCGCCTTCACAGCGAGGTCATCTGCGCGGGTGTTCCAGTACATGCCCTTTTCGCCGGCGCGCCCGAACGGGGTACGCGTGCCATCGACGAAGTAGACGTCCGAGATCTCGGCCACTCTGCCTCCAAAGGTTGGGGAATGACTTCAGCCTAGGAGGCGCGGAGGGGCGCCGGGAATCGGTTGGGGTGAACCTACGATGCCGGAGCGACGGTCGGGTCGGGCGATTGCGCGGCTTCTACAAAGGCATCCACGATCTTCTGTGCAGTCTGGTCAATCTGCCACGGCCGAGCGCCGAGGCCGGCAAGGGCAGAGGCGACAGCATCCGTCGTCAGCGCGGGCGGTGTCCACGCGAGCCGGCGCAGCATCTCCGGCTTCAACAGGTTCTCCGTCGGCATGTGCAGCTCTTCGGCCACGGCCTCGACGGCAGGGCGCGCGAGCTTGAGACGCGCGTCAGCTTCGGGGTTGCGGTCCGACCACGCACGTGCCGGGGGGAGGGAATCGGTGGACACCCGTGCTCGCGGGAGGTCTTCTGTCTCGCGACCGCGCACCATGGCAGCCCACCAGCGGTCGAGCTCGGTGCGGCTCGCACGACCGTTGAACGCCTGCACACCCGACAGCGCCTGCTTCGACTGCGGATTCGCGAGCACAGCGGCGACGAGCGACCGGTCGGGAACGAGGCGCCCTGGCGAGGTGTCCTGCTGCTGGGCGTACTCCTCGCGCGCTTCCCAGAGCGAACGGGCGATAGCAAGGTTGCGCGCCCCTTTCACCTGGTGCAGTCCGCTCAGCCGGCGCCAGGGATCTTCGCGGGGCGCACGCGGCGGCTGCGCCAGCGTCGCGGCGAATTCCTGCGCCGCGAACTCGGTCTTGGACTGCTCCTCCAGTTCCTCAGCGATGCGATCACGCACGTCGACGAGGTGCAGGACGTCCAGCGCGGCGTACTCGAGCCACGA